>JAIRYT010000073.1 GCA_031267675.1 Treponema sp. | reverse complement strand
AATACATTGAAATCTATTACAACAAAAAGCGTAGACACTCTACGCTCGGATATGCTACACCGGTAGCATTAACAAAAGCGGCTTAATCACCTGTCCGCCAAACCGGGGGAACTCCAGGGCCGGAATATTACCGGTAAACCCAACCAAGAGTGCAAAAATACAAAGAAACTGTTTCATAATTCCATTCTGTCATACTAAAAAGCAGTTATCAATACCGGTTACTGGCGCTATTGCGCGTAAGGCCCGTATATTATCCCGGCCTTCGGCCCGGGTTCCAGCCGCCTGCGCGTTTTTTTACCGTTTATAAATCCATTCCGCGGTGGAGAATTTTTCTTGCGCGAGCAGGAGCGCCCGCGCGGATTCCTCGTTATTCGGGGAAACGGCGCGGTATTCCAGATCCAGCGCTTTTTTAAAGCCTTCCTCAAACAGGCGGCGCGCTTCGTCAAAAGACGGCGGCTGTTTTAAAAGATCGCGCAGGTTGGTAACCCGCTCTTTTGCCTCGCGCATCAGGGTTCCCTTTATTTTTTCCGCCGGTATTTTGAGCACGTTAAACATGGTTTCAATATCGTTATCCAAAAGCACTGTTCCGTGCTGCAGTACGCATCCTTTGCGGCGGGTCTGGGCGTTCCCCGAAATTTTACGGGTTTTGCCCGCGCTTTTAACGACAATGTCATTAATGCCTGAAAATTCGGCATGGACGCCGGCAAGGGCAAGGCCTTCAATAAGGCCTGCGCAAAGCGTACGGTATGAATTGTTAAGGTCCGCATCCGCCAGGGGGTGGGTCAGCGGAATAACGATGCTGTAGGTTAATTCTGATTTATGAAACACCGCGCCGCCGCCGGAAATACGGCGCACCACGTCAAAACCAAAGCGCCTGCACGCCTGGACATCAACTTCTTCCCGCAAACCCTGAAAGTACCCGACAGAAACGGCGGCGGGTTTCCATCCGTAAAAACGCAGCACGGGTAATTCGCCCTTTGCCGTACTTTCAAGAAGGGCTTCGTCCAGGCCCATATTGTAATAGCAGTTGTTGTATCCGGTGTTAAAGAGGCGGAATAGGTGGCTCATGCCGGTAAAGGTTCCTTTCCATTTTCTTTTGATAAAATGCCTTCCGATACAAGCGCGGCAAGGCTGGCCGGCGTTATGCCGCTTGTTTCCACGCCTTCGCGGGCAAGGAAACAGGCAAAATTTTCTTCGAGCGCGGAAACGGCCGTTCCCGCCAGCGCGTCCTGCGCGTTGTCAAAGCCCTCTTCGGGGCTGGCAAAAAAATCACCGCGTATCGAAACAGACTGGAACACGCCGTCTTTGACGCGCGCGCTTACGCGAATCAATTTACCGCCAGGCGGTTTTCCCACCACTTCGATAGTAATCACGATTCGCTGTAGGTTTTTTTTGCGTGATAACTGGTACGCGCCAAGGGTTCGGAAATTACCGAGGCAAAACCTTTTTTAAGCGCCGTATCGCGGTATCGCTCAAATTCTTCGGGCGTAATATAGCGGGAAACAGGAAGCTGTTGTTTTGACGGCTGCAGATACTGGCCGATTACCAGAATATCCACATTGGCGCTTCGCAGTTCGTCCATACAGGAAAGAATTTCTTTATGTGTTTCTCCCAATCCAAGCATCAAACTTGTTTTTGTTTTTCCGCCGGTGTTCTCTTTAAAGCGGCTTTTTGCTTCAATGAGTGTCCGCAGACTTTTGTCAAAAGACGCGCGCGCGTCCCGCGCCGCCGACTGCAGTGACCGCACCGTTTCAACATTGTGGGCGATGACGTCGGGCGCGGCGTCAAGAACGGTTTCTAATTCGCCGCCAAAATAGTCGGGAATGAGCGCTTCAATCTTTACGGCGCGGCAGCGCTCCCGCAGCGCGTATATGCAGCGGGCAAAGTGCCCCGCCCCCCGGTCGCGTAAATCATCGCGATCAACCGAGGTAAGCACCACATAGTCAAGTTTTAATTCCGCGACAGCGGCGGCCAGACGGTCTCCTTCGTCCGGCCTTACCGGGCTGCCGTTTTTGCCTGTGGCGACGGCGCAGAAGCGGCAGCCCCGCGTACAAATATCGCCAAGGATCATAAAGGTCGCCGTTCCCAGCGCCCAGCATTCCCCCTTGTTGGGGCAGCGCGCCTGGTCACATACCGTATGAAGGCTGCGGCGCGCAAGAGTTTCGTCCACCTGTTTAAAGGAAGCGCCCGCCGGATAACGGACCCTGATCCAATCCGGTTTCATCGCGCCGCCTTTTTGGGTTTGCCCGGTAATCCGGTAAAAAAATCCCCGGAAAAGCCCGGATTATAAAAAAACGGAACAAAACCAAGCACAAACGCCGGGGGAAAAACCAGCGCGAAGGTTTCCCAATTATGCTGGTAAAGCGGCGGAAACACGTTTAACACCAGCGTAAAAAGGCCTGCGGAACTTACATAGATCCACAGCGCCCGGAGTACTTTTTGCGCGCGGGCAAAACGCGCCCCGTTTTTGGTAAACGCAAAAATCAAACCAAGGGGAAACGCGGCAAGAACAAGCGGGTTTATATATATAATATTGGTGTTATGCCAGGTGTAATCGTGATTGGTAAAAAACTCCAAAAAGAAAAGCAGGGAACCGGCTATGCCAAAATACAGTCCCAAAACACTCTGCCCCAGTCCCAAAACAAGGCGGGCGCGTTTTTTTGTAACTATTCCGCCGCCGGCAAAAGCGCCGGCTAAAAAAACCGCGGCAAGAATACCGGCGAGCGCTTCGCGAAATGAAAAGGGGCTTGACTCAAGCGGCGCCGGCCGGTTTTGCGCGGTATTGATTACTTCCACCGCGCTTACCAGATTTCGCAACACGCCGTTTTCATCGGTATAGGTAAAATTCTGTATGTTCCGCCCGATTTCCGAAGGCAAAAACATTTCCTGCCACATGGTTATCGGCTGATCGATGCCCCGGCCCATCCAGAACGAAACCGCCCAGTCCCAAAACGGCGAAAACCAGGTATGGCGGCGCACATGCTCGCGCAGGGTAAAGCGTCCGGGCGCTTCGCCGTACCGCGCCTTAAACGCGCCGGAACTGGCCATGTCGATCACGTCCCTTACCCGTGTCGCGCAGTTGTCGTCAAAATGGTGGTACCAGTAATTGGCGTTTTCCGGCAGGACGTTATTCCCGGCAAAGCGCTGCAGTTCCGCTTTTTTTTGGCTGCTTAGATTTAAGGTATAGGTTGTTATGGCGCGGTTTGTCCGTATGTTGCGTTCAATATTGTATTCGGCGGGCGTCATGGTACAGGCGTAGAGAAGACGTCCAAGGGCAAAGTTAAGGTAAAAATTATTGTTGTCAAACGAAAAAACGCCCCAGTCATAAAAACGGTTTTCGCCCGAAAGCGCGTCTTCGATAATAATGCCGATGTGGCCCCACCAAAGATAGATTTCGTCTCCCGGACCGACGACGGCGATTTTTACCGTGAGGTAGCTGCCCCGCGAGTCGTCATCGCTCTGTCCAAAAACGGGGAACGCACACAGCAGCGCCAGAAAAAGCAGAAGGATTCGCGTTGTCATCAATCCAATGGTATACTATTTTTGCCTGTTTGCAAATGGACCGCCTGCTCCCGCAGAAGTTCCGTATAGTAACGATCCTCGCTGTTCTCCGGGTCTATGCCGGTTTTGGCAAGCAGTTCAAGCAGGCGCGTTTTTGCCTTTGCGCGGGTTTTTGCCGAGTCGTCTTTTGCGATAATTTCAAGTTCGATAAACCAGCCAAGGGGCCTGTCGTTTTTTCCGCACACCAGGGAAAGTTCCGCGTTTATTCCGCCGCAGTCCCATACCCTTCCCTGTTTGGTTTTTACCTCTGTTTTCGCCATGCCCAGCCGCTCAAGCAAATATTCAAACCCTTCGGCGGCCGACTCTCCGTTCCGTCCGGCTATTTCAAATTCCCTTTCATCGTTAATTTCAATACCGCCGTCCCTTTTCTTGATTTTATACGTTACCAGTGTTATGCCGGTTTTTTGCCGGCAAAAAACCCTTTCCTCGCGCCGTACCCGTATGCTAAACGGGAGCTGTCCGCGCCAGTAGGTGTCGGACTTGCGGTACTCGCCGCCGTATCTGCCAAGCGAAGAAAGAACAGCTCCGGCGCGTTCCGCGGCATCTTTGTTCTGGGGATTTTTTCGTGAAACCCAGGCTTTTAGTTCTATCTCAAACGCCATATCAGATAATTACTCCAGGCTTAAGCAGCCGGGCGTTCGCGGCTCCGCAGCGCGTTCCCGCTTCAAGCGCGCCGCGAAAATCCAGGCCCTCATCCAGCGCGGAGGCAAGGCCCGCGGTAAACGCGTCTCCTGATCCAATCGTATTTACCGTATTTACCGCCGGTATTTTTTTTACCGGGAATTCCTCGAAACCGCCGCCGCCGCAGTACCAGAGCGGACGGCTCCCCCGCGAAAGAATTATGCGGCAGTGATGCCTTTCGGCCAGTTCCAGCGCGATCTCCCTTACGCGGTCTTTTACGCCTTCTTCATCGCCGGAAAGCTCGCCGAGCTTTTTAAGCTCCGGCGCAAAGGTGCCGGTAAATTCAAAAAGATTGGGTTTAATTATATCTGGACAGTACGGAAGGCTTTTGACCAAATCGCTCCCCCTCATGTCAAGAATGATACGCGCCCCCCGCTCCCGCGCAAGGCAAACCATCAAGGGAACCAGATTGTCGCTAAAACCGCGCGCCTTTGCGCCCGAAAAAATTACCGTACCAAATGAGGGAAGCAGCGTTTTGTATTTTTTAAGAAAGCGTTCTTCGGCGGGCGCGTCGACCTGCTCCCCTTCCTCGACAAGTTCGGTAATTTCGGTACTGCGATCGCCGCTGATCAGGGTATAGCAGAAGCGGACGGCGCCGGCGCTTTCTACCCATTCAATCTCCAGCCCGTCCTTTTTACAAAGGGCCAAAAAAAACGGACGCAGTTCGCCGCCCAGCTGGGTAAGGTGCGTCGCCGTTTTGCCCAGCTGACAGAGCACCCGCGTCACGTTGATTCCCTTGCCCGAAGCGTCAAGCCGGTGGCGGTCCGTACGGTTTACCTGGCCGGGAACAATGGAAGAAAAACACAGGGTTTTTTGCAGTGTCGGATTCATGCAGACAGTAAGAAACGCGCCCATCGCTACATACTTTACAGGTTTTACCGTATTTTTTATAGTGGTGCATGCAGGCAAAAGAAAACAAACCAAAACACGAACGTCCCAGCTGGGACGAATACTTTATGGAAGTCTGTGACGCTATCGCAAAACGGGCTACCTGCGACCGGGGGCGGTCGGGCTGCGTTATCGCCAAAAACAACCAGATACTTGTTACCGGATATGTAGGCGCGCCCTCGGGGCTTCCCCACTGCGATGAAGCGGGACACCAGTTAAAACAGATGGTCCACGAAGACGGCAGCGTTACCACCCACTGTGTACGAACCGTGCACGCCGAACAAAACGCCGTTTGCCAGGCGGCAAAACGCGGCATCGCCATAGAAGGCGCCACGCTTTACTGCCGCATGACACCCTGCCGTACCTGCGCGATGCTGATCATCAACTGCGGCATAGTCCGCGTGGTCGCCCAGCGGCGCTATCATGACGCCGCCGATTCCGAAGCGATGTTTTCGCAGGCAAAAATTAAACTGGAATATGTACATAACGAAGTTGAAGAATACAAAGAACAATAGCGCCTACTTCATGCGGTATTTAAGGTAAATTTCTTCCAGGGTTTTGCGCGGCCCGCTTTTGCCGTTTTTTTTGCGCATATGCGCCGCTTCTTTGCGGTCCATGTAAAAATCGTAGATTGCCTTTGGGTCGGAACTCATGACGACGCGGTATTTCGGGCTGCTTCCCAGGTATGAGCGGATTTCGTTAAAGTTGACGGCGGCAATGCCGAAACGTACCAGACGTTCGCGCACCGCCAGCAATTCTTCAAATGAAAGGCCAAAAATAAATTCTTCCAGCGCCCGGCGGGTTTCACCGTCCGCGTCGTCGGCGGCAAGAAAATCGCTCCACGATTCGTCCTGCGTAATGGAAAGGCGCAATATTTCGCTGTTGCCGTCCATGGTGCCGAAACTGGGCGGACTTTCGTTACGCGCCGTCCACAGGGCTTCCAGCGCGGGAAAATGTTTAACCAGCGCCAGCTCTGTTCCCGAATCCCACAGCGACACAAGATCTTCGGCAAGGCGTACTTTTAATTCATTGGGAAAGGAAGGATCGTCAAGACAGGAAAAGTACACGTCCTCCGACATTATGGTAAAAAGCGTGCTGTACAGGGAGGAATACACCCTGTCATAAAAACCGGAGCTTTCCGGGAGCGTCCGGGATAAAAGCGAAAACGCGTGAAACTTTGTTACCAGAAAACTCCGCATGGCCTGAATGCGCGGCGGAATATGCAAAAGGTGCGCGGTCGGCGACATATTGACAAGCGTTAAAATAAACTGCTGCGCGTTCCGGGACACGCCGCGCAGCATATCGCTTTCGCGTACCGGGGGAAAAAGGCCAAGCAGCACGGAAAAGGAATCGACACACTCAAAGCGCAGGCGGACCGGCTCCGCCTCGCGGGGGTTTTCCGCTTCAAGCCAGCTTACCGCCTCTGCGACAAGCTCTGTTTCATGTTTTACCAGATTCCCCATAACCGTTTACCAGGCATACACCATTATTCAACGGAATCTTTAAGGCCGGTGGAAGCCGTTCTGTTAAACTGCCATCCAATACCAATCCCGGGGTTGATCATCCAATGGGTTTCGCGTCCAAAGGAAACAAACACGTCAAGTCCCGCTTCCGCGTAAAGGCCTTTACTAAAAAAGCGCTGGAACGAAAGACCGGTATGCAGCGAAGGGGGAATATCCTCATCATCGCCGTCATAATCGTAGGGATGGGAAATTCCCGCGCCAAAACGCGCGTTCAGGCGCCAGTCATCGGTCATAATCCGCTGGTACAGCACCCCTATGTGGTGGTGGCTAAAAATATTGATGTACGCGTAGACACCGTCGCCGTCGTGAGCTCTTCCGGGATAATTCAGCATGTATGTCTGTAGTTCCGGCCCCAGCCGGTTTTTACCCCAGCGATGGGGAAGAAAAGCCATGCGCAGATAAAATCCCTGGGGATTTACCTGTGACAACATGGTTCGTTCGCGTCCGTCGTGTTCGTCAGATTTCGTCCTGTCCATCCCCAGGGGAATCATGGGGGACCAGCCAAGGGAAAGGGTAAATTCTTTTGCCGGAATATCGGACACCGGCACCGAAGGATCTTCTCCTCTGTCCTGCGCCTTTTTTACGACGGCCATTTCGCCCCAGCGGCCAAACTGCCATCCAAGGCCGACAACGGGTCTGATCGAAAAATGATTCACTCTGGTCATGAATTGAAAATCAACCCCCAGCTCGTAATAAAAGTTTTCCCAGACAAAGTACTGGCCGGAAACGCCAAAGTTTAACAGAACGGGCACGCCGTTCCCCTCGTCCCACGTCTCGTCATAATAGTCGCCGGCGCCGGCCCCAAAGCGTATCTGGGCCTGGAGCTTTCCGATGGAGGGCGCCTGGTATAAAAGGTCAAGATGAGCATTCTGAAACGCGCCAAAATAATCAAAACCATTCGCGTCGTGCTCGGCTTTCCATTCCTTATCCATAAGAAAACCGGCGTTCAGTTCGAGGCCGAAATTCCCCCGCCGGGTTTTAACGGGAATCCAGCCAAGACGCAGATAGGCGCCCTGGAGATTAAAAAAGTCAATGCTCTCTCCCTGCTCGGTACCATTGTGGGTATAGCTGCTCCCGCCGGTATCAAACAGCGCCATCACGGGAGACCAGCCAAGCGCAAAGGTCCAGTCGGTATTTTTTCGATACCCTACCCGCACGCGGCCCAAAACACTCCACAGTCCCCCCGGATTACGGATAAAAATATCGTACTCGCCCCTTTTTAGCCGCTGCCGCGAAAAATCAAGCACCGCCTGGGCCTGATTACCGGCGCTCCGGGTAACGGTAACCCGGTCGGGAAGAAGAACGTCCCCGCGCTTTTCCAGGTCCGCCCCCGACCAGTCAATATCTTTGTGCGGCACCAGGGCAAATTCCGACTGGGGCAAAAAGTCTTGTCCGGCAACCGTAAGCTGTCCGGAAGTTTCCGCCATTTCGTAATAGAGCCCGTAAAAGGGCTGGTATGTTTCGGGCCTGGGAGGTATCGCGGGGCTTACTTCAAATTCCTGCCAGTCCGACATTCCTTCCTGCAGGCCCGCCCTGTTGTACGCGGTAATCCGGTAACGGTATGAACCCGCCCGCAGATTGAGCTGTATGCGGTTTGTTTCGACATCTGTTTTTTCGACCGGAACAAACGCCTGTTCCCGGAGCTGTTCTATTTCCACCTCGTAACGCCGGGTATAGGGAACGGCGGGAAAGGTAATTATCTGGTATACCTGTAAATCGCCGTCTGCCAGCGCGACATAGGAGCCTTCTCCGGGGCCTTCCGCCGGGGCCTCGCCCTTTCCCCTGGCGGCAAGGGACGCGCACACGGCTGCCGCCAGCGACAGTATAAAAATAAAACGCCTAACGTCTGCCATAGAGCACTCCCGGATCGCTGGTCGGCAGGCGCCTTGCCGGCGCGTCGCCGCTTACGGTAAACTGCGCCGCTGTCGACCTCCCCAGTATTCTTTGACGGCTGTCCCATTCTATTACTTCCCATATATAGTCGCCCGCCGCAAGCTTTGACGGATTTTCCAGCGTAAATGAATGCGACCGCACTATCGTGGGCGGAACGACGATATCGCCGTTTACCTGGTAGAGCGCGAAGCGGTATTCCTGCGCGAGGCCTTCCCAGACAAAGTCCATCGAAGACACGCCGGCCAGCTGCCGGATGGAAACAAGCTGTCCGTGCAAAGGATACCCGCCCTGGATATTTCCGGCGGCAAAAAGCTGACCGGGACTTTGCTCCGCCGGGGTCGCGCTAAGCACCGGCTCGGGTTCGGGTTCGGGTTCGGGAATATCCAGCGGCTGTACAAGCGAAACAACTTCGACAACCGGCGCGGGGACAGGTTCCGGAACCGGCTCCAGGACGGGAACCGGAACCGGAACCGGCACAGGCTCCGGGGCCGGGACAACTGCCGCTTCAACCGGAGGCCGGGGACTGTAATTTTCGCTGCCCGCGGTAAAGGACCCCGTCGCCGAAGAAAGGGAAACACCCTGCGCACGGGCGCTGACCCGCCAGTAGTAGGTTTTTCCAAGTTCGAGCAGATTCGCCAGATTGTGATAATTTGAAACTGTTTCCAGCTGTACCAGCGGATTGGACATCCGCGGATTATCGGCCACTTCCAAAAAATAAGAGGCCGCGAAGGGATCGTGTTTCCAGACTACATTGGGTCTGTCCAGGTTTAACGTCGCGTTTTGGACAGGATAGGTAAGTACCGGGGCTTCCATTTCCGGGCTGCCCCTGACGATGGAAAATTCCCCGGTCGAAGAAGAACTTTGCCGGAAAATTTCACCGTCTGTCGAAAAGAGCGGCGTTACCCGCCAGTACCAGGAACCCGGCTCCAGGCCGTTTTGTACTATTGAGTTAGCCTGGACCCTCCGGGCCAGAACGGGACTGGTCATGGCTGGACTGCCGGCGATTTCAAGAAGATACCCGGCGGCTCCGTCCACAACGGACCAGGAAAGGGGAACGCTGGACTCGTCCGAAAAAACAAAGCGCCGGCCTTCTGCGGGAGTCCGAAGCTCCGGGATACCGGCGGGAACAACCTCAATTCGGCCGGAAGGATACATGCGGCCCGCCGGTTCGGTACTGCCGCCCTCTACCGGGTACGCCCGCCAAAAATACGACCCCTGCGGCAGAAAGACTGACGCGGAAGTTCCGCTTACCGTTTGGGTTTCGACAATCCGGCTATAACCCGTGTCAAGGGAAACTTCTATCACAACGCGGGTATCGGGGGTAAAATTGGCGCTGTTCCAGCTAAAGCGCACCGGCGCGTTGTCTGTCTTAAAAATTCGGGCGTTGCTTCCAAAAGACGTCATGGCAATCGCCGGGCGGGCGTCGGGGCCGCCGCTTTGCGTAAACGCGGCAACCGACCCGGAACCATGCTCCGTTCCATCGTATACCGCCTGGCCCTTAAGGACCGAAAACCCGAACCCCCCGTCATCCTTGTTTAAACTGGCTTCGCTGTTCCCTCCAAGTTCGAAGGCGGAGACGCCGTTGGAAATATAAACGCTCCGGCCGCCGGAAGCGACATCGACCATGCCTCCGGCAAGATCGATACGCGCGCCTTCTTCGCTGGTATAAAAAATCTGTATAAGGGTGTTTTCGGAAAGATCCACCCTGGTTACTTCGTCCTGAAACGTGATAATGGCGACGGACGCTTCCGCCGTGCGTATCGTATCGCCGTTGTACACCGGGGACGACTGCTTAAGCCGGTCCCAGGCGGCGCGATCCTCGATCTTGCGGTGGGCGCTGCGGTTTTTAAACACAATGGTTCCTACCGGACTTTCATTCAGCTTAACCATTGTACGGTTATATTCCCCCCAAAAGGCCGCCGCCGAGGCTGCGGAGCCCGCCAGACAAAGGAGGACAATCAGAACATCAGCTGCCCTGAATTTTGTACTTTTTTTCTTCCGCATCTGTATCCACCTTGCTCATATCCGGAGCGGGAATGCCCAAAAGCGATCTCACTTCGTCCAGTGTTTTCGGCCCCCGGGGATTCGGAACCTGAAGATTTATGACGGCAAACATCCGCACCGGCTTTGCCTTTCCTTTAACGGTTACCGGGGGCATTTCTTCGGTAATGATCTTGTCTTTTATAAGGTCCCAGGTGTCTTCGGTAATAAGGATATCCGTTCCCAGCGGCTTGTTGAGCGCTTCGGTCCGGCTGGCCAGGTTTACCGGATCGCCGATGGCGGTGTATTCCATCCGCTGTTCCGAACCAATCTGCCCGGCGGTAACCACGCCGGTATTGATGCCGCATCCGATACGGATGGGCGGATCGCCGGGATCGTCCTTTTTTCTTTTGGCGTTAATTTCCAGCAGCGCCTGGCGCATACCCAGCGCGGCGGTTACCCCCGCAAGGGCGTCGGCTTCGGGACTGCCGGCGGTATAGGCCGTGCCCCAGTGGGCCATAACGGCGTCTCCGATAAATTTGTCCACCACCCCGCCGGTTTTTTCCACGCATTCCACCATGCGGGTAAAATAGCCGTTAAGCCAGTGAACAATGCGGTTTGACGCGTCCTCTCCAAAGGTCCTGGTAAAGTTTTCTGATTTTTCGGTAAAGCCGCGTATATCGGAAAAGAAAATCGTCGCGTGCTTGGGAAGGCCGCCGGGTTTGATGTCGCCCCGCATGGCCCTGATTGCGATTTCGCGGTTGGTAAAGCGGCCAAAAATTCCCAGCGCGCTGCTCATCTTGCCAAAACTTTCCGTTAAGAGCCCCAGTTCGTCATGGGTCTTTGGCGTAAGTTCAACCTCGAATTCGCCCTGTTCAATCTGTAACGCGGCGTTAACCAGGGTCTGTACCGGGTTGCTGATTGTTTTGGAAAAGAACCAGATAAAAAGTACGGCGAAAAACAACACCACTGCGGTAAGGAATATATTCTGCCTGGTAATACTTTGAACCGCTTCGAACACGACATCGTAGGGTATCGTCGTTATTACCGCCGCGTTCATTTGGTTTAAACGATAGTAGGCGCCGAAATATTCAAGGCCGTCGGCGTCGGTGTAGTAAATCTGGCGGTAGTTATCACCTTCTTTCCGCATGGTCTCCACAATGGGCAGACGCGAAAAATTGGCGGCGCCCAGAACCAGATCGTTGTCGGGATGAAACAGCACAAAGCCGTCGTCGTCGATCAAAAAGCTGGAATTGGCGCCGGTGCCGAAGGTTTCGGAAAGCTCGTCGGCGGTAAAAAGAACCCCTACCGTTTCCGCCGCGGACGCGGAACCCTGGCGGCTAAAATACATCGCGGTAACGGGAAATTGAAATTCGACCGACGCGTTGCGCAGACTAATGCCGGAACCCTGTTTTGAGGACGGCGAATCCGCCGAACGAAAAAAAGCTTCCGCGGACGACTGGTCTATGCCGTTGTCAAGAAAGAATTGTGTGTTGGGAATAAAATCCCGCTCCGTCATTATGGCGGCGATATTCCGGTTGCGGTCAAAAAAATAGCTGTCCAGTTCGGGATCGCGGTCCCTCTGGATAAATTTGTCATAGGCCAGCCTGTCGCGGTCAAGCATTTCCAGGTACAAAAGCACCGCCATTTGAACCGATTTAAACGAGCCTTCCGCCTGCGAGCCGGCCCGGCGGTTTACGGTAAAGTTGTTGTCCTCCGCGGTACGCCGGACATCCTGGGTGCTGATTGCCGAAACAAGCAGGGTAACCGCTCCCAGCGATACCAGCAGCAAAATGGAGATAATAATAACCAGTTTTGCGCCTATGGGAAAAAGGACCCGGGTTTTGTGCAACTTCTTTTTTTCCACGGTTAACCCTCCGCCGGAATTATACGGCCTTAAAAAAAAACATGCAACCGGCTGACAGGTTATACCCGAAAAACCGGTTGAAAATACCGTTGTTTTGTGATATATTTGATCCAGCTTAAGTGAAGGGGTAAACCATGGCTTACAAAATTAGTGATGCGTGTGTCAATTGCGGTTCCTGTGACAGCGAGTGTCCGGTAGAAGCAATTGCCGAAAAAGACAACGCCCGCTGGATTGATCCTGCCAAGTGTCAGGATTGCGGAGCCTGTGCCGCCGTCTGTCCCGCGGAAGCAATTGCCGCCGGCTGACATTACAAAAAAAAGCGGTGTCCGAAGGAGAACCCCTCCCAGGGGGTTTAGGAAAGTTCCGGCGTTTCTGACGCTGGTTTTTCTTCTCCTTCCGGCACTGCCGGCGGCGGCCCAGGATACCTCGTCCTTTCCCCGTATCGAGCGCCTTGATAACCGCGATCCGGTTTTTAAGCAATACCAGGACGATGTCGCCCTTTCGCGGCGGCGTGTTTTCGGCGCCGCCGGCGCGGCGGCTGCCGGGCAGCTCCGCCTTTACCGGTACGCCCCCGCCGGCGAAAACCTCTACCAGCTTTCGGCGCGCTGCAATGTCCCCTACGCTTCGCTGGCAACCCTTAACCGTCTGCGCCATCCCGAAGGCCTGGGAGCGGGCGTGCTGCTTCCCTCTGTTCCCGGAATTTTTGTGCCCGAAGAAGCGGAAAGTGATTTGGAACGGCTCATTGCCCTGAGCCGAAGCGAATCAGACGGGACCGCGATTGTTATTTCCGGGCAAAAATGGCTTTTTTTCCCGGGGGCGGATTTTACGCCTACCGAACGGATCTATTTTCTTAACGAGGGGTTTCATTTTCCCCTGCGCAGTTACCGCGTTACCAGCTCCTTTGGCCTGCGCAGCAGCCCCTTTACCGGGCGGCTCCAGAATCACCGGGGCCTTGACCTGGCGGCGCCCGCCGGAACTCCCGTATACGCAGCCCGCGACGGCACTGTTTCCGAACGGGGAAGCGACGCCGTCTACGGGAACTATGTGATTGTCAATCACGGGGATTCCTGGGCAAGCCTGTATGGCCACCTGTCGTCAATTTCCGCCGCCAAAGGCGACCGGGTCGGCCGAAACACGGTGATAGGTCTTGTCGGATCAACAGGACAATCCACCGGACCCCATCTGCACTTTGAAATCCGTAAAAACGGAACGGCCCTTGATCCGGACAAGTTACTGTTCGCGGGAGGGAGATAGGCAAAACCGGAAAGGCTGATTTTTTTCCGCGAATTACGAATGCCCGCGAATAGTTCTGTCTTTCGTCATTCATTCGCGTTAATTAGCGTAATTCGCGGACCCTCTTCTTTTCCGCGAATTACGAATGCCCGCGAATAATCTGGCGTTTGTTTCTTTACCCCGGTGAGTAAAAAATCCAGCCGTCTTCGGTAATCCTCGTCTATGCGTTTAAGATAGTGGTGTTCCCGCGGGTGGGCCGCGAAACTTGTTGATGGCGCCAATTCTGTGTTACACTACGGCATGGTTTGCGCGAAACCGGCCTTAAACCGTTCCCTCAAAGAGCGTTTCCCCGTCACCCGGACCGCGAATTCCGGGCCGGCGGAGGTGTTTTTTGCCCGCGAAAGGGCGCGCTATCCGGACCCGAAGACGAGCCGCCGGCTGAGTACCGACCCGGCGATGGGGGAGTGCATACCCGGCGCGCCGGTTAACGACGAGGTACGCGAGCAGAACGAAAACCTGCCGGGCATGGGCGGCGTGTTTAACACGGTCAACCTGCACACCTACCACGCGGGGAATAACCCGGTTAAGTATACCGACCCTGATGGACGAGGTGATTGGTGGACACAAATGATTGAAGATGAAATAAATGGTGATCCGTGGACTGGAGGTGTCAAAAAATTCTATTCGGATATGCAGTTACTGGAATTACTACAGCAACAACCGAACTTTCAGAACATATATTAGGCAACGAGGTCGGACTTGCAGAAAGAGAATTTATGCAAAAAGTTATACCTTTCGTTACAGCACCAGAAGGGTTGACAATAAGCGAGATGCAGAACTATTTTAAGGCAAATGATAAATGAAATTTCTGCGGGATAGAAAAGGTTTTCTTTTCAAAATAGGTTTGTTTTTGATTTTAGTTTTTGGATCTATTATTCTTGGTATTTTTCGCATTTTCTTTAGGCGTGATCCGGTAAGTACTCAATGCGCCTCAATTTTATTAGGGGTGGGGTTCATTTTGTTGGTACCAGAATATTATTATTCATCCAAAGGACAAGGCGATGCACGCAGGCTGTCATATTGGGTTTTTTCGCTTTTTGCAGGACTATTTCTTATAGGAATAACATTTATTGTAAAATAGAATAAAACGCAGCGTAGTGTCAACTTATTCAAAAGACGGTAAAAGACCGATGGAGAACCGAAAGGAACGCCAATAGAACATACAATGAGGGGCAAATTTTGATTCTGGTTCCATTATTTCTGTTTATTGGTTTAACAGCCGGATTTATAGTTAAATATAAATCCGGCGTGCATAAATCAAATAGGCTATTCGTTGTTTTTTATCTTATTTTATCCCTTTTATACTTTTCCGGCGATCGTAAATATTCTGGTTATTTTTTATTATTTATGATAGGCTTCGCGGCAGCTTCGATAAGTAAAAGGACGAAGAATAGTTTAGAAATAAAACTAAGGAGTGCTTTAAAACGGTCGAAAAAACCAGTAAGAACAAAGCTCGAGGTCTTAATCAATGTTAAAAACCTTATAAGCATTATTGGAGAAAATGCGAAGTACCTGTGGGAAAAACAGGTATCAGGCAGCAGTCTGAAAAATATTACTGATTTTCTTTATGAGATTACGGTTTTTCAAAATGTAGACAAGATGCTGTTAATGGACCCTTCTTTAGCAGGTTTTTTAACGAATGAAAACGTCTCTGCTATCCATGTTAATAAAACAATCGTGATATTTTCTCTATCAGAAATAAATTTGCTGACTGGACGCTTGGTAAAAAAAGAGAATGCGGATTGCATCGGGATTGAATGTATAAAAGTGTTGAGTGAAAACATTTTGAATTTAAGCGAGAACGGTTCAATTTGTGACGATGAAATCCTTGCGAATACATTTGGAAAATATAAAAGTTGGTACCTGTAGCCCGTAGTGCCAACTTATTCAAAAACCGGCGGAAAAAACCGAAGAGGAGAAAATTTTAACAGAGACCGCAGGAAACACCAAATAGCGTCCATTCAGGACGAAGTTTTGGCGCCATAGATGTCGGATTAGGAACAAGGGGGAAATAGACTGCAATGAAAAGTTTGACAAAGTTTTATTATCCGTTTGGCTTCAAGATGATATGGAAAAGATATTTGGTTCTTTCAAGGAAATAGAAGTAGACATAGAACGATTCAAAGGGGAAAACTATTTTAATCTTTCCTATGCCATATACGCCATAATTTTCATTTTTTTTCATTTTTGGTTCTTTTATTGAAACCGCGTGTTTGTTAATATACACATTTAAAATACGGTTTTAGCATATATTTTTTGTTTTACCAAAGAAGCCGTGGCGGCGAATGTCCGCGAATAATTCTTTCTTCATTCATTCGCGTTAATTAGCGTAATTCGCGGACCCATGTTCTGTAGGCAGTTTTTTTTATCATAATTAATGGTCGTTGCTAAAAATTTCCTTCTCCATCGGTTTTTCCGCCTTCTTGCGAATAAGTTGACACTACGGCCCACGCTCATTAGTCAAATGAATATCCAATAAAAAATAATTCCGCTGGAATTTCATTTGCATAAACCGTTATACAAAAACCCTTCCCCCTATCAATATCAAACAGAAAATTGTCCCGATTTTTTTCGATAATTTCTTTTGTTGGTCGTTCTGTTTTAAAATATTCCATTAATTCATCTTTATTTAATATTCTGGCAATACATAAATCATCTTCATCAGAAACTTGCTCCAAGTCAAGTATCGATCTTGTACCATCTGTTTCAGCTTCTTCAAGAGCATCTGCTATTGTTTTATGCCCTTTACCGGGAGATTCCGTTTTATCTGTAACAGGAAACTCCGGAAAAGCGATTACCGGATTGTATCTACCGGCCTCAAATTCCCTTTGGCGCAATTTGTTTAAAGCATTATTTTTATCATCCTCATATGCTACATAATACCAATAAGGGCTGCTTCCCATAGTTTCCTCCTAAGCTGTTCTTACAACTACGACTTTGACTGCGTCGTTATTCATCCACTTTTTTTAAATTCATATTTTTATATGGATTTATTCTTTCTTTATACTTTTCCAACGACAAATAATTACTTTTAAATGGTAATTTCAACATTTCCCTTCTTTCTTCTTCCATTGTGATATTAGTGGGTATTATCTGCGGCTGACTCATCCAATGCTTATAATATATAGCAAAATCTTTTTTTATTTCCATAAAGACTTCCGTTTCCATTGATCCATAATTGACCTCCCTATGGTATAAGTGGTACAAGTACAGCACCATCAGTAAGAATTGCAGCAATAACAACAGCCGCAACAGCCGCAACAGCAATTAAAATTGGAACATAATCGGGCTCTTCATCAGGCCCAAGTATACAGCGCCAGGTCTTTTTTCCCACATCCCTTGACTTCGTCGAAATCCGCCTTCCCGGATGGTTGTAATCTACCATGACGGCGTTGTTTTTGGCAAGGGCCGCGCGGGAAGTGTTTCCGGCAAAGGCCCGCAGGAACAGGTTAGATTGGGTTAAAACCCAATCTACGACTATGCCGCGCATAGCCGCGAACGGTCGGGAGCTACACGGCGCGTCCGCACAAGTGAGCGAATCGGTGAATGCGGCATACCGGCTGGTGTAACACGACGCGGGCCACCGACTGGCGGCGAAGTATAAACAGACCTGTTGCCTGCCGTCCATGGCAGGCGCTTCGTAGTAGGTTTTTACTTCGTATGGGTTCTTTTTTACCGCTTGATCTTTCATGCTCTTTAGTGTATCCTATTAGAGTACAGGGGTAAAATTCAATGATACGAACAATTTTTACGCCAAATAATGAACAAATAATTCTACCAATTCCTGAAAAATATGTAGGAACTGAGCTGGAAATTATTGTTTTCCCTGTAAAAGATGCATTTTCGGCCTCTATTACACTCCCCAAAAAACCTGTATTTGGCTGCGCAAAGGGTAAATTTAAAATGTTAGATGATTTTGACAGTCCATTAGAAGATTTTATGGAGTATATGCGCTAATGAATTTACTTTTAGACACGCATGCGCTCATTTGGTTTTTCAATGGTGATATTCAACTATCTGAAAAAGCAAAACAGGCAATTATTAATTCGCAAAACCAGAAATTTGTCAGCATAGCTTCTATCTGGGAATTTTCTGTAAAAATAAGTTTGAAAAAACTCCTTTTTGAAGGCGGCGAGTGGTTTTCTTGACTTAAATTGATGCCAACGGTTTTGAATTACTCCATATTGACAATTATTATAATAACCGATTATTTTGTTTTCCTCTCCATCGGATATCAAGGCATATTTAACGAAAAAACGATTCATTTTCTCTTTTTTTCTCCTATCCTCTTCACTTTGCGCCCTTCGTGCCCTTCGCGGTTAAATTTCTTTTCCTATTCTTTTGGCCTAATCAGCCTACTATGCCGCGCATAGCTGCGGGTCGGTCCGGCTCTTTTGCCGATTTTCTAATAAGTTGACACTACGGCATAATTTTCGCACTTCAAAAAAAATTCCGCGAGATTATTACCCTGCAATTACCCCCATAATGCGACCATCCCTTTTGGATATCCGAATAAAATATTCTGTTGAGAGAATTGTTCCGGGTCCAACAAATTTAACAATGCATGCCCATGAATCAGATTGTTGATCATAAATAATCTCAATTCTTGGATACTCTGTCCCATTTATGGAAATTTCTTCGTCGATTTTAGCCTGATAGATCACTTTCAAATAAGCTAATGCAAGGGTTTTTGCCGCTTCCTCATTCGGAACAAATCCCTCCTCGGCAATTTGCCAAACATTAAATCCATATTCTTCATCAAAACCGCACACATCTTCACCAAACACCATAAAAGTACACCCCATAACCAACACATACAAAATAGCATTTCGTTTGATTTTATCTATGCACATTATATTTTATTACCCCCTGTACAGATCGGTTTTTTGCCGGTTTTTTAATACGTTGGCCACCACGCTGCGCTGATACCTAATTGGAAACGATAACAATAATTCCAACTACAAGAAAAAAAATATTAACAATTGTTAGAAAAACAACTTTAAACTTTAAACTTGTTCCACCGTACAAAAGTTCTATCTTTAATAGTATCACGGCAGAGAGGAATATCGAAATAATCATAATACCCAATAATAGCATTATCCCTCCATAAAACATCTTTCATTTTTATCCCCGCCGGTTTTTTTGCCGGGGCGAGAGCCGGCTAATCAGAATATTTGGGGTTCCAACCATATAAATGATCCATCCAATGGCGATTTGACTATAAACCCGCAAATAACCATGTCGCCATACCGATGCAATTTAACAGTTGTAGCGAACTCATCATAAAAATAAACATCGCCGCTATTAGCAAGCTCATTCATCATCACATCAATAAAATTGATACTTATTTCTCTTTCCGGTTTAATAACGTTATCCGGAGAAAATGCGGTATATCTTTTACCGTCTTTTAAAAAATCTGCAAAATAGGCATATGCCTCATTGGTTTCATCTATTATAAATTCATTGTCATTGGTTTCAATGATTTCCGGATAGTATAAATAAATACTAAGCGGGGTGCCGGTATTTAATAACTCAAGATCGGGATAAAATCTAATATAAGCATCCCCTCCATAACCCGAATAAGAGCAATTATTGGGCAGTTTGAATTGCTTTGTTTTATTAGGTTCTAAAACAACTGTGATCCTTTCATGTGTAGTATTGTTTAAAAAATCAATTTCTATATTTTCCCAACTATATGTTGACAAAATGTGCCAATCAAGGGAGATATTCCCGCTGTTGCACGAAAATAAAAATAATAATAAAACACTGTTACTTAAAAGCATTGTATATGTCTTTAAATTTCCCCAAGTCATTTAATTGCTACTCACTATTAAAAATGTCTTTAAGCCGCATGTATGTTTCATAATCAAAACAAGTTGACACTACGGGTTTGCCCTTTTTAGTACTCCTTCCCGAAACAAGCAAACCAAATCAAATTCACCTCTGACTATTTTCTTCTTTTTGTTGAAATAGACCCATATTTCATTGATAAACAATTTTGATACATCACCGTATTCTTTTGGTATATCGCGAATGGGTTTTGTGAATTTTACAAAATCATACGTTAGCCGAAAATACACATAATCCCGGTGGTGATAAGCAACCATGCTGGGCAATAGCGCGTCATCATAAGGGCGCTTTTGGGCAGATATTGGGGATGTTCTATTGAGGCCGTTTAATACAATTTTTTTATTAACAACGATAGAGAAAAAAATACTGCCTCCATCACTTTTTTCAAATAAATCATGTTGCTTGGAACTCAGGTTTTCCAGGTAGAAACTGCTTTCGACACTGAACATTTGCCCATCCCAAAAATAATTCTGAATATTATCAAACGGAATTTTGGTGCACACGACAAAGTTTTCAAAGACATTTTCATAGGTACATTGTTCTAAATTCTCAAAAGAACGGTTTTCATTATAATCCCAGAATAGTATGTACGATTCCGCTTTTGCCGGCACACCTGTTCGCGCTCGATGCTCGATGTGATTATAGAAAATAAATAATACGAGCGCCGCGGCCGCAAGAATTCCAGATGGAATCACATATTTTAATTTATCGGACTTCATCGATATTCCGCCTGTCGTCATTTTTTCACGGACTCCCCGCCCTGTCAAGCGCTTTTTCAAAAAAATCCGCCGGAGCGCGTACGCCCGCCGTTGGCGGAGGACCGCGCGGTTGCGCGGCCGCCCGGCGGAGAAATCCCCTCCGTAAATCACACCCCGTCGGGCAGCTTTTTTAACATGATCTTCCGGTGGTTGATTTTTTCGCCGTCCACAACGAAGCGTCCGTCTCCAACGGCGTGAAAAAAAGACCGTTCGCCGCCCGTTTCGTCTACCCAGGCGGCCGCGGCGTCCAGAACAAAAATACCGTACTTTCCGACATAATCCACGACACGGCATTCTATGTTGGCGTAACATTCCTTTATAAGAGGGGCCCTGACATGTTCCCCCTCCAGCGGGGTCAGCTTAAATTTTTTAAACTTGTCCACCTCCGCGCCCGAACAGGAACCGATTGACACTACGGTTTTAGACATCCCGGCGGCGGGGACCGCGATCACGCATTCTTTGGTCTTTGAAAGCGCCTTGTATGAATAATTCCAGGGACCGGTCATAAAGGCGAACCGGGGGGTAAAATCAAGCACCATGGTCCAGGACAGGGTCATAACATTTGGTTTGTCCCCGTCAAGGGTGCTTACCAGGATGACCGGGCCAGGTTCAAGGAAGGTAAAAGCCTTATTCAGCGGGAAGCGTTTCATGCGGATACCTCTTGACCAATGGTAGTCCAAAGACATCCGCTGGTCTACGAATCTGCGGACAAATCTTCACTGGTTTTGCTATTTTCTTTATTTTCTTTAAGATTTGCCGTTGGAAACCGATAAATAAGGTGTCGGGAGTATAGTTCCCCTCCCAAATCACTATATTTCCGATATGCCTCAAGGGCAGGGCCGGCGCAAGCCGGCCTTTTTTTACGTCCGGCGGGCCGCGCCGGCGGACAAATTCGCGGACCGGCGGGCCGGCGGTTGACCTTTCGGCGGGTCCCGGTTGACAAGGTCCGCCGCATTATTTACCTTTATTAGCATGAAGGGTTTCTTCCTGACACGCGTCGTCTCTTTTGTCGCGATACTTTTGGCCGGCGCCATTGGCGTCGGTTTGGGGTTGTCCATAGCCGTCACGGGGAACATCGAAAACGAGGAAAACTATCGATCGTTCAATCCGGCCCTTCCTACCAAAATTTTTGATTCGGAAAATGTCAAGATTACCGAATTTTCCGCCGATGAAAAGCGCGAGCTTATATCCCTGAGCGAACTGCCCAGGCATCTGATACTGGCTGTTCTGGCCCGCGAAGACCCGGACTTTTACAATCACCGGGGGTTCAGCATACGCGCCATAACCCGCGCGGCGGTAGGGCGGCTGCTCGGCAAAAACTGGGGCGGCGGTTCCACCATCACCCAGCAGGTGGCCGGAACCCTCTATACCAACCGCCGCGAAATGACCATTTCGCGTAAAATACGCGAGCTGTGGTGGGCCCTCCAGATGGAACGGCGCTATACAAAAAATGAAATCCTTGAAATCTACCTTAACTACATGAATATGGGTCCGGGTCTGTACGGCGTGGAAACGACAAGCACCTACTTCTTTGGTCACAGCGCCCGGGATATTACCCTTGCCGAGTCGGCCGTGCTGGTGGTTCTGCTTTCAAGTCCGGTCAACTACAACCCCATCGTAAACCCCGATGTGGCGATGGACCGGCAAAAATCGGTGCTGGATAAAATGGTGGAACTTGGCTACGCCACCCGCGAAGAAGCCGACGCGTCCTTTGACACATACTGGGCGGGTTTTGATTATACAGCCATGGGTGTTTCGGCGTATTATTCACGGGAAGATAAAGCCCCCTGGTTTAGCGAATATGTCCGCCGCGAACTGGATAAATTTGTCTACGGCGAAATGGACTACTACCGGGACGGCTACCAGGTGCGGACCACCCTTAATCTGCGCTTTCAGGAACTTGCCGAAGCGGAAATGGCCGAAGGCATCGCAAAAGCCAACGCCGCGTTCAAAACAAACGCCGGTTACGGACTGGCCCGCGCGGAACGGGTTTTTGTGCCCATGGCCAACATGCTTCTGCTCGGTTTTAACATGGAAGACGTGTACGCCGGTGTGGAACACCAGGACGAAATCAAGGCAACCAATAAATACGCAAAGCTCTTAAACCCTGTCGTCGACATGATGACGCTGGCCTTTGACATCGCTCCGGTCAAACCGATGACGGCCGGCGCCTACTCCATGTTAAAATCAATTACCGAAGAGAATGTCGTGGAAGGCGCCCTGGTAGTGCTGGAAAACGATACCGGCCAGATCAAGGTTATCGTCGGCGGCTCCCAGTATAACGAAACAAACCAGCTTATCAGGGCTACCCAGGCAAAGGTAATGCCGGGGAGCGCCTTTAAGCCGCTGTACTATTCGGCGGCCATTGACTCGCGCAAATTTACGATGGCTACCCAGATATTCGACGCGCCGGTCATATTCGACACCGCGGCGGGCCAGCCCTATATCCCCAACAATTATCAGGGAACCTGGCGCGGATCGGTGCTGCTTTACGAGGCGCTGGCGCTTTCGCTTAATATTCCCGCGCTCAAGGTGCTCGACGGAATCGGTTTTGACGCGGCAATAGACCGCTCGGCGGACCTTTTGGGAATTACCGACCCGCGCGAAAAAAGCGTCACCTTTCCCCGGGTATACCCCATGGGCCTGGGCATCATCGCCGTTTCGCCGCTTTCGATGGCGCGGGCGTTCGCCGTCTTTGCCAACCAGGGCCGCGCGGTTTCTCCCTATGCGATACGCACCATCGAAGACCGCAACGGCAGAATCCTTGTCGACTATGAAGCGGATATACAGCGCGGTCTTGAGGACATGGGCGCCGGTATACAGGTTATCAGCCCGCAGAACGCGTACATGATGACCCGCCTGCTCGCCAAGGTGATCGAAGCGGGAACCCTTGCCTCGGGTTCGGGATACGGCGCAAAGCTCAACGTAAAGGACGACAAAGGCGTCACCTACCGTATTCCGGCGGGCGGCAAAACGGGAACCACGCAAAACTGGTCCGACGCCTGGGCGGTCGGCTTTACCCCATACTATACCATCGCGATCTGGTTTGGCTTTGACAAGGGCGGTAATTCGCTGGGAATGAATGTTTCAGGCGCGTCTTTGGCGGGCCCCATTTGGGGGAACCTGATGCAGGAATACAACCAGGGGCTTCCCCGCCGTGATTTTGTGCGGCCTTCGGGTATTGTCGAGGCGACGGTATGCCGTACGTCCGGCCTTAGGATGACCAGCGCCTGCCCCTCGGGCATTACCCTGAGTTTTCTTGAGGGAACCGTTCCCGAAGAATTCTGCGACCAACACGGACTAAACGCGGGCGATTTTCGCAGCCGCCTTGGAATGAATCCGGCGTTATTTGTGGAAGAGAATCTTGCCGGCGGCCTTACCATGCCTACCCTGCCCCCCGGACTTGAAAACCTGGGGAGTCCGCGGAGGGAGCCGAATGAAAGCGAGAAGGTAGAGATTCCCAGTTACGATCCGCTGTGGGATTAGTTCCGGACCAAAAATTGTTTGATAAAATACAGCGCAAAATAGAGGCGTTCATAAGTAATTTCGGCCTGGATCTTCGTACCAAGCTGGTTGTTATCTTTGTCGTTATCAAGGTAATTCCGCTGATACTCCTTACCATAATGGCCTGGAGGCAGGCCTTAAAGCTTTCCAGCACATTGGGAGACCGTACTTCGGAACTGGCCGCCTTTGCCGGAAAGGCCCTTGAGGAAACCGGAAGAATCGCCGTGGACGATTCGGTAGCGGCCCTTAACGCCGGCGGCACCGATGAAATTGAACGCATGAGCACCGATCTGGCGGACCGTATTGCCGCGTTTCTCTACGATAAAGACAACGATATCCGTTACGCGTCAACGCTTACACCGGACGTTTCCCGGTACCGGGATTTTCTTTTGGCGCACAACGCGCCGCTGGTAAAAAAGCGGGAATGGGTTTTATCGGACGATGAAAGTTTCTGGGAGCCCAAAGAATCAAGACGCCGGGGCATACCGACTGTTTCACGGAATACCGAAAACAATACCGGCTACCGCAACCGGCCTCCCGATAATTTTGAAACAGAATCCCGTCCGGTCTTTCTGGAAATGACCTTTATCGACAATTACGGCAACGAAACCGTAAAAGTCACCACCTCGCCTCAAATGGACAGCCGCCTCAAAAATGTTTCTTCGCGGCTTAACACCTATGTAAAGGCGGAAACCTACTGGAATGATTTACCAAATCTTGCCCCGGGCGAAGTATATGTTTCCGACGTAATTGGCGCGTATGTCCCTTCGCGTCTTATTGGAATGTACAACCCCGCAAATGTCAGGGAACGGGGGCTCCCCTGGCAGCCGGAAGAAGAAGCCTACGCGGGCAGGGAAAACCCCAACGGAAAACGCTTTAAGGGAATTATCCGCTGGGCGGCTCCGGTTATTCAAAACGGCGTACGGACCGGATACGTTACCCTCGCCCTGGACCACGATCACGTTATGGAATTTGTCGATCACATTACGCCAATGGCCAACCGCTATGTAGAAATGCCCAGCGCGTTCGAGGGAAACTACGCGTTCATTTGGGATTACCGCTGCCGCAGCATCTCCCACCCGCGCCATCACTCAATTGTAGGCTTTAACCCCCAGACAGGCGAACCGGAGGTTCCCTGGCTGGAAGAAAGCATATACCGGGACTGGCAAAATTCGGGAAAGCCCTATGTTGATTTTATAAAAGACGTCCGCCCGTTCAACGAGCAGTCGCGCCAGAAAGCGCCGGCCGCGGAATTAACCAGACAGGGCCTTGTCGGCCTTGACGGGCGTTATTTAAACAACGCGCCCCAGTGCATCGGCTGGTTTGACTTAACCTCCGAAGGGGGATCCGGATCATTCCTTATTCTGTGGAGCGGAATCTGGAAACCGAACACGGCGGCGGCGATCCGCTACTATACCCACCACTACGGAAACACCAAAAGGGGGTTCGGGTTTGTGGCAATCGGCGCGGGACTTGAAGATTTCCAGGAGCCGGCGCGCAGAACACAGCTGTCGCTGGACGCGTTGACAAGCCGCTCGAACGACGATCTTTCGCGATCCGCCAAAACTACAAAAACGCTTATCGAACGGAATTTTATCAGAAATACCGTCAGTCTGGCGGGAACCGCCCTTGTAATGATTGTGCTGATTGTCTTTGTCGCGTTTTGGATGGCCAATATACTTACCAACAATATCAGCAAGCTTATTACCGGGTTTTCCCGTTTTCGTTCCGGCGAACGGCGCTTTCGTTTTAATTCCCGGGTAAAAGACGAAATTGGCGAACTTGCCGATTCGTTTGACGAAATGGCCGACAGTCTTAACGATTCGGTTGACGGACCGCTGGCAATTATCGACATGGATGAACGGATCATTTATGTAAACGAGGACGGGCTTAAACTCTGCGGCCGCCCCCTTGAAGAAATTCTGGGGGAACCGTACAGCGCCATCAGCGTTTACCCCGCAAACAGCCGCTATGATCCCATACTGGCGCTTAGGCAAAACCATGTCGCCGAAGTGTTTTATCGTTCCGAAACCGACACCTATATCCGGGGAACGGCGTCCTGGCAAAAAGGAAAAAACGGCGAAAAAACCGGAATAATTATCGCCACCGTCGACGTTACCGAACTTGTACGGGCGCAAAAGGAACTGGAAAAAGCGGTGCTTACCGCCAATCAGGCCAACCAGCACAAGGGCGATTTTCTTGCGCGCATGAGCCACGAGATCCGCACTCCGATGAACGCGATCATTGGAATGACCGAAATATTAAAAAAGAAAGCCGCCAAAATTCAACCGGACGATATAAAGGACGATTTAAAGCAGATAGAAGCTTCTTCGCACCATTTATTGGGATTAATTAACGACATACTGGATATTTCAAAAATTGAAGCGGGTAAAATAGAGCTTGGCAACGAAGCGGTCGATCTTTTAAAACTGGTTCTTACCGTAGAAAATATTATCCGCCCGCGCTGCGATGAAAAGGGAATTGATTTTACCGTAAACCTTGATTTGACGCCCCCGGTTACCTATAACCTTGATCCCCTGCGCCTGCGGCAGGTGCTTATAAACCTCCTGGGGAACTCGGTCAAGTTTACGCCGGAGTGCGGCTCCATCATTTTTTCGATAACCCAAAACGAAACAAGCGGCGATTGTACGCGGATTTCTTTTTCCATAAACGATTCAGGGATAGGCATTTCCAAAGACGCGCAAAAAACGCTCTTTAAACCCTTTGAACAGACATCGCCCGATATTTCCAAACGCTACGGCGGCACCGGACTGGGCCTTGCCATTTCGCAGAGCATTGTTCAATTTTTTGGCGGCACCATTGTCGTTGACAGCGAAGAAGGCAAAGGAAGCACCTTTAAGTTCGAGCTTTCGCTGACGCGCGCCGAAGAGGTAGAGGAAACGCCCTGCCTTTCCGACAGCAAGGACAAGCTAAAGGGCAGGCGGGCGCTGCTTGTTGACGATGTGGCAATAAACCGCATCATCGTCATAAACCTGATGGAAGAAACCGGACTTGAAATTGACGAGGCCGAAGACGGCGAAGAAGCGCTTAGGCGTTTTTCACAGTCGCCGATCAACCATTACGACATTATCTATATGGACGTGCAGATGCCGAACATGGACGGCTACGAAGCGTCGCGGGCGATACGGGAACTGGACCGCGAAGACGCAAAAACGACGCCCATTGTCGCGCTGACGGCGAACGCCTTTAAAGAAGATATTGACAAGGCCCTTGCCAGCGGCATGAACGCCCATCTGGCAAAACCAATCGAAATGGAAAAGTGCCTTGAAATTACCTTTCGCCTTGTCAATTAAGTAACGCCGTGGGGAACCGGACGTTTTTCAAAATGCGAGAATTCCATGGTAAAAGCCGCGCGCCCCTGGCTTACGCTGCGCAGCGCCGTCATAAAGCCGAACATTTTTTCCATCGGGGCGCTGGCCCTGATTTGATCCCCGCCCGCTTTTGAATCCATGCTGAGTACCTGGCCTCCCCGCTGGGTCACCAGGCTTATTACGTCCCCCACCGATTCCTTTGGCGAAAATAAATCCACCGCCATGATGGGCTCAAGCAAAACCGGACCGGCGACGCGGGCGGCATTGTCAAAACCCATGGAGGCGCAGGCTTCAAAGGCAAACTCGCTGCCGCTTTGTTCCGAATAGTCAATAGCGGTAACCGTAACGCCGACATCAATGCAGGGATACCCAAGCGCGATTCCCGAAGCAAGCGCGCCTTCGATTCCCCTTTCGATGGCGCAGGCGATTTCTTCGGGTACGCTTTTATTTTTTGCCGTACAGGAATAGCGGTTGCCGCTCCCCCGTGGCAGCGGTTCGACTTTAAGGGAAAGGCCCGCGGTATTTTCCTTACCGGCAACAGTACGGGAAAAATGTTCTTCCCGTTCCACCGTTTTACTGACCGATTCACGATAGGTAACCTGGGGGTTTCCCGCGCGGGCGGAAAGTTTATAGTCTTTAAGAATTTTTGTCACCAGCACGTCAAGATGCAGTTCGCCCATGCCGCTGATAATAAGCTGGCCCGTTTCTTCGTTTTCGCGCGCGGTAAAGGTCGGGTCTTCTTTTGCCAGAATTTCCAAAATCTCTTTGAGCTTTTCGCCTTCGGAAATGGTCCGGGGTTCAAGGCTTACCGAAATCACCGGCTGGGGAAAGCGCATTTTATCCAGAAGCACCGGCCATCCCTCGCTTCCAATAGTATCGCCTGTCTGCGCAAGTTTCATTCCGATTACCACGCCTATGTCCCCGGCGCTTAACGAATCCAGCGGTTCGCTTTTATTCGAGTGCATGCGCAAAATACGGTTTACCCGCTCGCGCCTGCGTTTGCCGATATTGTACACGGCGCTCCCGGACTTAAGCGCGCCCGAATACATCCGTACATAACAAAGACTTCCCGCTTCGCGGTCGTTTTGAATTTTAAAAACCAGGCCAAGGGGAAGCCCCTGGGGATCGCAGGGAACCGCGATATCTTCTTCTTTTTTTACATGATGTCCGGCAGCGGGTTTTACTTCGTCAGGCGCGGGCAGATAATCGACAATAGCGTCAATAAGCGGCTGTACTCCCATATTCCGCCGCGACGCCCCCGCAAGAACGGGGAGCAGTTTTCGCGCGAGCACCGCGGCGCGAAGTTCCCTTTGCAGTAACGGGGCCTCCAGCTCTTCGCCGGCCAGATATTTTTCGGTTACCGCGTCGGAAACGCCGGAAAGCGTATCAACAAGTTTTTCGCGCCACTCTTTGGCCGGCGCTTCCCATTCCGCGCCAAGCGGCGAACGCAGCGCCTGTTCGCTTTCGTCAAAACGAATTTCTTCCATTGTGATAAGATCGATAATCCCCTCAAAGGCGTTTTCACTGCCAAGGGGAATTTGCAGCGCGATGGTTTCAATACCAAGTTTTTCTTTTACGCTGTCAAGCACCTGGTAAAAGTCGGCGCCCGCGCGGTCCATTTTATTGACATAGCCGATGCAGGGCACCTGATAGCGCTCCGCCTGCCGCCACACTGTTTCTGTCTGCGGCTCAACGCCCTTAACGGCGTCAAGAATCGCCACCGCTCCGTCAAGCACGCGCAGGCTGCGTTCAACCTCAGCGGTAAAGTCAACATGACCCGGCGTATCAATAATGGTAATCTGGTACGCTTCCCTGTCGGCGGGATCCCTTTTCCAGTAGGTTGTCGTGGCGGCGCTTTGAATGGTAATGCCGCGCTCCTGTTCCTGCTCCATCCAGTCCATAATCGCTTCGCCGTCGTCTACCTCGCCAATGCGGTGGCTCTTTCCGGTATAAAAAAGAATGCGTTCCGTTGTTGTTGTTTTTCCCGCGTCAATGTGGGCCATAATGCCTATGTTTCGCATCAAACGAAGATTCATAAGGGTATTGTAACGCTTTGCCCGCTGGTATTACAATACGCCATGAACGACTCACTTTCCTACGTAATGGTGACACCGTATACCATTGCCAAAAGCAGAACCGGCGGCGTTATCGCGCGTCTGCTTTCCCAGCTGGACCTGGAACTTGTCGGCGCGCAGATGATCGCCCCCGACGCCGCCTTTACCAAAGCCTACGGCAATTTACTGCGCGAACAGGGAGCGCCGCTTTTGCCGACCTATGTTGAACAAAAACTTTTTTCGCAGGAACGGGCGCACCGGACCCTGCTTCTTTTGTTCAGGGGAAAGGACCCCTGCGCAAAACTGTCCGGCATTGTCGGCGCGATTTATTCGGAAAACCGGAGCGTTGAATCGATCGCCGGCGAAACAATCCGCGACACCTACGCCGACCTTATCGTTGACCACAAGGATTCGCAGCGGGTTACCTATTTTGAACCCGCCGTCCTTACCCCGCGAAACGAAAAAGACTGTATAAATGAACTTGCCCTTATCAGGGATTTTTTGACAAACCAGCCAAACCTTGTTTCAAATATCGCGTATCCGGATCCGTCCAAAATAGAAAAAACGCTGGTTATTTTAAAACCCGACAACTGGGCGTACGCCTCCAGCAAACCCGGAACCATTATCGATATGTTTTCGCGCACCGGCATGCGTATTGTCGGAATGAAGGTACACCAGTTTACCCTGGAACAGGCGCTGGAATTTTACGGACCGGTAGAAGCGGCGCTTAAAGAAAAACTTGCCCCGATTTTTGGAAAAAAAGCGGCGGAAGTTCTGGAGCGGGAGTTCGGCATTGCCTTAAGCGGCGAGGCAAACAGGGCGATTACCGAAAGCTTTGGAAGGGAATACGCCCGCAGCCAGTTTCGTGATATTATTGAATTTATGTCCGGCTGCAGACCGGGCAGGGAACATAAAGAAGGCCGCGTTAAAACATTAATTCTGGTTTACGAGGGCGAAAACGCCGTTCAAAAAATCCGCGATGTTCTTGGCCCCACCGATCCGCTCAAAGCTCCGGGCGGAACCATACGGCGCGAATTTGGCAGTAACGTTATGGTAAATACCGCCCACGCTTCCGACTCGCGGGAAAGTTACGCCCGCGAGCAGGCCATTGTGCGGATAAACGAAAATAATTTTGCGGCGCTCGCCGGGGAATATGTCGCGCACGGATAAGACTAGTAATACCAATCCCCTTTATTGTACAATAGTTCCATGCCGAGATGTTGGAATTGGTAGACAACGGGGACTTAAAATCCCCTCCCCGCAAGGGGGTACGAGTTCGAGTCTCGTTCTCGGCAAATGAATCTGTCAGGCGTTCCCTGTATTGATACCCACGCTCATTTGTCCCTGCTCGCTTCGCGGGGGCTGGATCCCCATGCGCTGCTTCGCGAAGGCTTTTTAAAAAATTTAAACAGCGTTATCGACGTAAGCCTTGAAAGCGGAGACCTTGCCGGGCGCATAAAAGAATTTTCGCGCTATCCCGCCGTACGCTTCGCGAGCGGCCTGTGGCCCCACGCAAACGCTATCGCGGAACGGAACAGACTGGTTCCGCTGCTGGAAGTGGAAATCAATTCCGCTCCCAAAGGCCTTGTCCGCGCCCTGGGGGAATTTGGCCTTGACCGCCGTCATAACGGCGAAGGCGCGGATCTCGGCGGCGAAGCGGAACTGATGGATATGCAGCTTGCCCTGGCGGAAAAACTAAAACTGCCGGTGATTATTCATTCCCGCGAAGCGTTTGCCGAAACCCTGGCGATCCTTCAAAAATATCCGTCTGTCACGGGCGTTATTCACTGCTTTTCGTATACGGAACACGAGGCAAAAAAATTCCTTGACCGGGGTTATTTTATTTCATTTGCCGGAAACCTGAGTTATAAAAACGCGCTTCCCGTCCGCGAAGCCTGCCGTATGATTCCGGATGACCGCATCCTTTTTGAAACAGACTGCCCCTACCTCGCCCCTGTTCCCTACCGGGGCAAGGCGGCGCATCCGCTTATGGTCGAAGAAACCATAACGCTCGGCGCGGAGATCCGCGCAGTCAGCCCGCAAGAATTGGCCGGCCAACTGCGCGTTAATACCGGCGCGCTTTTTGGAACAGGTTTTTAATCCTACAGTTTAAACAACAGCTCCTGGTAGCCGGGGAGCGGCCACGCGTTCCTGGCGACAATCTGTTCAAGACTGTCGACCCGTAAACGGACAGCGTCCATCGCGGGTTTTACTTTTTCAAAGTACGTTTTTGCCTGGGCCTGTATGTCGCTGGTTTCCTGGGCTTCGCCAAGCACTGTTTCCAGTTTTGCCGCTTCGTCATACAGTTCGGCGGCAAGCTCGGCGATGCGCTTGGCGCGTTTTTCCTGCGCCGAACTGACCGCGCCGATGGCGGCAAGCGCGGCGGCGTCTTTTGCCAGACGCGAAGCATAACTGCTTGCCGCGGGAAAGATTTCCCTCCGGGCAAGTTCAATCGTTATTCCCGCCTCAATATTGATCTGCTTGGAATATTTTTCCAGGTAGATATGATACCGGCTTTCCGATTCTTCCCTGGTAAATATGTTGTGCGTTTCAAAAAGCGCGATGGTTTCGCCAAGGATCAATACCGAAAGCGCGTCAACCGTATTCTTGACATTGGGAAGCCCCCTGCGCCCGGCCTCGCGCACCCATTCGTCGGTATAGCCGTTGCCGTTAAAAACAACCCGTTTATGTTTGGTATACGATTCCTTTATGATGTTCTGGATCGCCGTGTTTTTATCGGAAGCTTTTTCAAGTTTGTCCGCGTACTCCTGCAGCACCTGGGCGACCGCCGCGTTAAGATAGGTATTGGGCGTCGCGATTGACTGCGAAGCGCCGACCATGCGGAACTCGAACTTGTTTCCGGTAAACGCAAAGGGGCTTGTCCGGTTGCGGTCGGACACATCCTTGGGCAGATTGGGAAGACTCGTTACGCCGATTTTTATCTGCCCCATATCCCTGTGCTTTCCGGATGCTTTGCCCTCTGAAATATTATCAAAAATTTCGGTAAGCGGGCCGCCAAAGAAAATTGACACAATTGCCGGAGGCGCTTCATTCGCGCCCAGGCGGTGCTCGTTGCCGCTTGTCGCCACCGAGGAACGAATTAACAGCGCGTAGCGATCCACCGCTTCAACCACCGCGGCGGCAAAGAGAAGAAAGCGCGCGTTTGATTCAGGATTTTCGCCCGGATCAAAAAGATTTATTCCGTCGTCCGTCGCCATTGACCAGTTATTGTGCTTTCCCGATCCGTTGACGCCGGCAAAGGGTTTTTCATGAAGCAGCCCTTCCATGCCGTGGCGGCGGGCGACCGTGCGTATTGTTTCCATAACAAGCTGGTTGCCGTCGACAGCCGCGGTGCTGCTCTGAAACACCGGCGCGATTTCAAACTGATTGGGGGCGACTTCGTTATGCTGGGTTTTTGCGGGAATTCCCACCTTCCATAATTCGGTATTAAGTTCGCGCATAAAACCCGCGACCCGTTCTTTAAGCGCGCCAAAATAGTGATCTTCCATCTCCTGGCCCTTTGCCGGAAGCGTGCCAAAAACGGTTCTTCCGGTAAGCATAAGATCGGGCCGCCTGTCATAATATTCCCTGTCGACCAAAAAATATTCCTGTTCCGGACCTACCGTAGTAACTACCCGCGATGTAGTGGTATTCCCCAGCGCCCTGAGCACCCGCACCGCCTGTTTTGAAAGCGCGTCTCCCGATTTAAGCAGCGGCACTTTTTTATCAAGTGCCTGACCGTAATAGGAAATAAACGCGGTAGGAATACAAAGCGTTGTTCCGGTGGGGTCCTGTTTTAGAAACGCGGGGCTTGTGACATCCCAGGCGGTATAACCGCGCGCCTCAAAGGTCGCCCGCAGTCCGCCCGAAGGAAAACTTGACGCGTCCGGTTCGCCCTTTACCAGTTCCTTGCCGGAAAATTCCATAATCACCTTGCCGTCCCCGGTAGGCGAGATAAAGGAATCGTGCTTTTCCGCAGTAAGGCCGGTGAGCGGCTGGAACCAGTGGGTATAATGGCTGGCGCCTTTGGAAATGGCCCAGTCCCTCATGACTGCGGCGACAACCTCGGCCACCGCCAGGGTTAATTCCTTTTCGCCTGCCTGCACCGAAAGAATTTCCCGGTAGATGTTCTTGGGAAGCCGTTCCTTCATAACGGCGTTTGAAAAACTGTTGGATCCGAAAAGCTCGGCTACCGGAATTTTGGTAAAATCAATTAAACTCATAGTGCTCCTCTGTTATAACTGTCTGTATATCTGCATAAGAGTAAGCAATAATCGTGCCAAGTTTGGTATTTTGCTAATTCCTTATACCATAAGGAATTAGGCGCTTGCGCCCGGAATTTTACAAAAAAACCTACACGAATGTAGGTCAAAGCTACATTCGTGTAGGAAAACAATAAGGGGCTGTGTTGTTCACCGCAGTAAAATCATTTTTCCCGCACCCACAGGGTAAAGGCCCGGTACAGGGTTGTTTTTTTATGTTTTACCAGCTGCCACCAGTCCGCTTCTATCCGCGCGCCGGCAAAGGAGGCGTTTTGTATTTCGTTGCGTACTTTTGACATATCATGCGCGGATGAAACCGCATAGTCTTTATTGGTATCGCTTACCAGGACGACAAAACAATATTTTTCTTTGTATTGTTCCAGTTTTTCCACTGCCGCGTTTCCGCCTGCCAGGTACGCTTGTACCCATGCAGGCGTTCGTATATTAAGCGCGGAACCCTTGTCGTCAAGAACTTTAAACACATCTTTATTACTCGCGCCCGACAGAACAAACACGGCCAGTAACATAAAAATCGAAAGCCCCTTCCCAAGGGTGTTTTTAATCATGGCTCTAGTCCGCGGAAGCCAACGCTATATTTGTCGCAACGCCGCGGGTACGGATATCCTTGATAATATCCAGATAAATTGTCCGTTCCGCTTCCGACATTGCCTTGTTGTTGTCAATAATGTTTTGTATATTGGCGGCAATTTGGTCATTAAGGGATTTAAACGGCACGATCCAAAGCGAATAAGCTACATAGTATTGAGCTTTGGTTTTTTTGTTTCGCTGGTAAACCCAAAAATCCGCGACCTGGCGTAAATTTTGGAACGACGAATTACTCATCGCGTCCCGTACATCCGAAAAGTGCGCATCCGTATCCTGTCCCTTTTTTCCCGCGACAGCGGATTCCGACATGGCATTAACGGTTGTCGCCAGCATAGTCGAAACCTGCGCGGATCCGTTCGCCAGGTTTTTTGTCCAGTCAATGGCGAAATCTTTGCTGTCATTCTCGACTCTTACTACAAAACAATAAAAATCACTGTACTCAGGAAGGGTTTGAATGGCAATGTTACTGTCCTCGCTTTTAATAACCCATTCAGGAACGGTTACACCCAGCGCGGCGCCCTTCCAGTCAAGCATTTGGGTCGGCTGCTTTGGTTTCTTGGCCGATATCAGCATTGTTACCGCAAGAATAACCAAACATACGGCAAGTAATCTTCTTGTTACCGATTTCATTTTTCTTCTCCTCAATTATATTTACCCGCCACAAGGCGGGATTATAAAAACCTACTTCAGCAACGAGACCAGATATGAATTGAAAACAGAGGTAAAACTTTCCTCGTCGTCAATATCGCCTATAGAACTTTCCGCCCTGCGCAAGGTACGCTGCTCCGCTTCTGAATACGATGTGTGGCCTACGCGGCTGTTGCCGGAAAAGGCAAATAATTCTGTTCCCCCGGCGCTGCCGATTGCGGCGTTTAATTCATACCGGGCAAATTTATTGCTTTGCCCCTGAAGGTCCACCGGGCTGATTGTAAAATCAACGTCCAGTGTATATGCGTTTGCCGCCGGCGCGTCAGAGGTCCTAAAACCCTGTTTTGTAAAGACTTCCTGGAACGCTTTTTTGATACGTCCGTTTACATCGCCCTTTATCTCGATCCTGATAACGATGGAGCGGGTATTATCCAGCGCGAGCCTTTTTACGGCATTCGCGTTACCATACCCGACCGTAACAGAAGCGCGGACAGCGGGATTTAGCACCGATAGAATTTCGAGGTATCCGTCGGTCAATACGGCAAGATTTGACGCGACAGCCAGGGATTCATAGGCTTCAAATGTACCCGGATTCGCCGCCGCGTCTTTTTCCAGGGCTAAAATAACACTATCGTTTTCTTTGATGATACCCGCGTAGGCAGCCGCCCCGCTTTTGCGGTTTATACGCGCCAACGCGTAAACGGTACCGTCTTTTGAAGTCCAGGAGTCGATAACAACGCCCATAAGACCGCTTACCGAAGTGCTTGTATTGGTTTGCGAGGCCAGGCTGCTGTTTTTACCAAGCTCGCTTTTTCCATTGCTCAGTGTCTGCGACATGCTTTGTGCGGCGGAACTGGCAGCCTGAACATCGACCTTAAACACGGCAGCCAGGGCGCCTATCGCATTTGCCTCCGCCGCCTGTTTGTTCGGCGCGGATACTACCGGAACGACTACCCATTCGTTTTCGGGGTATACGGAACTATAGTCGGTAACCCACTTTGGCTGTTTTTCAACTTTTGGCGCCGCGTGCGCGGAAAATACCAAAGTAAAAAAAATAAACGCGCCTGTTAGAAACTTCTTATAATTACCCATATACCCCTCCAAAACCTACTTTAAGTTTATAACTTCTACAATGTTGGGCTGATTGGCTTTTGCCTCAATCGTCGTTACAACAGGCTTTCCTATCACCGTACCGCCCTTGTAATACGTGATCGTGACTTCATGGGCGCCGGGAGCGACGTTAACGCCGCCGACATAAGCCTTATTTGGCAAATACCGGACCATGCGGGTATCGGACACATCAGGAGTTGCAAGCGTGGTATCAAGACTTTTCTCCGCCACGTTGACCGCCGCTTCAAGCGCCTTTGTCTGTATGGGGTTAGCGCCGGCCTTTGACATAACAACCGCCCTGGCTGTTCCCACCGCGATTCCCGCGGTTACCGTTTTTGCAAGCGCGCCGCGGTAGGTTCTTGTCTGAATCGCCGCGCGTTTTGTTTCGAACGTTTCGTACGCCACCCTTCCCATATCTTCCAGCAATTCAAGGGTAATGGTTTGGTCCCCTACTTTAACTTCAATCCTGTCAATTTCGCTGGAACGCGGAACTGTCGTCCATGTCCCGTCACTGCCTTTATTGGCCTTTATGGACGGCACGTTGTAATTCAATGTTTTGGTTTCAAACGTTTGGCCCACGTATGCAAGATCGACCGCCCCGCCTGAAGCGGCAGCCGCGGTCTGCAGGGCTCTGGTAAGAAAGGTAAGGCCCTGTAATTCTTTTTCGATTTTTTCATCTTCTTTAACAGGAGAAAGCCCGGTAAATCCTATAATGTTTATACGGGCCTGCCCGTTCGGGACACTCCGCTCCGCCGCTATCGACGCGGGAACCGGATGGTTATAAACATTTTTTGAAACGTTATAGGCATTGGTAATTTGCGCCGCAAAAGGCCCTACATCACTATACCCGCGCAGCAGCACCATGGTTAAATAGCTTCCCAACGCGGAACTATTGAACACCACCGGCCTTACGGGGACCTTGTCAATTCCCTGCATTTGCTTTTCCGCGTCGGCCTGAGCCTGGGCGAGTTCGGCTCGTTGTACCTGCAATAACGCGGTCAGTTTTTCATTAATTTGCCTGGCTTCTACCCGGGCACCTTCAATGTCTCCTTTGTTATAATTATTAAGGGCGTTAAACACGCTGTCGTATATGGATTCGTATATTTCACCCTCATACGCCTTTGCAAGGTCAAGAGAAGCCCTGCTGGCGGCGTCCGCGCCGTATTCGGCTATCAGTCGCTCGGCGTCTTCCAGATTGGTAAAGGAAACATCGTACTTTCCCGCATAATGGGCTACCAGGCCCTTGTCCAAATTGTAAAGCACGTCATTCTGTTTTACATAAATTTTGGCTTTTTTGGGATCCTTGCCGTCCTTTTCAATTGCCGCTATTGCCTTGTCATAGGCGCCGCCGTCAACCAGTTTGTCAATGGCGCTATAATCAAGTCCCGTCTTTTTTACTTTCTCGGCCGCTCCAAGAAAGCCCGCTGTTATACATAACAGCGTAATGCACACAATAAACTTCGATCTCATTTCTTTCCCCTATAAAATTATGTATTCGCGCTCTGCGAACCAAAACCCGTTTAACGCCGGACGCTTCCGTTTCTTGAATTAACGCTGACTTCTGAATCTCCCTTCCATATAATTTCGTTTGATTCGATATTTGTCAGCTGAGCGTAAACATAATACGTCCTTGTTGAATTGCGTTTGACCGTTTTTACAATCGATTTGACCGATCCGTTAAGCATATAATCCGCGGCTGTTTCGTTACCAAGTTCTTTGGCCGTACTTTCGCTGGCGTTTGCCTGTTGATCCTGCCGTTCGGAGCGAATATCCTGGCGAATACCGCTGTCGGCTATGAACCGCAGCCTGCCGTCATTGATAATCGCGGTCTCCATTTTTGAAGACACTATTGTTGTATCAATGTACTCGCTTGAATCGTTGGAAAAATGCCCCACAATAACCGTAGGGGCCTGATTCCCCCTCTTGGCGCTGATGGAGCGTCCGACAGCCGGACTTTCCAAACAAGCGGAAACGAGGTCATCGCAGACTGTTTGTACTTCTTTGGAACTCCATGTACCATCGCTGACTGCGGCAGCGAGCAATAATGCCATAATAAGGATTACCGCGCCGGCCAAACCAAATGTTTTCTTTTTCATGTCTCCTCCTCCATGTATGTTTTTGCCATGCGGAGTTTTGCATCGTTTTTCAGCTCGTTCCGCTGGCTGGCAAAATAGTACTCGGCCATCAAATCAACATAGTTACCCAGAAATTCCCGGCTATTCTCGTCAAGTTTTTCAAAACCCGTCTTAAGGCAGCTATAGTATTCGCGGTCCAGGTCCTTTTGCAGAGTATACATCATTGCAATATTATAATACATCTTTGCAATTTGTCAATGCCGGATGGGCGAAAAGGAAAAATTTCCGGGTTTTGGCAAGGCCCGCGCCCTGGAGGCTCCCGGGTCTCCGGCGAATAACAAGTCGTATACCCGATTGGGCGATTTTGTGGTAAATTTGGATATACATGGCAAAGAGCAAAGACAGCCCGCCTGTCGGGGAACGAATCCGAAAGGTCAGAAGCGAACTTGGCCTTTCGCAAGCGCAGTTTGGGCGGAACATGGGGTTAAGCCAGGGTCATGTGGGAGCGCTGGAAACCAATATCCGCCGGGCAAACGGGCGGATCATCAAGATGATTTCCATGGCCTATGGAGTAAGCGAATCCTGGCTGCTTACCGGGAACGGCCTTATGTGGGAAACGGGCAGAGATCCCCGGCTGGAGCGTATATGGCGGACCTTTAAAACCCTCGATCCCCTTTTACAGGAATTGGTGCTGCAGCATCTGGATATACTTGCCGCCTATCAGGAAAAAAAGGCGGAAGAGAGCCTGCAAAAGCCCTCGGCATAGGCGGTCCAGCCGCATGGAGGGGGAGCGCGTTTCCGTCAAGGAACCGCAGGAACAGCCGTTACATAAGTCGCCCGGCGGCGGACGCGAACCCCCTCGGTCCTCAGCTTTCACAGTAGGATAATTGTACCCGTCTGAAAATCAGGTTTTTGGCCTATTTTCCACCTCCGTAATCCCACTTTTTGACAACTTCTGTCAAAAAATTTTTCCGTCATCGGTTTTTTACCGTCTTTCTAACAAGTTGACACGATGATTACGACTATTTTATTTCCCCAATATCCCGCAAATAACCTGTGACATCTTCATCGTCCCATTTTCTCTTGAATAAAATATATTTAATTCCGTTGTCAGTGGTAAAAGTCGCCACGTCTTTCCTGTTTAATAGTTTTTCAAAAACTTCAAAGTCATATTTAAATTCTATTTTTTTATCGGGAAATACCAATGTATATCTACGGTCGCCATTAATGCCATCATCATTGTTTTTTACCAGTTCCGGCAGGCCGTTTATATAATAGACTTGTTTAAAAACTCCAAAAATGCTATGCTAACGATATGGGAAGGGGAAAAAAGGCGGTAGACGCCAAAGCGGTTCTTTTTAAACGGCTGTACGGGGTAAAACCCGGTACATTTGAAAAAATGTTATCGGTTCTGCAAAGGGAATACGATACTTTGCACCAAAAAGGCGGCAAACCGCCAAAACTGACGGCCGAAGACAAGCTGTCGGTTAC
>JAIRYT010000034.1 GCA_031267675.1 Treponema sp. | reverse complement strand
GATCGGCAAGCTCACCGCCGCCGTTACCCGGATTGTCAAAAAGCAGTAGGCTTGGCGAAAAAGGCGCCCCCCACCCCGGCGCCCGGCTGAAAATTCAAAAAAAATCGCTTAAGATAAAGAGGGACCTGCCGATAATGGAGTGGGGTCTTGGGACTTACCGCGATACATGACCGGGCGCCGGCCCGGCCAAAAAAACCCAGGGAGGGACACTTATGGCAAACACAAACTCACTTTCGGCATACCGGGAAACACGGATTCGTACCGCCAGCCAGGGCCAGCTTATCGTCATGCTTTATGACGAAGCGGTACGGCAGCTGGACGCCGCGCTTAGGCTTTTGGCTCTTAATATGTCGGAGAAGCGGGATCCGGGCCGGATCGAAGAAATTGGCAAGGCTATCGTAAAAGCCCAGGATATCTTTACCGAGCTTATGGTTTCGCTCGATTTTGAGGCGGGCGGGAATATCGCCAAAAATCTCTTTGCGCTCTATACCTGGTTTAACAAGGAACTGCTCGAGGCGCACATGGGCCAGGATCTAACCCGTATTACCGTGATCCGCAACATGGCCGACGACCTTCGCGGCGCCTGGGGCCGGGCGAGCGCCACAACCAACGCGGAAGGCCGCCCCTCGGAAGGGCTCAATATTGCCGGGTAGCGGGCGGGCGCGATGAATATCGGCCGCGAAGAAGTTGAACGCCGTGTTGCCGTTTTAAAACGCTTTAAGGAATTACTGCGCGCCCAGCGGGATCACTTTAGGGAATATCTGCGGGTTCTGGACAAACAGCAGGAAGTAATCAAAACCGGCAGCGCCGACGCGCTTATTGCCCATGTAGAGCTTGAAGAAAAAATCGTCGGCGATATTTTTGCCATTCAAAAGGTAATTGATCCGCTGGAAGCGATGTATGCCGCACTGCCGGATCAGTCTTCGGTTTCCGCCTCCAAAGATGATGTTCCCGGTCTTAAGGCGGCCCTGGAGGAATTAAAAACCAAGGCGGTGATTCATTCCAAAGCAAACCGCGAACTCCTTGACAAGCGTATGACGGAAATCCGCCAGGAAATGAAAACGCTGCGCTCAAAACCGTATACCATTCACCGTTCCACGTTTACGACCGACTCGCCTTCCCTGGTTGATATAAAGGGTTAGTTGGTACAACCAGTTAGTTGATACAAGTCAATCGGATATAAAGGGCTGACAACAAATTACCCCCTGTGATATACTGACCCAATGGGGAAGGCTCCGCTTTATCTGCTCGATTCCTACGGTCTTATCTATCGTTCCTACTTTGCGTTTTTGTCGCGGCCGCTCCGTAATGCTGAAGGGCAGAATGTGTCGGCGCTTTTTGGCTTTGCCCGGACGCTGGTAAGCCTTATTGACGAGGGCGCTCCGGCGGTAGATCCTCAGGGCGGAATTTTACCGGCGCAAAAACCGCGCTGTCTTGCCGCCGCCTTTGATTCGCGAACGCCGACATTTCGCCACGATATGTACGACGCGTATAAGGCGACGCGTCAAAAAACACCGGACGATCTTCACGCGCAGGTTCCCTTTGTAGAAGAAACGCTTGCCGCGCTGGGGGTTCCCCTTGTCCGCTGCGACGGTTACGAGGCGGACGATATTATCGCCACGCTGGCAAAGCGCTGTAAAGACGAAGGCCGCCAGTGTTACATTCTTTCGTCGGACAAGGATCTGCTCCAGCTGGTAGGGGACGGGGTATGGCAGCTGCGGCCGCGCAAGTCCGGCACAGAAGAAGAAGTCGCCGGCAACATAGGCGGCCTGGGCTACAGCCTTACCGGACCGGAAGAGGTAAAAAAAGAATGGGGCGTGCCGCCCGAAAAGGTGCTGGATCTTCTTTCGCTTGTAGGGGACAGCGCGGATAATGTTCCCGGCGTCAGGGGCATCGGCGAAAAGACGGCGGCAAAATTAATGGCCCGTTACGGATCGCTCGAAGGGATTTACGAAAATATCAGCGGCATTGAAGGGGCCGTCGGAAAAAAACTTGCCGAGGGCAAAGAAGCCGCTTTTTTTGCGCGTAAGCTTATCGCCCTTGATTATAAGGCCCCGGTTCACCTTAAAAGCATCGATGAACTTTCAATAGAAAAGCTTGATCGCAGCGCCGGCGCGCAGGTTTTGATGAAGCAGGGCATAGTCCAGAGCGCCCGCGCGCTCGACGGCAGGGTAAAAAAAGAAGCCGAAACAAAAAAATCCCACGACGCGGTCGATCCCGCCCTGCTTGGCGAAGGAAGCTACCGCGCCGTTACCGATGAAAAAGAACTGGCGGAGTTATTCGCCCTTGCGCGCAAACAGGGGCTGCTGTCGCTGGATTTTGAAACCGATTCGCTTGATACGCGAAAAGCAAAACCAATTGGAATTTCATTTGCGTTAAAAGTACGCGAGGCGTACTACGCGCCGCTTGCGCCCCACGCCGCCCTTACGAATGATCCCGCGGATGACAGGCCCGCGCCGTTCATCGATCCCCAAAAGGTCCGTTCCCTGCTAAACGAAATTTTACAGGATCCAAAAATGATTGTCGCGGCCCATAATGCCAAGTACGACTACAAGGTAAGCCGCACCTGGGGTATCGGGCGCTGGAAATGCCGCATCTGGGATACAATGACGGCGGCCTGGGTTGATGATCCCGAACGGCTTAACTATAATCTTGACTCGCTGGCGATGTTTTACTTTAACTATACGGCTGTTTCGTATAAGTCGATTGTGGCAAAGGGAGCGGCGTTCGACAGCGTAAGCCTTGAAACCGCCGTCCGGTATTCGGGCGAAGACGCCGATCTGTCGCTTCGTCTTATGCGCTACCTGGCTCCGCGCCTTGAAAAATCAGATTCGCTTAACCTGTTTCTTAATCTGGAAATGCCGCTGCTTCCCCTTCTTGCCGAAATGGAAGACCGGGGAATCCAAATAGAAAAAAAAACGCTTACCGAATATGGAAAAATACTCGAAAAGGACATGGCCGGCGTCGAAGCGGATATATACAATGCGGTAGGACATGAATTTAATATCAGTTCAACCAAACAGCTGCAGGATGTTCTTTTTACCGAGCGCCGCCTTACTCCCGCCAAGCGCACCAAAACGGGCTATTCGACCGACGTTGACGTACTGGAAGAACTGGCAAAACTTGATCCGGTGCCCGCCATGATTCTTCGCCAGCGGAGCATGGCAAAACTTAAATCAACCTATGTTGACGCGCTGCTCGCCTGCGCCGACGAAGAAGGGCGCATTCATACCAATTTTGTGCAGACGGGTACGGCGACAGGCCGTCTTTCGTCCAGAGATCCCAATCTGCAAAATATTCCCATACGCGAAGAAGAAGGACGGCGCATACGGGAGGCGTTCATCGCAAAAAAGGGAAGCGTGCTTGTTTCGGCGGATTACAGCCAAATTGAACTGGTCGTGCTTACCCATTTGTCAGAAGATAGAAACCTTATGGCGGCTTTTAACGACGGGGTGGATGTTCACGCGCGGACCGCCGCCCTTATTTTTGGCCTTGACGAAAACGAGGTAACGGCGGAAAAGCGGCGTATTGCCAAGACAATCAACTTTGGCGTAATGTATGGAATGAGCGCGTACCGGCTTTCCGGCGAACTGGGGATCAGCAAAACAGAAGCGTCCCGTTTTATTAACGCCTACTTTGACACCTATTCCGGCGTAAGACGGTATATACAAACGCTTATTGAAAAAACGGAACAATGCGGATACGCGTCGACCATTCTGGGACGCCGCCGTTATATACCCGCCATTAATTCGTCAAACCATACCGAAAAGGCCGCTGCGGAACGGATTGCGGTAAATACGCCCATACAGGGTTCGGCGGCGGACATTGTAAAAAAAGCGATGCTCGCGCTGGATGCGGCGCTTACAAAACAAAAAAGCCCCGCACGGCTGCTGCTGCAGGTTCACGACGAACTGATCCTTGAGTGTCCCGGTGAAGCGGCGGAAGAAACCGCCGCGCTGGTTCGCGCCGAAATGGAAGGCGCGGTTGCCCTGCACATCCCCCTAAGGGTAAGCGTAGAAACAGGCGTACGCTGGGGGGAATTCCACTAAATGGGGGTTTTTCGCCCCCGCCGGCGTCCGCCGAAACGAGGTTGGAACATGAAAAAAAAATTAATGCCGCTTACGATGTTTTTGCTGGTTTTTGCGGCCCTTCCGCTCTTTGGACAGCAGTTCGAATTATCGGGCGGGGCCGAAGAACTGGTAAACGAGGGGATCGAAGCCCACGACTCGGGTGATTATGAAGCGGCGGTCGATCTATACCGGCGGGCGCTGGAAATAGAAAAAGATCATCCGCTTATCTATTTTGAAATGGGCTTTTCGTATATTACCCTGGGCGACAACGAAAACGCCCTTAAGGCCGCCGATGCGGGAATTACGTCTGCGCGGGAACGAAATGCAACTTCCCTTTTGTCCATCCTTATGGATCTTAAGGGTTCGGCCCTTGACAATCTGGACAGGGGCGAAGAGGCGCTGGCGGTGTTCGAAGAAGCGTTGGCGCTTTCTCCGGCGGCGCAGATATTTTACAATTACGGTCTTACCCTGTACCGGCTCGGCCGCTTTGACAAGGCGCTGGAAACGCTGGCGGCGGGGCTTGCGTTAAATCATAATCATCCTTCCAGTACCTTTCTTTTGGGAAAAATCTGCGTTGAAAACGGGTTAAAGACGCAGGCGCTGTTGAGCCTGTGTTATTTTCTGCTGCTGGAGCCGGCTTCGGGCCGCTCGATGGAAGCGTATATTTCGCTGGAAGAAATGTTAAAAAGTTCGACAACCATCGGCTTTAAGGATACCGGAAGTTTTACCGCCGCCGATCTGATGATTTCGATTATGTCGCTTGATATCGAAGGGGACGATGTCCCGGCAAGCGATGCGGAACGCTTTAAAACCAAGCTTAAAAGGATTTTTACCGGATTTGGCGAAACCAATAAAACGGTTTCCCGCGTTCCGGGCGATGAACTGTGGTGGGATTTTTATGTTCCCTTTTTTGACCGCATTGCCCAATCATCCTACTTTGAAACCTGTCTTAGAATTATCGGGCTTGTCGCGGATCCCAATGCCCAGGAATGGGTTGATTCCGAAGAAGGGTATGATGAGATCGACACATTCTTTGAATGGCTGAACCAGTAGCCGAATCCGCGCGGATTATCGGCCTTACCGGACTTTACTGCGCCGGAAAAAATTTTGTCGCGCGGATTTTTTTGCAGCGCCGCATTCCCGTGCTGGATGTAGACAAGCTCGGTTACCAGGCAATCGACGCGCGGACGGAAGCGCTGGCCGGGCGTTTCGGCGGCATAGTTGAGCGCGGTAAAATTGACCGCGGCCTTTTGGGCAGGCGGGTTTTTGGAAACCCCGGGGAACTGGCCGCGCTTGAAGCAATTATTCACCCCGCGGTAAACGAGCTTACCGCCGAATGGCTGGACAGCCAGCGCGGCCTGTGCGTGATCAACGCCGCCCTTTTGCACCGCTCCCCGGCGCTCAGCCGGCTTTGCGCCCTTGTCATTGTCCGCGCGCCGCCGCCGGTTCGTTTTTGGCGGGGGCTTTGGCGGGATAAACTGCCCCCCGGCGACCTTCTGCGCCGCTTTGCCAGCCAAAAGAACTTTCCAAATCCGCGGACCTATGCTCAATATTTAGCGCCAAAAACCGATATATATACCATCAGTAATCCCGCTTTTGGTTCGGTAAAAACGCTTTCAAAGCGGGTGGATACTATTGTAAAGGGTCTGTAACATGGAAAAGAAAAAATTATTGTTGGTAGCGGTATCGGTAGGCGTATTTCTGGTAATCGTTATCGGCGCCGCAATACTGCTTTTTAACCCCGGATCTGCTTCGGAGCAGAGGGATTTTTCCGCTTCGTCGCTGTCGGCAACCACGGATCCCAGCAGGCTTCTTGCCGATGAGGCGCAGGGTCTTCAGGATCCGGCGGTGTATTCCCCCATCCAAAAAAATGAAATCTACATCAACGGCGATCCGGACAGCAAAGTAACGCTTGACCGGACCGAAGACGCCGTTACCACCAAGACCGTAATTACCGCCCCCAGACCGGCTGCTCCGGCGGTACCGGCGGCGCCGGTAAAACCTGCCGCGATTGCGCGAAGCGAACCCGTACGGACCGCTCCGGCGCAGCCCCGCCCCGCCAGCGTCGCCGCCCCTAAAAAGGCCTACGATGAATACTGGGTTCAGGCGGGTTCCTTTTCGACCCGCGACCGCGCCGATTCGGTCAAAAAAAACCTGGGCGAAAAGGGCGTTACCGCCATCGTAACCAATCAGGATATCAACGGCCAAACCTATTACCGTGTACGGGTTGGTCCCTATACTTCCCAGAACGAGGCCGATTACTGGCTTGTCATGATCAAATCAATAGAGGGATTCCAGGACAGCCAGATTTGGGAAAGCCAGTCAAAGCGTTAACATATCTTCTTCATTTACATAGGCATTCGGCGCCCTGGGTCTCCTGGATGCCGGACTAAAAGCGGGTGTTAAGACCGTCTGGTTTATCCAGCGGTCTTTTTTTGCTATAACGTTTTTTTGCATGGAGGTAACTATGGAAGCGCAAACTCACTCGGGTAACAAAATTCTTGTCGCGTATTTTTCGTGGAGCGGGAATGCCAAAACTCTTGCCGGGCAAATTGCGCGGGAAACCGGGGGCGATCTGTTTGAGATAAAAACGGCAACGCCCTATCCGGGCAGCTACAGCGAATGTACCGGGGCAGCCAAACAGGAACAAAACAGAAACGCCCGCCCCGCGCTTTCAGAAAGCGTTACTAACATGGCGCAATATGGCACGATCTTCCTCTGTTATCCAAACTGGTGGGGAACCCTGCCGATGGGGGTTTTTACCTTCCTTGAAGCCTGCGATTTTTCCGGCAAGACGATTTATCCCCTTGTTACTCACGGGGGCAGCCGTTTTGGGAGGAGTCTTGACGACATAAAAAGGCTGTGTCCGCAGGCCGTTACCGGTGAAGGGCTTTCTGTCAGCGATGACGCGAATCCGAAAGATAACACCGGGGTAACAACGCCGAACCGGGAGCTGACTTCCTGGCTTCACAGGATAAGGAATGGTACAGTACGCAATAAAGCAATATAATGGCGATTAAGCCATGAAGACTTAAAAATAGTACGTGGAGGTATTTTATGAAAAACAGGAGTCTTTTTTCGTTGGCGGTCGCGTTATTGTCAGAATCGCTTTGCCTTATGGTTTCCCTCTCGGGATGCGGCAAGGCGGCGGCTCAAACACCGGTACAAGCAGCGGGTAATGAATCTGTCGTTCCGGTAGTGCGGGGTAATTCCACGGTATATTTTACCGGAGATATAAGCCCGGCGGGTATGATGGCGGTTTACCGCGCCCTTGAGCAAAAGCCGGACGCCGCAACTATTGTCGCCGGCAAAGTGGCGGTAAAACTTAGTACCGGCGAACCGCCCAACAGCAATTACCTGCGGCCCGAATTGATAAAGGACCTGGTACAATTGGTCAACGGTACTATCGTAGAATCGAATACCGCCTATGGCGGACGCAGAGCCAGTACCGCACTACATAAACAGGCGGCCAAAGATCACGGCTTTACCGCCATTGCCGCTGTCGATATTCTGGACGAGGACGGTTCGGTAAGTCTGCCGGTACGGGGCGGCTCACGGCTCACGGAAAACTTTGTCGGTTCCCATTTTACAAATTACGACTACTTTGTCGTTCTTACCCATTTTAAGGGCCACGCAATGGCCGGGTTGGGCGGCGCAATAAAAAATATTTCCATCGGCATTGCATCAGCCGAAGGAAAAAGCTGGATACACAGCGGAGGAACGGCCAGGCGCGGTATACGCGGGGACCAGAACGCTTTTCTTGATTCCATGGCAGAGGCGGGGAAATCGGTTGTTGAAAGCCTGGACGGCAGAATTCTCTATATCAATGTGATGAACCGCCTGTCGGTGGATTGCGACTGCAACGGCAATCCCGCAGAACCGGATATGCACGACATCGGTATACTTGCGTCCCTTGACCCGGTGGCGCTTGACCAGGCTTGTGTTGACCTTGTGTACGCCGCCCCCGACGGAGCCGCGCTGATAGAGCGTATGGAATCCCGGAACGGTATGCGAACCATCAACCACGGAGCGGAAATCGGCCTGGGCAGCCTTCGCTACGATCTGGTGAAACTATAATGTCTGTATCGCTGTTTGTAAAAAATGATTAAACGCGAAGCCATTTATCTCTGGTTTTATTTTGATATTCAATTCCGGCAAATCGTCTGGTATTGGATACTCGGTATGGCTCTGGGTTCCCTCATTTCTGTTTTTGGCAAACAAAAAATACATGACCTTTTTGCCGCGCTGCAAAAAAAGCGGCTCGGCGTGTTGGGCCTTATTCCCGCTTCGCTTTTGGGTATAGCCTCGCCGCTTTGTATGTACGGCACGATACCCATTGCCGCCTCATTCGCGGAGAAAGGCATGGAGGAAGACTGGATAGCCGCTTTTTGCATGACCTCTATTTTGCTCAATCCGCAGCTGCTTTTTTACAGCGCCGCCCTGGGGCCGGCGGCGCTGCTTATCCGTTTTGCAAGTTGTTTCGTATGCGGCATTGCGACGGGACTTTGCGTCCGCGTGTTTTTCAAAGCAAAAAAGTTTTTTAACTTTTCCGGTATGTGGGAAACTTCCAATCACGATACCGACCCGAACCCTGTTTTGCGTTTTCTTAAAAACTTTGGCAGGAATATAAAAGCAACCGCGCTTTATTTTCTTGCCGGTATTGCGCTTTCCGCCCTCTTTCAACGCTATGTCCCGCCCGAAGCTTTTGGAAAACTGTTTGGGAGTGATAACGGTTTCGGCGTTCTCATGGCGGCGACCATCGGCGTCCCGCTGTATGTATGCGGCGGCGGGACAATCCCGCTGCTTCAAACATGGCTTTGGAACGGCATGAGCATGGGTTCCGCCGCATCCTTTATGACAACCGGCCCGGCGACAAAAATTACCAATTTAGGCGCGTTAAAAATAGTGCTTGGCATAAAGCATTTTGTGTTTTACTGGATATTTGTGATCCTGTTCGCCCTGTTGACCGGGCTGGCTATCGATTATGTGTTTAGGATTGGGTAATTGTCCGGCTCATGTATATATTTATCCGATATATTCAAAGTTTAACAAAGACATAGACAAGGTTCTCGGTTGGGTTTTTTTTGGGCGGTTGTTTTAACCTGGATCATTTTGGCGGTTTTGCCGTCCGCCGCCAGTATGTCTATGCCGATGCTGTTTTTGTCTTTTGCCATTGCGCCCTCCTTTGGTTATTCCGCCGCCTGTTCCGCATACGACCATGCGTTGCCGCTGCGCGTGTAGACCCCCGCCTTTTTGCCGTTCCCGTTATAGAATACGTCGAGGCGAGGACTGAATGCCAGATAGTGTACCTCTACATCAGCGCCGATGGTAATGCTGGTCAAAGGATTATCAAAAAATACGCGGTTGGGGAGATTTTTAACGCCTGGGGGGATGACAACGCTGGTCAGCCCATTTTTCTCAAACGCACCGTTGCCGATAACGGTAACGCTGTCCGGGATGACAATGCTGGTCAGCCTATTGTCGGCAAACGCACGGCTACCGATGGTTTGTAAGCCCGGCATGATGATGACGACTTCAAGTTGTTTCCCTGCATATGCCCCCAACATTCCTCCAAACCCGCCCGGCTCCGCATCGCGGATTTCAGTAACGTTGCCGGGAATGATTACAGCTTCAGCATCCACTGCCACCCGCCTGAACGCCGCCTGGCTTGCCAGGTTCAGTTTGGGGGTATTGCTAATATAGTTGCCGCCGTAGATGACTTTTACCGTTTCGGGGATGGTAACGCTGGTCAGGTTGGCGCAGTTGGCAAAAGCACCGCTTTGTATTTGCATAATGGTGGAAGGCAGGGTTATATTGGTCAGGGCCGTGCAGCCCATAAACGCGTATTCTCCGATGGTTATAAGCCCTTCGGGCAGGACCACGTTTGCCAGCTTTGTGCAGCCTGCAAACATTCCCTGGCTCGTTCCTCCATAGGGAATGACAGGGATGGAGGCCGGCCAGCTTATGGCGGTCAGGCCCGACCCCGTAAAAGCGCCCGCTCCGATATGGGTAACGCTGGCGGGGATGCTTACGGAGGCTAGGGCCGCGCAGCCCTGGAACATCTTTTGACTTATCTCTTTTACCCCTTCGGGGATCGTAACGCTTCTGAGGGCGGGACAATTTGCAAACATGGAAACGCCTACTTTTTCCAGGTTTACGGGGAGCGTAACCGAGGCGAGCGGCTGGTTTATAAAGGCAGAGTCCCCTATGCTGGTAACACTGGCGGGGATGGTGATACTGGTCAGCGTTCCGTATATGGCCGCCCGGCTGGGTATATCGGTATGGCTTGTTCCAGCGAATGCCCCGGCCCCTATGGTAGTAACCCCTTCGGGGATAACCACGCTGGTAATTCCCTGCTGTATAACCTCACCCCCCCACCCATGTTGCACCGAAACACTGGGTTTACCGACGCCCTTCTGTAACGTAAAAGCCTGTGCCTCAATCTCTTTGACGGGCATCCCCTGTATCGTGGCGGGGATACGCACCTGAAGGGCGCTGCCCACATACTTCTTAATAATCGCCCCCGACCCGTCGGCAGTAAGTTCTACCTCAAAGTCCGCCTCGGTCTGGGCAAAGGCGGCGGAACAGGCGCAGAGGGCCAGCAAAAACACAACGATCTTTTTCATTTGATCTTCTCCTTAAAATGTGCATATATCGTTATCCTACTCACCGCCGCGGGCCAAAAGTTCGCCGCGATGGACTGCTCACCGCCTACGGCAATGGGCTGCGGAATGAACGCCTATCAGGTGATGATGAGGCTCGCCGCGTCCGACCAGGGGCCGCGCTTGCCGCCGTCATTCTCGTAGGCGCAGGCGTAGTTCACCACCTTGCCGTAGAGGTCCTCGCTATACTGGAAGTTTTTTACCACGCCGGTCTGGAACACCGAGGACGTTTCCTCGGCCTTCGCCGGGGCTTCCTCCGGCTTCCGCACGCGGCTGGCAAAGGCCACGTCCTTGACCAAGGGCGGTTTCTGCTTGTTCCTTGTATGCGGGTTGACGGCGGTTACGGTGTGGATTATCCTTCATAAGAATTTCCCTTGCCTATTAAAATATTTCTATTACATTAACCGAAAGAGGCCTTTATCACAAGTCGGACAGACAGGGATATGGGTAAACCGGGCAAGCAAAGATTTTCTTGCCCGGATACTCTATTGACAGCAGGGTCATACTTTTTACCGTACTACAAAAAACGGTTCCGCAGCGGTCTTTTTTTTGCGCGGCGCTAAAGCGCCGTTCACGCCAAGGCCCTCTGTCCGTGCATGAAATGGATCGTATGCGTGGTCTTTCTGGCCTCCTGCCTGTACGCGGGAGCGCAGGAGGCGGCAAAACAAAAACCGGCGCTGCCGCTCAGGTGGTCGCTGCTGTGGAGCGGAAGCTGGGAATATGAAAAAAACATGGTGAACAAGGGTGAATTTGGCCTTTCCCTGTATCAATTGCGGTTCCGCCTCCAGTACATGGATCGCCGGACCGGCAGTTTTTCAAGCGGCGGCACAGAACCCGTCACCGGCCTTGCGGGCGGCCTGTATCACGAAGGAAGCGGCACCCGGCTGCTCTACGGAAAAATCCAGCGCTTTGGGCTGGCCGCCCGCACCGCCAATGTCTGGCAGCGGGGCGCGCCCTATGCCGATTCCCGTACCGCTTCCGGAGCCGATCTGCGTACCAGTATTACAAGCACGACACAGAACGCCTGGTACGCGTATCTGGGCATGCCCTTTCGCCTGGACGACAAAAAGAAGCTTTTGTTTTTTGGCTCGCTCGAAATGACCCCCAAAGGTTCCTCCGGGCCGGAAACTACCGTTACGGTGAGCCGTCCGGAAAATCCGCATATTATTGCCGCGGGCGCCGAGTATGAATGGGGCGCGCGCAGCCTTCGTGCCGAAGGCCTTTATGTAAAACAACAGCTTGCGCCGCGCGCCGCCACGTCCTGGTTTAGTACAACGCCCGCGCTCCCGTCCCGGGAATCACGTCTTTTTGGCGGCGGCGTAAACTACCGGGGGCCGTTTTTTGGATTGGCCGCCGACATGGCGTATTCGGAAACATTCGCGTTCGGGCGCGACTGGTACGGAAACATCGCCCTGCGTCTGGGAAACCGGCCGTGGAAATTTCAGGCTGCCTTTGACAGCGCGGGAAGCCGTTTTGTCGATACGGCGGGCGCCGTCCCGGGCGCGGGCTTTCGAAGCGCTTTTCGCCTGGAACGAAGCGGAAAGAGCACTTCGCTTTTTCGGGCGGGAGCGCTGTTTCGCGGTTCCGGGCCGGAATATTCCCCGTCAGGAGGGGGCGCAAGCGACGCGGCGGCGATAACGAATTTATTTTCAGCGGCGGTAAAAGAGGTCAACCGCCACACCCTTGATGTTTCGTACCGCTTTCCCCTAAAAAAACGCCAAAAGGGATTATATCCAATCCGCCTTGCCGCAAGCTGGGCGCAGGATCGCCGCGAGCGCGATTCCGTCCTTGACACCTTTAACGCCTCGGCGGCGCTGGGTTTGTCCGCCGTTCAGGCAAAAAGCGAAGGCAAACTGATATATTCCCAAAAAAAGCCAAATTCGTGGAGCGCCGCCGAAGAAATAAGTTACCGCCGGGGAATATTCAGGGCCTCGATCAAAACCGGCTACGCGGCTTCGTTAAAAAAAGAACGCTGGAACGACGCCTGGAATACCCAGGCCGCCGCCAGTCTGCGCTGGAAGGGAAACCGCCTTTCGCTCAAAGCGGCCTCGGCGGATTTTCCCCGCGACTGGAGTTATACGGTATCGTGGACGTTCAAAAAGTGACGACATTACCTGATGTTCCGCACCGTATCGAACGGTATTAAACTTCCTCAAAGAAGCGATCTATTTTTTTGCCTATGGCTTTACTGTCCGGTAATAGGCGTTTGTAGTCTTTGGGCAGTTTTGCGGAGGTAGTATAGGTTGACACGCCTATGGGCATCGAGCTTGTTTTAAGGGAGTATTCGAC
>JAIRYT010000032.1 GCA_031267675.1 Treponema sp. | reverse complement strand
GAGGGTTTTTTGTTAATTTCGTCATTCATTTCTTCGAGGCTAAAAAGACTTGATTTTTGAATAGACTCCGCCTCTTTGCAGCGCATAGCCGCAATGTCAAAATATTTTTCTGTCTTTTCGATACCAATAAAATCGCGCCCCAAATTGGTACAGGCCACGCCCGTGGAACCGCTGCCCATGCAGCTATCCAAAACCCTCGCTTCGGGCTGGGTATAGGTTTTTATTAAATATTCCAAAATTGAAACAGGTTTTTGTGTGGGGTGATACCGTTTTTTTCCGCCTAAATCGTCACCGTTAAAAAATAACGCGTTGTCAGGGTATCCTGTAAATTTTTGCATATATGCGACTTCCAGTGTTTTTCCATCGTAAATTTGATCGTCCCCCGCTTTTCGCCGCCGAAATTTGACATCGCCCCTTGTAACGCCCTGCGGGTAATAATGCCCGGCCCTTTCATAAAAAACGCAAACATCCTCCACGCAGCGCATGGGCTGATTTTTCGCAAAACAAAACCCGGTAACATTATTTTTAATCCAATACCAAGCATATCGAAAATATTTTAAGTTGCTTTGAATCAATAGGGTGGTAAAAGGCTGATTGGAAAACAAAACTACCGGCGTGGTCGTTTTCTTTACGCGGTTATAATGCTGCCATAATTCCGGCAAAGGCAAACGGTCGTCCCATGTGCATTCCGTTATCTGATAGGGCAGATCGGTCAAAATTAAATCTATGCTTGCGTCCGGTATTGCGTTCATTTCCCGCATACAGTCGCCGTGGATTAACTCATTCATTGACGGCGTCTTCCATGGCGGAAACAAGCGCCTCCACCCGGTCTTCGCCGTTTTGGTACTTGCTTTTTAAGCCGTTCAATTCCGTTATAATCTGCTGTTTTGCGCTGCTGATTATGCTTTCAATACCGCTTTTAATTTTCCCGGAGATCTCGGCCCGCGCCGCTGGCAGCCCGGCCTCGCCGTGTGCCAAAACGGTCGCCGCAAGGGAAGAGGCGGCGCTTTCCGGGTATTCAATCAGTTGTTTCATCAAAACATCAATGAATTGAAAAAGTCTTGAAACAACAAAATCCTTTTCAATAAGCGCCAGCCTCCGCTCCTGAATTCTTTGTTCTTTTTCGCTTGCCATTGTTAAATCGCGTAAAATTTTAGCGTGTTTTTCAAGACTTAAAAGATTGCCGCCATATCTTGTAACAAGTTCCCGCAGGGTTAAATTGAGAAGCGCGACCGGAACACCTGCGGCCTGCGCTATGATTGAATCGGTTCCGGCGCGACCAGGCGCGGCCCCTGTTTGAAGCGGTGGGCCGATCCCGCTTGAAGCGCCGTTTTTCTTTGCGGGCGGCGGCGCTGCGGAAAAACCGAAACCGCCGCCCATGTTCCCGCCCGGCCCATGTCTTGACATATAGGCCGCGTTGACCGGGTTTTCAGTATCAAGCATACCGCCGCTGTTCAAAATGAGTGTTTTATTTTTAATTTTTCCGCTTATGGTTTGCCGCGATACGCCCGAAAGCCGCGCAAATTCGGCGGGTTTTACTTCCATTTGGATTAAAGTTTACTTTTGCGCGTTCAAAGCAGGCTATAAACTTTTGTCAAGAAACCGTCAATCTTTTGTAAGGCTTGACAAAAAAACGGCAGACAACTGACAGAAGGCCCTCGTTGCCGAATAATTGCATAGGGGGCGGGGGGCCGACAGTACCTTGTTTATTTTCACTGTTACCTATTTAAACCATGAATATTTTGACGAAAGAAAGATGAATATTTTGAAGCGAAAAAGAAACGAAACTTTCAGGTAAAGAATTGACAAATTGAAACGGTAAAGAGTAAACGAATTTTAATAGTTGTAAGTTTGTTGTTACAGAATTAAAAAATAGTGACTATATATCATATTCAACTTTTTTTTCTTGTAAAAGTTAATTTATAACTATACAAAATACTTTACCCTTTACCAATAGAATTGAATATAATACAATAAAAATGAAACAAAATAATATTTTTGAGATTATAGAATTTAAAAAACAAAAAATAATCGGCATTTTTACTTGAAAAAAGTACCAATTAAACTTTTTTCAGTTTCTTATTTTTCAATCCTTTAAACAATTCAAGTAAAAAGATTTTCCGTTGCCTTTTCAACGCCTGGAAGAGAAAGCAAAAAGCTGTCCAATACCGGGCGCGTGTAATAATCAATCATTTCAACGCTGTTATGCCCTGTCATTTTCAAAAGTGTTTCCGCCGAAACCTCGCGCCGCATACGAGAAATATAGGTATAGCGCAAGGAGTGGGGAACGAGTTTCCTGCCGTCAGGCGGCTTTTCTTTCTTTCTGGTTTGTTTTCCCCGGCCTTCCGCTTTACTTTGCACCGCTGATTTTTGAGGCAGGGGAATCAATCCGATTTTTTGTAATACCTTGTAAAACACGTTTTGGACATATTCCGCCCGAAACGGCAGGCCGCCGCTTGTTGTAAAGACATAATCTTCTAGCCCCGCGCCGCTTTCTTCAATCTGTTTTTTTAAAATGTCAATGGTTTTGGACGGTAGAAAAACGGCCCGCAATTTTGGCTCTTCGGCGGTTCCGGCCTTGTTGTATACCGTGCGCCGCCCATCCTTTTTGCAAAAGCCGTCAACAATCAAAGCCTTTTTTTCAAGAATAATTTGCTTTGTCCTGATTGCCCGCGCCTCGCCGAGGCGAAGACCGCCCGAAAGCGATACAAGGAAGAAGGCGTACAGGGCAAAACTGGGGAAATTTTCCACTTTAAAAATTTCGTTTAATTCCACCGTGGTAAAAATATCCGCTTTTTTGCTATGCCGGGCAAACGTGGGCAGGGGTAGTTTCGGCGCTTTAATTTTGTACCACGCCGCCTCTTCAAAAACTTTGTTTAAAATCTGGATAAAAGAATTTTTCCAACTCCCCGACCGTTCCCTTTGAAAAAGGAAAGTTGAAACCTCGGCGGCCTCCAGTGATTCAAGGCGGCGGTCGCCCCATGTTTCTATAATGATCTTTATGAATCTTCTGTTAATGAGCATTGTTTCAAATTCTGTGCTTTTCCCCAACTGTTGGCGGCGGGAAAGATGGGCGCTGCCGGGCGTAAACATTGGCCCCGCAATGTCCTTGATTTTTATATCTGCAGGGGTAGGTAAAGAAAACGGCTCCGCAATATCCGCAGGACGCGGAATAGCGCGGACAAAGGACTCGGCCTCCGCCCGGTTTTGACAGCCGGTACATCTTTTTTGAATTTTCTTTCCGGCATTGTTTATATAGTAGTAATACCATACATGAATTTCCTTGCCGTTTTTTAATTTTTTGGGCTTTCGGAAGGGGTGAAGGGGGAAATTTTCCATAACTTGACCTCCAGTTGACCTTTGGCGGGCCTTGCCGCCGCCTTTGTTCTGTAAATCATTGTATTATATGGAATTAGAACACAGCCAAACGACGGATATGGCGTTACACGCCTGGTCCCGAACCACGCGGTATAGCCAACTAACCTACTGCCCGAAAAGTGAACACGGGGAATATACCTGAAAACCAGCCTGTATGTCAATCGGTTTGATAGTTAGCCAAAAGGCCGGTGGCTTGCGCTTTTCGTTCCGAATGGGTATGTTTAGAATATAGGAGCCGGAAATGGGCGTAAAACTGGCTGAAAAAGCCGAAATAGGGATAGGCGCGTATGCGGGTGATATTTGCCTCGAATGCGGCAAGGTACATGTCCCTAACGCCGAGACTATCGCCGCCTTCGGGGAGGGCGAGGCCATACTGGGGGGGGGGGAATCCCCAGCGCCGTATTCATAGACCCGCGGCAGTACCAAGCCCGCGAAGAACTCAAAGCCGCCCTGAAAAAAGCCTTGTAGGGCTGTTCCGTGCTTACCCCGGTATGTACTCACAAATTCGTAAAAGACTTTGATCTTGTGAAAAGACGGCACAAGAACATTGATAAAATTCTTGATGTTATGGCTATGATTATTTGGGAAGAACCCTTGCCGGCAAAGTACCGGGAACATAATCTTTCCGGCGATTACAGTGGCTATTCCGAATGTCATTATAGAGGGTGATTTGCTCCTGATTTACCGCCTTTCCAGTGAGTGAAAAACCGTGTCAATGTCCCCTAAACAACAAAGCCCGCCTGACCACCAGGCGGGCTCCGGACAGTTCCGATACGGGAGCGACGGGGCTTGAACCCGCGATCTCCGGCTTGACAGGCCAGCGTGATAAACCAGCTTCACTACGCCCCCGGAATACATCCACTATATCCACCGGCGGCAGTTTGGTCAATACCCATTGCCGGCGCTTGCCGATACCTTGAAAAAAATACCGGCAATGGCCTATACTGTACCCTATGGTAGACAGGGTGCTTATTGATACGTTAAGCCTTCAATCCCGCGATTTCGCGGTCCGGTGGAAGTCGCTTATTCGCAAGGCTCCGCAGCTTAAGCATTACAACGGAATGGACGATGACGCGCTTGTCGAGGCCGACGAGCGGTTTTACCCGCTTTTGGCAAAGACCCTGGATCGCGGTATGGACCGCGCCGTTCTGGGGGATTTTTTTGTCCGGCTTGGCAAGAAGCGTATGGACGAGGGGTTTCCGGTCTCCGAGGTTATTTACGCGGTCAATCTTGCCGAGCAAGTAGTAATCACCTACCTTATGACGGACTTTGTGCTGGATAACAGTTCCCGCATGTATCAGGCCATGGGCGTGGTAAACCGGGTCGCCGAATTTTTTCTTTTGGGATGCTTCTATCTTACCAAGGGATTTCTGGAAGCTACCTATACGATGATGAATAAAAATGACGCGGTATCGGAAGAACTGCTCAAAAAATATTTTAGGGACGATTTTTTCTTTAAGTGACGGCGGGTTCCGGGTGTTTGGATATTGAATCGATAAAGGGGCGGCGTGGACATCGGTGAAAAACTCAACGAAATGCTTGAGTTTAAAACATTTTTTACTATTCGCGTTTTTTCGTTTGAACTGCCTATAACGGAAACGGTTATCGTCTCCTGGGCCGTCATGCTCGGCATCATCGTTCTGGCGCTTGTTCTTGGCAGAAAACTAACGCAGGTTCCCCGGGGCGCCCAGTGTCTTCTTGAAGCGGGGGTTGAGCTTCTTGACAATATGTCGGCTTCCTACTTTGGAAAACGCGCCGCGGTTTTTTCGCCCTATATCGGGACCATTTTTATATTTCTGCTTTTTGCGAATATTATTCCCGCCCTTACTCCTGTTTCGCTTGCCGTCGCCGGGCATACCTTTACGCCGCCCTTTGAAATCAAGCCGCCGACACGCGACATCAACTTTACCGCCGCGCTGGCGGTCATGAGCATACTTCTTGTTCTCTTTTCGGGTATTCGTTTCAGGGGGCTCGGGGGGTGGTTTAAAAATTTGTTTCATCCGGTGCCGTTAATGCTTCCCTTTAATCTGCTGGAATACGCCATCAGGCCCGCGTCAATGTGCCTGCGGCTTTTTGGAAACATGCTGGGCGGTTTTATCATTATGGCGCTTATCGGTTCCGTGGCGCCGGTGTTCATTCCCCCGGTTTTTTCGCTGTACTTTGATTTTCTTGACGGCCTTATTCAGGCGCTGGTATTTACGTTTTTAACGATACTTTTTGTGTCAGAAGCTGTGGAATAATTTTTATAGGAGCAAACATGAATTTAGGGTATTTGATTGGAGCGGGAATTGCGGCCCTGGCGGGAATCGGCGCCGGCGTCGGCATCGGCATTGCCACCGGCAAATCGGCGGAAGCAATATCAAGGCAGCCGGAAGCATCGGGAAAAATTCAAACGGTGTTTTTTCTGGGGATTGCGCTGGCGGAAGCAACGGCAATCTACGGATTCGTAGTGGCTATTCTGCTTATCGTAAAATAATGCTTGACTTTTCGGTCACTTTTTTTATAACGATTATCAATGTCCTCGTGCTTTATTTTATTCTAAAACGAATTCTTTTTAAGCCGGTAAGCGGCTTTATGCTGGAACGATCCAAAAAAATCTCCGAAGCCGTTGAACAGGCGGAAAAGGACAAAAACGAAGCAAAGGCGCTTTTGGATCAGTATGAAAAACAGCTTGAAACGGTAGATGCGCAGGCGGAAGAAATTATCAAATCCGCCCGCGTCCACAGCGAAGAAGAAGCGGAGCAAATTAAGGCGGACGCGCTCAAACAGGCGCAGGCAATCATCGCCGCGGCGCGGGTCAAAACCGAAGGGGAACGGGCCGCCGCCGCCGCGCTTTTTAGGGTTGAGGCCGCGGCGCTTGTTACCCAGGCGGCGGCAAAGCTGCTTAAACGGGAGCTTTCCGGCGCGGAGCAGCTGCGTTACGCCGCGCAGGCGCTTAACGAAATGGAGCAGCATGTTTAGAGCGGATCCCTGGGCGGAAGCCTTTATCGCCGGCGCCGGCGCTGGCGCCCGCGAGGCGCTTGAATATTTCCGCCTGTACTGGCGCGGCGCGCTCGGCCTGCCGGGGTATTTGTCGGGGCGCGGCGATGCCGCCGCTTTTGACCGCGCGCTCGGCGCGGCCCTTGAACGCTGCGGCGGGGATTCCCCGGCAAACGGCGCGTTTTTTGCGCGGCGTTTTATGCTGCTGGTGATCAGGAAAAACCGTTTAGCCCAGTGCCAAAGGATAAGCGCCGCCGTTGAACAAAAACTCGATTCCCGCGAGGGAATTATCAATGTAGATCTGGTAACCGCGTTTGAGGCCGGTAATTCATTTAATTCGTTTATTGACGAGTTAAAGCGTATACTTGCTGCAAAAAAAAACGCCGCCGGGGTAACGCTTCGCGCGCATACCAACCAGGCGCTTATCGGCGGTTTTGTAGTACGGATTGGCAGCGAAGTATACGATGCGAGTATTGCTTCCCGGCTAAAAGAACTGTTTAGACAGACGTAAAACGTCTTTTGGCGCGGCCAATTGGTAAAGGGGAATACATGGCGAATTTTGGCGACCTTTCCCGGGTGTTGCAGGAAGAATTAAAGAACTGGGAAGGCAAAGCCGTCAAGGCGCAGTCGGGAATCGTAACCGTGGTGGGCGATTCCGTAGCGTCCATCTATGGTCTTGACGGCGCGATTTATGGCGAATTTGTGGAGTTTGCTTCGGGGGCGCGGGGAATCGTGCTGAATCTGGAAGAAGACAGCGTCGGCTGCGTTTTGCTTTCCGGCGAGAATTTGGTAAAAGACGGCGAAGAAGCGCGCGGCACCGGACGCGTGGTTTCCGTTCCCTCCGGGGACGCGCTTTTTGGGCGCGTGCTTAATCCGCTTGGATCCCCCGTTGACGGCAAGGGTCCTCTTGACGTGGACGGTATCGAGTGGCTTCCCGTCGAATCACCGGCTCCTCCGGTGATAGAGCGGGGCGCGGTGGACACCCCGCTGCAGACAGGCATACTTTCCGTTGACGCGATGATCCCCATCGGACGCGGTCAGCGGGAACTGGTTATCGGAGACCGGCAGACAGGAAAGACCGCCCTGGCGATAGACGCAATCATCAATCAAAAGGGAAAAGGCGTATACTGCGTATATTGCGCCATCGGGCAAAAAGCGTCGTCGGTGGCGGCGATTATCAGCAACCTGGAAAAAGCCGGAGCGATGGAATATACCTTTGTTGTTTTGGCATCCGCGTCTGATTCCGCGGCATTACAGTATCTGGTTCCCTATTCGGCCTGCGCCATGGCGGAACATTTTATGAACGCCGGAAAAGACGTTCTTGTCGTATACGACGATCTTTCCAAACACGCCGTCGCGTACCGTACCATCAGCCTGCTTTTACGCCGTCCGCCGGGACGGGAAGCGTTCCCCGGCGATGTGTTCTATCTGCATTCACGCCTTCTTGAACGGGCCGCAAAACTTTCTCCGGAACGCGGCGGCGGCTCCATTACGGCGATTCCCATTATTGAGACCCAGGCCGGGGACATTTCCGCGTACATTCCGACAAATGTTATTTCGATCACCGACGGACAAATCTTTTTGGATTCCGAATTATTTAATTCGGGGTTTCGTCCGGCGATTGATGTCGGCCTTTCGGTAAGCCGTGTCGGCGGTTCGGCCCAGTCAAAAGCGATCCGCAAGGTATCCGGGCGGCTGCGTCTTGATTTGGCCCAGTACCGCGAGATGGCGGCCTTTGCCCAGTTTGGAAGCGATCTGGACAAGGCGACCCAGGATAAACTTGCCCAGGGAAAGCGCCTTATGGAGGCGCTCAAACAGGCGCAGTTTTCGCCGCTTTCGGTAGAAGAGGAAACCGTGATACTTTTTGCGGCGGCCTCGCACTCCCTTGCCGAAGTCGAAGTTGAAAAAGTTCCCGCGTTTATCAAAGGACTGCTCGACTATCTTAAAGCGCGTTATGCGCCGCTGCTTGAACAGGTCGCCGCGACGCTTAAAGTTGACGCAGACTGGGAGAACGCCGTGCTTGAAGCGTTCGACGCCTATAAACAACTGCGCGGCGGTGAAAAATAATGTCGAACCTCCGCGATGTCCGGCTTAGAATGCGGGCAATCGAACAGACCCTGCAGGTAACCAGCGCGATGAATTTAATTTCAACCTCAAAACTGCGCAGGGGCAGGCGGATTCTGGAAGACACGGAGCCGTTTTTTTTACGCGTCCAAAAAGCAATGCTTGATATTTACGCGGGCGCGGGCAGCTTTGACAGCCGTTTTCTGGAACAGGGAAAAGAAAGCGAAAAAAAACGGCGGACGGCGGTGCTTGTTGTCACCAGTGACAAGGGACTTGCCGGCGGCTATAACGCTTCCGTGTTCCGCGAAGTAGTCGAATTGTGCCGGTCAATCGGCGAAGAAAAAAAATCGCCCGTACTCATATTAATCGGCGCCATCGGGTATCGTTACTTTGTGCATTCACCGTATGTAATACTGGAAAATTTTTCGTTCCAGTCAAAACTTCCGGTAATGGACAACGCGCAGGAGATTTCTGATTTTGTTATTTCGCAGTATTTATGGGGCATGTTTGACGAAGTACGGATTGTGTATACGCACATGTACAGCTCGGTAAAACTGCTTCCGGTCGCGCGCCAGATTATTCCCCTTGACGCAAAAAAAATGCAGGACGCCCTTTCCCGGTCGGGCGGGGACAAACGGGTAGAATTGCAGTTTGAATATTTGCCCTCAAAAGAAGAGGTCTTTGACGCGCTTGTGCCCCTTTATGTAAAGGGGATTATTTACGGCTGTCTTGTAGAGTCGTACGCGAGCGAGCAGAGCGCCCGCATGTCGGCAATGGAAGAAGCAAGCAAAAGCGCCGGGGATATTCTGGAAAGTCTGCGCCTGAGTTATAACCACGCGCGGCAGGCCGGTATTACCCAGGAAATTACCGAAATTGTAAGCGGGAGTTCCGCTCTCGGATAAAAGGATAAACGATGGATAAAACAGGATTGATCACGCAGATTGTCGGCCCCGTTGTTGACGTTCGTTTTGAAGAAGGCGAAATACCCGCGATACTTACCGCGCTTGCGGTAAAAGGCGAAAAAGAAACCATACTCGAAGTGCTCCAGCATATCGGCGACAACCGCGTGCGCTGCGTCGCCATGGAGGCGACCGAAGGCCTTGCGCGGGGCCTTAAAGCGGTCGATACGGGCGGTCCCATTACCGTGCCGGTCGGCGAAGAAGTGCTGGGCAGAATGTTTTCGGTTACCGGAAAGATCATTGACGACAAGGGAGCTTTTACGGCGGCGCAATACCGTTCCATACACCGCGAAGCGCCGGGTTTTGCGGAACAGCGTCCGGCGACAGAAGTTTTTGAAACGGGAATCAAAGTTATCGATCTTATCGCTCCCTACGCGAAGGGTGGAAAGATCGGTCTTTTTGGCGGCGCGGGCGTAGGCAAGACCGTGATCATTATGGAACTAATCCGCAATATCGCCACCGAGCATTCAGGCTATTCGGTGTTCAGCGGAGTAGGGGAGCGCAGCCGCGAGGGCGCGGACCTCTGGAACGAAATGAACGAAAGCGGGGTAATCGATAAAACAGCCCTTGTGTTTGGCCAGATGAACGAACCGCCCGGCGCCCGCATGCGCGTCGCGCTTGCCGGTCTTACCATGGCCGAGCATTTTCGCGACGAAGGCGGTCAGGATGTTCTGCTTTTTATCGACAATATTTTTCGTTTTATCCAGGCCGGCGCCGAAGTATCCGCGCTTTTGGGCCGTATTCCCAGCGCGGTAGGCTACCAGCCTACCCTGGCAAATGAAATGGGCGCGCTGCAGGAACGTATCGCCAGTACGCCAAAGGGATCGATTACCAGCATTCAGGCCGTGTATGTTCCCGCCGATGACCTGACCGATCCCGCGCCGGCTACCACGTTCGCCCATCTGGACGCGACAACAACCCTGTCGCGTAAAATCGTGGAACTGGGAATTTACCCCGCCGTTGATCCGCTCGCGTCGACTTCGCGCATTCTGGACCCCGCAGTTGTGGGTCAGGACCATTACCGGACGGCGCGGCGCACCCAGGAAATTTTACAGCGCTACAAGGAACTACAGGATATAATAGCCATTTTGGGAATGGACGAGCTTTCCGCGGAGGATAAACTTATTGTATCGCGCGCCCGCAAGGTCCAGCGTTTCTTTAGCCAGCCGTTTTTTGTCGGCGCGAAGTTTACCGGCATTGAAGGTAAATATGTGCCGGTTAAAGAAACCGTCCGAGGTTTTAAAATGATTCTTGACGGCGAGTGTGACGCGGTCAGCGAGCAGGAATTCTTTATGGCGGGCGGCATTGACGAGGTTATGGAGAAAGGCTGATGCTGTTTAAACTGGAAGTACATACGCCCTACCGCCTGTTTTTTTCGGATCAGATAGAAGCCTTGACCCTTACCCTGGGCGACGGCGAAATTACCGTGTACGCGCGGCATTCATTTTTTACCGCGCCGGTAGTCCCCTGTGTTCTGCGTATCAAAGATAAAGACGGCGCATGGAAACAGGCCTTTGTCGCCGAAGGCATCCTTGAGGTAAAAAGCCACAATACCATACTCTTGACCGATACCGCCGAATGGCCGGCGGAAATTGACGGTGAGCGGGCCATGGCGGCCAAAATACGCGCCCGCGAAACAGTCGACTCCAGTATGTTCAAGTTTGAGTCGGTTACGGCAAATTCCGCCCTTAGGAGGGCGGAACTGCGGCTGCGGGTAAAAAACGGGGGGAATTAGAACTTTGCGCTTCCCCATTTTCCCCGCTTATGGTAAACTTCCAACAAGCGACACTAGCTCATCTGGATAGAGCAACGGCCTTCTAAGCCGTAGGTGGCCTGTTCGAGCCAGGCGTGTCGCGTTTAACTCGTTCGTCCTCCGGGAAAGAATATCAAACCCGCGCGGTTTATATTTCCGGTATATCGCGGGCGCCGCCGGCCCGCAATCCCGCCCGATAACTTTTATGATTTTTTCATTTTCGTATACTTGATAAATCAATCTATGCTGAATGTTAATTCTTCTAGAATAAGAACCGAGTAAATCACCTACTAATTTTTCATATGGCGGAGGACTTTGATACGGATTATTCTGTAATACATCAATAAGTTTCTGGGCATTATTTCTTAATCCAGCCTTGCTGACTTTTTGGGCATCTTTTTTAGCCTGTGAAGAATAAATTATTTGATACATTTTACCATTCTATTTCAGAGGCGCAATCCTCAATTTTCTCTTGCATACCAGAGATAATAGATTCTTTCATTCCCGGTATGGAGTATAGATAGAGCGTTTCCTCAACAGATTTCCATATATCTTCAGAAATTAACACCGCCGAAGAATTTTTTCCAGCAATAATTATAGGCTCGAAGGTATTTTGGGCTCCATCCAAAATTATGTCCAAATTTTCCTTAGCCTTAGAGACGCTTAAAACAGGCGTTTTTTCCTCCAAAACAACTCTATCCCCATACCATAATAGAGCATAATAATTTACTTGTCAATGGATATAATAGTTTTGGGCGCACTGCCTAACGTTCCGGCTGTATATGACGTCGCCGCCGTTGGCGGCTCGGGCTCTTTTGGCTAGGTCAGTCGCGCCCCGGCTTTGCCGGGGAACGCTCCATTCCCACGCCAAAACTCCGCCACATTTTGCCGGCATGGTCTTTGCTGCGCAAAGCCCTTATCCGGGCTTGCAAAAATGTCGCAAACAGCCGAAACGTTAGGCGCCATTCGCCAAAATAATTGAAATTTACCTCAAAAACCCTTGACATTGTTAAAACATCGTATTATATATATAAAACAACACATTTCAAGGGGTATTATGATGATTAATGAAGAAAATGTTATGGCGGATAGTATAAAAGAGGCTATAGAAAATATAAAAATCACACCCTATTCAGAAGTTAAACAAAATTTAGACACTATTGC
>JAIRYT010000012.1 GCA_031267675.1 Treponema sp. | reverse complement strand
AATCACCCCGAAATTTCCGTAAACATTTTTTTTCCGACCCGAAGAATTACCGTTCGTTCACGGGGCAAAGCAAGCCAAAGAACGGCGGCGGTCTTTCCCGGTTACCTTTTTGTTGAAATACCGCCGGAGGACAGCATCTTTCGCTTTCACTGGTCGTTCCGCCGGACCGAAGGCTTCTTTCGCTTTCTTAAATCAAACCAGAATATTCTGCCGCTTAAAAACCGCGACCTTGAAACCGTGCTCCACTTTATTACCCGCGAAGGGGCCCAGGCGGGAATCTCAAAAGTATACTTTAACGAAAAATCCCGCATCGTCGTTGTCGAAGGTCCGCTGGCCGGTCTTGAGGGGAGCATTGTAAAGGTCGATAAACGAAGGGGCCGGGCTAAAATAAAACTGGATCTGTATGACGAGTCCTTTTCCATCGATTTGGGATTTGAAGTGATACAGCCTGCCCATGTGCCAAAACCGGCGTTTTAACCGGCCCTGGGAGGTGCAATGGACAAAAAAACAATGTCGCAGTTATACATTATCGGCGCCGGTTTTGCGGGCCGCGCGCTGGTAAAGGAAATCAAAACCAAGACTGTTTTTGGCCGCGTCGTGGCCTTTCTTGACGACAATCCGGAAAAAATCGGCAAAAAAATAGAAGGAATTCCTGTTTTGGGCCCGATCCGCGACGTCGCCCAGCTCCTGCGGATGAATCCCGCCGACGAAGCGATCATCGCCATTCCCAGCGCGACCCGCGAATATCTGGCGGAACTTTACGGAATCCTTAAAAGCGCGGGGTTTCAGCGCATACGCATACTTCCGGGTATTTCGCAAATCATTGAAGGAAGCGCCCACCTTATCCAGACCCGCTCAATTGATCCCCAGGATCTTTTGGGCAGAACTCCGGTAGCCGTCAATCTTAAAGAAAGCCTTGCCTATCTGCGGGGAAAGAGAGTCCTTGTTACCGGCGCGGGCGGCTCCATCGGCAGCGAACTGTGCCGCCAGCTGCTTTCCGGCGGAGCAAGCCGGCTCTACCTTTTCGGCCACGGCGAAAATTCAATTTACCTTATCGACCGCGAGCTGCGGCTTTTACAGGAAGAAGGAGTCGGCGAAAAGGCCACCATTATTCCCGTTATCGGCGATCTTAAAGACCGCGAATATGTAAGCTACATCCTGCAGCGTCTTAGGGCTGATGTAATATTCCACACCGCAGCCTACAAGCATGTCCCCATGATGGAAGAAAACCCCGTCGCCGCGATAGAAAACAACCTTCTGGGCACCCGCAATCTTATCGAAGCCGCCAAAGAGCACGGCGTAAAGGGCTTTGTACTGGTAACAACCGACAAGGCGGTAAACCCTGTTTCCGTGTACGGCGCTTCCAAATACCTGTGCGAAAAACTTGTCCTGTCCTCCGCCGGACCGGGCTGCCGTTTTATGGCGGTGCGCTTTGGCAACGTACTTGGATCGCGCGGTTCCATCATGCTGCTCTTTCAAAGCCAAATTGCCAAAGGCGGGCCGATTACCATTACCGACAACAATATGAAACGTTATTTTATGACGATTCCGGAAGCCTGTTCGCTGGTGCTTAAGGCGGGCGGGGTCGGCGAAAACGGTCAGCTGTATATCCTGGATATGGGCGAGCCGGTAAAAATCCGCGATATGGCGGAACAGATGATCCGCTTTTACGGATTTGAAAGCGAACGCGATATCAAAATTGAAACAATAGGCATACGCGCCGGAGAGCGGATTGACGAAAGCCTTTGGAACGAAAACGAGGAGCCTTCCCCTACTCCCTTTGACCGTATCTTAAAAGTAACGCAGCAGCCTGTTGATTTGAACCTTGACGCGCTTATCAAAAAAATCACCCCCGTTTGCCGTTTTGATCCTTCAAGGCCAAAGGAGTACCGCGACGGGGCGCTTCTTCGCCGTATTCTGGGCGAAACGATTCCCAGTATGCGGTCATGACACGCGAACACGACATCCCCTTTCACCGGCCGTTTATGGGAAAGGAAGAAGAAGACGCGGTGCTGCGCGTGCTCCGCTCCCGCTGGCTTACTACCGGCGCGGAGGCCGCCGCTTTTGAGACGGAATTCGCCGATTTTGTAAAAGGTTCCTGCCCCGCGCGGCTTTACGCGCTCGCCGTTAATTCCGCCACCTCGGGCCTTCATCTGGCGCTGGAAGCCCTGGGCGTAGGTCCGGGCGATCTGGTGTTTCTTCCCTCGCTGACATTTACGTCAACCGCCGAAGTGATCCGCCACGTGGGCGCCGATCCTGTTTTTGTCGATATCGGGGCGGAAACATTCACCATTGACCCGGAATTGCTGGAAGACGCGATTCGGGCCGCCCTTCGCAGGGGAAACGCCGTCCCCAGGGCGGTTATCGCCGTGCACTACGGCGGAGAATTCTGCGATATGCCCGCGATTAGCGCCGTCGCCCGCCGTTACGGGCTTTCGGTGGTAGAAGACGCCGCCCATCTGTTTCCCTATACCCTGGGGGCGGAACTTCAGTCCGACGCGCTTGTCTTTTCATTCTACGCCACCAAAACAATAACATCGGGCGAGGGCGGCATGCTGCTCAGCGCCCGCGAAGATCTGGCGCGGCGCGTCTCGCTGATGAGGAACCACGGCATTGATCGCAGCGTCTGGAACCGTTACACCGACACCGGCGCTTCCTGGTATTATCAGGTTGCCGCGCCCGGCTTCAAGTACAATCTTCCCGATTTACTCGCGGCAGTGGGAAGGGTCCAGCTAAAACGCGCCGGGGAATTTCTCCGAATGCGGCGCGCCATAGCGGCTTCCTACACCAGCGCGTTGGCCGTAGACACGCTGGTTCCGCCGCCGGCCTCTTACCTTAAGGGCGCCCTGCATCTTTATCCGCTTTCGCTGCGCGACAGCGGCGCCGCCGGCCCACGGGGCGGATCGCGCCGGAACGAGCTTATTGAAAAATTAAAAAAAAGCGGAATAGGGACCTCTGTCCACTTTATTCCCCTGCACATAATGCCTTATTATAGAGACAGCTACGATCTTGAGGCCGGTTCACTGCCCAGGACGATGGCCCGCTTTAACGCCCTTGTCTCGCTGCCCCTGTGGCCGGGGATGAGTGACGCGCAGATCGCGCGGGTAATCGAAGCGGTCAGTTCCGCGGCGGCGGAACTGACCGGGTAATTTTCCATAACGTGGGGCGTTTTTTTGGATACCGTGGATACGACAGATTATACCGACACCTTTGTGGATGATATTTTTCCGCGAAACGGTGTTTTTTCCGTAACAATCCGCGCTCCGGCGGCGGGAATCATCCGTATTAACGCGCCCAAATTTCCCAACACGGTCGCCCTGGTAAGCGCCGCCGATATACGCGGAAAAAACGCCGTAAGCTGCTACGGCATTGAGGATCAGCCGGTATTTGCCGGCGGCAGGGCGCGTTACGCGGGGGAGGCGGTAGGCCTTTTAACCGCGCCCGATCCCGTTAAGCTGCGGGAATGGGCGGGCCGCGTCGAGGTGGAAATAACGCCCGATTCCGGGTGGTCTCCCCGCTCGTTCACCAGGGAGTATCACAGCGGCGCTATTGAAGAAGCCTTTGAAAAAGCGGAAAAGATCGTCGAAGGACGGTATCTTTGCCATTTTCAGTATCCCTGGCCTACCGATCCGCCCGGCGCTGTCGTTATTCCCCGGGGAAACGGCTATACCGTTATCACCGCGACCCAGTGGCCCGGCCATGTACGCGAAAGCGTCGCCGCCGTTCTGGGGATTAACGCAAAAGAGGTAACGGTAAAACCGGCGCGTTCGGGAACAAGCTTTGACAGCAAACTTATCACCCCGTCCGTGCTTGCCTGCCAGGCCGCCGCCGCGGCAAAGCGGGTGGGCAAAGCGGTAAAAACGGTGCTTTCCCGCGAAGAAGATTTTTGTTATTCGCCGCGGAGACTCAAGGTGGAAATCACCATAACAACCGCCGTCGGAAAGGGCCGGCCGCTGGGAACCCGCGTTTCCATTACCGCCGATCAGGGAAGCTACGGACATTTCGGCGTCGAGCTGCTGGACCGGATAGCGCTTTCATCGCTGGGCGCGTATAATCACGGCGGCGTAAGCATAGACGCGCGGCTTCTGGAAAGCGCCCTTCCCCCTACCGGGCCGCTTGCCGGATTTGGCATGGCCCAGGGATTTTTTGCCGCCGAATGCCACGCGTCGCGCATAGCCGACGAATTGGGCGAAGATCCCGCCGAGTGGCGTAAAAACGTTTTTCTTCACCGGGGAAAAAAGTTTGCCATCGGAACCGAAATAAAAGATAACGCGCCGCTTGCCGAATTGATCGACGCCGTTTCTTCAATGAGCGATTACCGGCGCAAGTGGGCTTCGTACGAACTGCTCCGGCGCAGTCGGCTGGAAGCGGAAAAAGACAGCGAAACACTGCGCGGCATAGGCATTTCCCTCGCCTATCAGGGCAACACCCTCCTCTATCCTCCGGAAGGCGAAAAATACGGCGTCGAGGCAACTTTTAATAAAGACGGAAGCGTCGACATTAAAACAGACTCCGGCTGTCTGAACGCCTTTTCGCCCGCAAAAATCGAGGCGGCGAAAATCCTGGGGGTAAGCGAAGACAAGATCCGTATCAGCGGCGGCTCTGGCATAAACCAGGGGCCCGCCTGCCTTTCCCGCAATACAGTAATCGTTACCCGCCTTATCGAACGCTGCTGTACCGCCATCCAAAAACAGCATTTCCGCGATCCGCTGCCCATTACCGTGCGCCGTTTTTACCGTAACAGCAGGGGCCTTGCCTGGAACAAAACTCCCTGCGATGACAACGCGTTTTCAACTCCGGGCTGGGGCAGCGCTGTTGTCGAAGTAAGCTTTGATCCGGTTGCCTTTATCCCCGGCATCAGGGGAATATGGCTGGCCGTTGACGGCGGCAGTATCATCGATGAAAAACGCGCCCGCGCCGCCCTTACCAGCCTTTCGCGGCAGGCCCTGTCCGGCGCGGCCCGCGAAAAAGTCGCCGCGCCGGATTCCGCCGCGCTGGACAGTTATCTTCCCGCGATTGACGATCTTGCCGCTCCGGTTTACCTGGATTTTCTCTGGTCAGACTCGGCGCCCAGGGGCATTGGCGAATTACCCTTCTCCCTCATTCCCGCCGCCTATACCCAGGCGCTTTCCCAGGCCCTGCATCATCCCTTTGAAAGCTATCCGCTTACCCAGCGCGAAATTTTTAACGCGCTGGCGGCCAGGGAAACAGGAAACCAATGACCATACGTTTTATTCTTAACGGAGACGATGTCGAACTTGTTACCGGCGCCGAAGTGTCCCTGCTGGCCATACTGCGCGAACACTTTCACCTGTACGGGGCAAAATGCGGCTGTATGCGGGGAAGCTGCGGCGTATGTTCGGTCATTTTTAACGGAGCGGTCTGCCCTTCCTGCCTTATACCGGCCTTCAAGGTCCGAAACAGCGAAATCATCACCTTTGAGGGATTCTCGCAGACCGTGGAATACGCCGACATTAAAGGCGGTTTTACCCGCGCCGGAGTGGAGCTGTGCGGCTATTGCAGCGCCGGAAAATACCTTGCCGCCGCCACGCTTTTGGACCGCGTCGTACGTCCCGAAAAGGATGATTTTTTGAACGCCTTTCGCGGCATCCGCTGCCGCTGTACCGAAAGCGAAAATTTGTACGCGGGAATTGTCGCCGCCGGGGAATTGCGCCAGCAGAGGATATATGGCCGAATACCGTAACGCGATTCAGAATCAGGCCTCGGTCCTGCAGCCCTCAAGTTTTGGAGAGCTTTTTTTGTTGTGGGAACGCTATCCCGGCGCCGTCCCCTATGCGGGGGGAACCGGCATCGGTTTGACCTCCCTGCCCCGGGGCATACTGTCCCTTGAGGGAATTGGCGATCTCCTCTCCATCACCCGCACCGAACGTTATCTGGAACTTGGCGCGATGGTCCGTATCGGCGAAATAATCGCGCTGGGAAAAAGCGCCCAGCGGAACGCCATTGTAAGCGAAGCCCTTACCCTTCCGCTGGGGAGCATCGCGGGACCCGCCGTCCGTAATCTTGCCACCATCGGCGGCTGCGTTATTTCCGGCGGGGACGCGGCGGCGTCGATGACCGCGCTGGACGCGCGCTACGAGCTGCGTACCGCCAAAGCGGCGCGCTGGATTTCCGCGGCCCGCTTTGCCGGCGTAAACCTGGGTAAACAGGAATTGCTTACCCGCATCCGCATTCCGCTGGATCAGTGGGATTACACGATACACCGGAAATTTGACGAGGGAAGCCTGCTCATTCTTATTCAGAACCAAAAAAACCTGCTGACAAAAATCCAGGTAGTGTTCGGCGGAAAAGCGCTGCTTCTGCGCGATAAAAACACCGAAACCCTTCTTGAGGGTAAAAACCTTCCGCTGGACAAAAAAGACGTACGGCGCTTCGGGGAACTGTGGGAAAGCTACCTTGAAGGACTGGACGCGCCGGAACCCTTTCTTAAGACGCGTATTCTTAACTCCATAGAGGCGGGCCTTCTGGGCCTTGCCGATTAGGAAGGAGTTTTTTTACCTGGCGAATTTTCGCCGCAAACACTAAAAACCCCTTCCGCTCAACTTGAAAAAGTCTTGGCGCTATGTTAGCATGAGCGTTCAGAACGTCATTGTCCCCCGCGGAGCGTGTTTCGGCCGCCCGCGGGAAGATGGCCGCCATTTTTTCTGTATCTCCGGCGCTGTATAAAAAAATCGCGCGCGCCGGAAGGCTTTGTTATGCCCTCATCCCAGGATTTTCGCTTTGGCAGTTTCTCAAGCTCGGTTTACATACAGCGGGCTTTGCCCCGCCGGACAGCGCCCGGCGGGAGCTTTCTTGTCGTCTGCGATACCAACACCCTTCGCTACGGTCGTCATTTTGAACAGAATCCCCTTGTTCTGGAGGCCGGAGAAGCGCATAAAACCTGGAGCGCGGTCGAGGCCATCCTGGGCGAAGGCCGCAAACGGGGCCTGGGCCGGGACGGTACCTTTGTCGGCGTCGGCGGCGGCGTCGTCTGCGACCTCACCGCCTTTGCGGCCTCCGTGTATATGCGCGGCGCGGGACTGGCGCTTGTCCCCACGACGCTTCTGGCGATGGCGGACGCGGCTATAGGCGGCAAAACCGGCTTTGATCTGGGGGGAATCAAAAATTTCGCCGGCAGCTTTTATCCGGCCGCCCGCGTTATCGCCGCGCTGGATACCCTTGACACCCTCCCCGAACGGGAATGGAAAAGCGGAATGGCCGAGCTGGTAAAAACGGCGATTCTTGATACACCTTCCGCGCTTGATGAATTTCCGGCTGAACGTCCGGCTCCCGGCGGCGCCGCGTTTGAGCGCCTGCTCCGCCGCGCCGTCCGCTTTAAGGGATTGCTCGTAGAGCGCGATCCCCTGGAAACAGGCGGTACGCGGGAGCTGCTTAACCTGGGCCATACATTCGCCCACGCCCTCGAGGCGGCGGCCGGCCTTGGAACCGTAAGCCACGGAGAGGCGGTGGCCTGGGGAATCGCCCGTTCCTGCGAACTGGGCGGCGTCCTGGGAATTACCCCGCCGTCGACAGCCGCCGCGATCCGGCAAAAGCTGGAAGCGCTGGGCTATGAACTGCGAAACCCCTGGCCGGGCCGTTTTGACCGCGCCGTCTTTAAAGAAGCTTTGATACATGACAAAAAAAAGCGTTCCGGAACTCTTCGTTTTGTGGTTCCCGCAAAAAAGAGCGCCCGTATCGTCCCCCTCGATATCGAAGGGACAGATATGGAAGGAGCGATAGAAAGTGAAACCGGCAAACGTACTATAAAAAATCCCGGGGATGTACGAATGTTCTTTGAAGGACTCTGGTGACCGTCCTCCGGAGCTGGTTTTTTTGCCTTTTTGCCCTGCTTCTGGTTTCTCCCGTATACCCGCAGGAAGCGGACGAATCCTTTGAGGATCTGTACAATGACGTGTATAAAGACGCGTACGAAGACGTGTATGAAGATGTCTTCGATGATTACGATGAAGGCGGGAGCGGCTTTACCGGCGAAACGGTCAAAGAAGCCGGCTATGTTATCCGGGACATACGCTACGAGCTGACGGGCAAAACCCGCGACTGGGCGATTGCGTTCGCCATTGGCCTTACGCACGGGGAACGCTTTGCGGATTTGCCGCGTTTCGAAGCCTATCTTGCGCGCAAGCGGCAGCTCCTCTACAACCAGCGGACGCTGGAAGAAACCGGCCTGGAGTATACCCTTGGTCCCGCGGAAGCGGACGGCTTTATTCCGGTAACGCTCACCGTTCGGGCGCAGGATACCTGGAACCTTATCATCTTTCCCGAGCCAAAGTACGACTCGAACGACGCCGGTTCCGATTCCTTCCCTTCAGGTTTTTCCCTTACAGTCAAAGCCAGGGATTTTAACTTTCTGGGAACAATGGCCCCCCTTAGACTGGACATGGGGTACCGGCAAAAAGAGGGAAAGAATTACGCCGTTTTTCTTGTCGATACCAGCCTTCCCTTTCGCGCGTTAAACCTCAAGTGGCTCTTTGGCTTTGAAAACCAGTTGATTCTTTCGCCCGGCGAGCCGCCTTCGTATCGCAACGTAACCGGGTTGTCGGTAGATATTCCGGTAAAAGGCGCCACGATAACCGCCGGATTTAATCAAAGTTTTTTTGTCAACGAAGAAGACGAAGATGATCCGGTAAGCCTTTATTTTGAGGATACCTGGTATCTTTCCAGCGAGCTTTACGGAAAATGGAAAATCCCGCTGGGATTTGACACCGGCTATGGCGAGCTTTTTTACATGCCGGAATTGTCCGCGCTGCAGCGCTACCGGCCCGGCGGCGATATCGGGTATTACCGCGCCGGACCGCTTGTAACGCCGGGGCACAGCCTTGGTTTTGAACGCGTCGACTGGAAAGAAAATTTCCGCGAGGGCGGTCAGGCCCTGCTTTACAACAGCAACGAATATAATATAAAAAAGCGCGGCTGGGAACGCCGTTTTTCGGCGCTCGCAGCCTTTCATCATCCGTTTGCCGAACGTTTCGCCGTTTCCGCGCGTTTTATGGCCCAGTTTTGGCCGGACGAACCGTACGAAGAAGGCGGGGACGCGCTGCGCGGAATGAAGGACAATTACCTTCTTGCCGACAAACTTTTGTCGCTGAACCTTGACTTTCCGTTTTTGCTTTACCGTTTTTTACCCGCCGAACGGCGGGGCAGACAGTCCCTGCGCTGGCTTGAGTTTGAGCAGCACTGGTCGCCGTTCATCGACATCGGTCTTTTTGAGGGCCGCTACCGGAGCGAAGCGGGCAAAGCGGCAAAACGCACCATCTATACAACCAAAGACTGCGACTGGAAAGACGGCCTGATCATTACCGGCGGCCTTGAAATCATCACCTTTCCCTACCGGTGGCGCAGCGTATACTTACGAATCAGCGTCGGCGTTAATCTGCTTGAAGCAGTTCGTAACGGCGGCGTCAAAAGCGAAGAAAAAGAAATCTATGTAGGCCTGGGTCATTTTTATTAACTCGCCAATGCGCGAATACCCTGGAATTTCCGGCAAAAAGTTTGCTTTTCGTGTGGTTAGTGGTTAAATTTTTTAGGTCGTAACATGAAACTAAAAGAAAATATGAACGAAGTAATTGTAACACTTAACGACCTGCGTAAAACGTATCAAATGGGACAGGTTCAGGTTGAAGCCCTTAGGGGAATCAATCTTGAGATTAAAAGCGGCGATTTTGTTTCGGTGGCCGGCCCGTCGGGTTCCGGTAAAACCACGATGATGAACATTATCGGCCTTATCGACAGGCCCTCGGGCGGCCGGATATGCATCGAAGGCAAAGAGACAGGAAGCCTTTCGCGCCGCGAACTTACCCGGTTCCGCCGCGAATATATCGGATTTGTATTTCAATCGTTCAATCTGCTGCCGGTCCTTACGGTTTTTGAAAATATTGAACTGCCCCTTACCATCGGCGCGAAAAAAACAAGCCGCGCGGAACGAAAGGACCGGGTCGAGGCTCTGCTAAAAGAAGTGGACCTGCAGGATCGCCGCCGGCATCTGCCCGCGGAGCTTTCCGGCGGGCAGCAGCAGCGGGTCGCCATTGCCCGCGCCCTTGTCACCCGCCCGCGCCTGGTCATCGCCGACGAACCGACAGCGAACCTTGATTCGGAAAACGGCAGCCGTATTCTGGAACTGATGAAAACAGTCAACAAGGAAGACGGCACCACCTTTCTTTTTTCAACCCATGATCCGGGAATATGGAAAATGGCCGACCACATTCTTTTTTTGCGTGACGGCGCGCTCGAAAAGGAAGAACGCCGGTGATAGGAATTTATGTGCTGCGAAGTATCGCGCGCAACGTAAAAAATTCACTCATAATTCTGCTGCTTATCGCCGTTATTTCCTTTTTGTTTTTTTTGGGAAACAGCGTCGTCGGCCGGGCCGACAGGGAACTTCGCGGCGCGTATGTTGACAGCCTTACCGCGGATATTGTCATTCAAAAAAAAACCGGGACATCGATGAATTTGTTCGGCGCGAATGTTCCGGTTATCGACAACCGTTTTACCATTCCCGTTTTGAGCGCCTATGACGAAGTAACGCGCATTGTCCAAGACGAAGCGGGCGTCGAAGGATTTACCAGCCAGGTGTCGGTAAACGCATTCCTTACCACCGGAGAGCACTACAACAGACCCGTGCTGGCAGTCGGCGTGGAGGCGAAGACCTATTTTGAGTTATTCCCCGGCATCATTCTTGACCAGGGCGGTATTATTGAAGAGGGAAAAAGCGGCGTTATGATTCCCCGCGAGCGGGCGGCCGCTATTGAAAAAGAAAACGGCGCGGCCCCAAAAATCGGCGATCCCCTTACCTTTACTTCGGGCGGAAAGATCGGCTTTAAAATACGCGCGCTTCCCCTGCTTGGTATTTTCCATTACCGCAATCCGGGCCAGTTTATGAACGAGATCGTCCTTATGGACAGCCAGACGGCGCGGGTGCTTTCTTCGATACAGGTGGCGACTTCGGACGCGGACGCGTCTGACGAAGCCGTCGGTCTGCTTGACAGCGCCGCCAATCCGGATGATATTGATTCGCTTTTCGGCCTTTCGGACGGCGGATCAGGCGCTGAAAGCGGCGAAGAGGGATTTACCGCCGCCGATCTGCAGGCTTTTTTCTCTTCGGAACGCGCGCCGGACGGCGAACAGGTGGACGAAACACGCGGCGACTGGAACTTTATACTGATTCGCGCCGCAAAGGGCCGTTCGGTTTACGCGCTTCTTGCAAGCCTTAACAAAAAACTTGCCGCGTACGGCGCGGCGGCGGTTACCTGGCGCGAGGCCGCCGGGCAGTCGGCAATCATGCTCCTGCTTTTGCAGTCGCTTTTTAACGCGGGGGTATTCTTGGTAAGCGTCGCCGGCATTCTGGTCGTAGTCAATATTCTGCTTATCGCCGTGTTCAGGCGGACCCGTGAAATCGGCACCCTGCGCGCCATAGGCGCGGGCGATTCCTATATACGCGTCATGATACTCAGCGAAAACATTTCGCTGTCCGCCGCCGCGGGTTTTGCCGGAATCGGCGCCGGTTCATGGCTTTTCGGCGTACTTAACCGCATGTCCATCGCCATTCGCAATGATCTTTTGGCAAATCTTTTGGGCGGGCCGGTTCTTGTGCTGGAATTTATGCCAACCGTCGCCCTGGCGACCCTTGCCGTGGCAGTCGTTCTGGGAGCCGCGGCCTCGATCGTTCCGGTAGAAAAAGCCGTCCGCATTGATCCGGTAACCGCGGTAAGGCAGGGCTAGGAATGAGCGCGCTGCCGGGGCTTTCAATTCGTTATTTAGTCCGTTACTGCAGGCGTTATTTATTTTTATTTATCGCCCTTGCCTTTGGGTTTAGTATTATTACCTTTATTACCTCGGTAAAGGATCGCATGACGGAAAATATTTATTTTTCCGCCCAGGCGCACTATGCCGGCGACATTATCGCGGAAGGATATGATACAAACGAAACCCACCATTTAAGCGCGGATGACGCGGACGCTATTGTCGCGGCGGCCCGGCGCGCCGGAGTTAAAACAAGCCGCACGGTACGGCGCACCAACCTGTTTAACGATACGCTGCTTTTTTATAACGGCAACGCGCTGGCGATAAAATATTTGCTCGGGGTTGATTATGAAACAGAGTACCCCTATTTTAGCGAAGTCGCGTTTACGGGGGAGGATTCGGCGGCCCCGGCGTCGCTGCCCGGCGACGGTATTTTGGTTTCCGCTCCGGTGGCGGAATTTTTGGGGGCGCGTAAAGGCGACAATCTTCTGGTACAGGTTGCCAACGAGGGAGTCGCCAATACCGGAATGTTTGTTATCAGCGGCGTTATAGACGATTCAACATTATTCGGCTATTACAAAGCCTATATTGACCGCCGCACGCTTAACGGCCTTATCGGCTTTGCCGAAAGCGACTGTTCCAATGTGGGTTTTTATTTACAGGACCGGGGACGCCTGCAAAGCCAGCAGACCGCGTTAAACCGGGAACTTGCCGGGGATTTTTCCACCTACCCGCTCATATTTACCCGGGACGATTTTGAGGAGCGCCGCCATGAAAACGTGGAAAGCCTTAGAATTATGCTGCTGACCATTCCGGTATATTTAAGCGAAATCCACCAGCTCCTTGACGCGATGGATATGTTAAGCTACTTCCTTTACGGGATGATGCTCGTAATTGTTTTTTTTAGCGCTTCGGTAACATGGCGGCTTATTCTGCACGAACGGCGGCGCGAAATAGGCACCATGCGGGCGATTGGTTTTTACGAAGCGGAAGTACGCCGGCTCCTCCTGTCCGAGATTTTTTTGCTTGGCCTTTGTTCCCTGATTGCCGGGTTTCTTTTTTGCCGGTTTTTAAGCTGGGGGCTTTCGCATCTTTCGTTTTCATGGTTCCCCAGTTTTGAAATTTTTATGCGCAACGGCAGATTAACAGCCCTGTATCGCCCGCTTTCGACCGCGGCAAACGGACTGGCCGTTTTTGCGTTACTCTTTTTGGCAGCATGGTTTCCCCTGTACAACTCGTCGCGCCGCAGTCTGCCGGAAATGCTGGGAGGCAGTGACTGATGTGGGTACGAAGATTTTTTCCGCTGGTCTTTGTTTTTTGCGTGGTTCCGTCGTGGGCGATCAGCGATTCCGAACTGCTTAGAAAGGCCGACAGTCTTGCAAGCTATGTGGATACGGATTTTTCCGCAGAATACACAATTGTCCAGGACAAACCCGGACAGGCGCGCAGCGTTACCGTTGCCGGCGTATTTCGTAAAGACGCCCAGGAAACCTATGTTATTCTGATTATGCAGCCAAGCATAAGCAGGGGCCAGGGCTACCTAAAGCAGGGCAATACCCTGTGGTTTTACGATCCCGAATCGCGGCGCTTTAATTCCACTTCCAGCCGCGACCGCTTTCAAAACACCAATGCCAGCAATTCTGATTTTACCCGCTCCACCCTGTCGCAGGATTACCGTATCACCAAGGGCGAAGACACCATACTGGGTAATTTTCGCTGCCGGATCCTTCACCTTGACGCGCGGACAAACGCCGTAGCCTACCCCAAAATGAAAATATGGATCAGCGAGGACGGACTTGTCCGTAAAACAGAAGATTACAGCCTTTCCGGACAGCTTTTGCGGATATCGGCCATTCCCGATTATTACCGGATTGGCCACCGGTATGTTCCCAAACAAATTCTTATCATTGACGCGCTGCGCGGATCAATGATCAACGGCGTTTTTGTCAATGAGCGTACCCAGATTACCATAAATAAACCTTCGTTTAACCGCGTGCCCGACTCGTACTTTTCAAAAACATTTTTGGAATCGGTTAATCGTTGAGGCGGTACTTTGCGACAGCTTTTCTTGTCCTTGCGCCCTTTTTTGTTATCGCGCAGACTGCCGGAGACCCTTCGGTCGACACCATAAGCCTTGACGCCGTAGACGATCTTTTTAACGGAAGTCATGACGAGGACGATCCCGGGGAAGATACAGCCGGGCCTTCTTTGTGGCCCACCATAAAACTCCGGGGACTTGCCATAGACGCGTCGTTCAGTTTTCTGGGCGGTTATATGCCGGGCTGGTCCGACACTCCCTGGAATGCCGACGACGACACGAAATTTACCAACCTGGTCGGCGCCGAAATGAAGGCCATGCTGGGGCTTGATTTTCAATTCTCCGAAGTATTGCGCGTCCGGTCGGCCTTTTCCTATCGCATACCCGATTTTGCGTTTGTCCTTGATGAATTTTTCTTTGATTACAATCTGGTAAACCGCGCGTTTTTTCGTGTCGGAAAATATCACCATTACTGGGGAATTTCGCCGAACTTTCCTTTTACCAACCTGCTTGCCCGGGTTCCCGCCGGTTCAAGCGGCGGCGATTTATATGTGGCCCGCGTTGATATACCCTACCGCATAGGCGGCTTTCAGCTTTTGGCGATTACCCGCAACGGTTTTTGGAGCGCGCAGAACCGGCTGAACGCCAAGGAAATTGCCTACGGCGGCAAATATAATCTTGCGTTCCGTTATGCGGACATTGATATGGGCGGCCTTTATTTTAAGGATATGCCCCTGCGTTTTTTTACCTCGGTAAAGGCGACCATTGTAAACACCGAGGTTTATGCCGAAGGCCTCTTTGCCACCGATCTTGACGAACCGTACGGACCAGACCTCGGCGGGGAAAAGCAAAACGTTTTTTCGTGGAACACCGGTTTTATGCAGGGCTTTTTTAAGGACAGACTTACAATAAACGGCGAAGTTTTTTATTCCGGCGAAAAAAACGTATCGTATTTCCAGGAAGAATCCGAACTAAAACAGGCGCAGACAACGCCCTTTATTGAAGGCTTTAACTTTGCCCTTAATTTTGTCTATCGCTTTAACTGGAAGCGTTTTAGGGTTTTTGCCCAGGGTTTATATTCGCTCAAGGAAGAAAGCTCGCAGATTGTCCCCGGCCTGAGTTTTTCTCCGTTTACCGATGTTACGGTAACCCTGGGCGTTCCCTTTGTTGTGGGAAGCCGCAGCAGCACCTATTATAAATCCAACGCCGACCGTGAAAACAGGCCCTTTTCCATTATACTGGGCGTGCGCATCACCGGCAGTTATGTTCTTACCCGATACGAGGATGATTAGTGCGCGTATTGAATAATGTTCTGGTAACAGGCGGGTCCGGTTTTATCGGAACCAATTTTATCCGCTTTTTGTTTAACCGGGAACAGGGTGTTTCCGGGGACGGCTTTCAGGACAAGGCCCCCGAAGCGGAATTTTCGGGCCGCGTGATAAACCTTGATTCCCTAAGCTATGCGGGTAATCCCGCAAATCTGTCCGATATAGAAGCGGAATACGGCGGAAAACGTTACTTTTTTATAAAAGGCGGCATTGGAGACAGCGGCCTTCTTGATTCCCTTTTTGGGGATTACGGCGTTGATACCGTCGTTCACTTTGCCGCCGAAAGCCATGTAGACCGTTCCATACTTGGTCCCCGGGTGTTCATTGAAACCAATGTTCTGGGAACCTTTAATCTGCTGGAAGCGGCGCGAAAACACTGGAAAGACAGGAGTGAAACGCGCTTTCACCAGATAAGCACCGATGAAGTCTACGGTTCGCTGGAAGAAAGCGGCGCGTTTACCGAGGATACCGCTTATGCTCCCCGCTCCCCCTACTCCGCCAGCAAGGCCGCAGGCGATCATCTTGTGTATTCCTATTTCCACACCTACGGGCTTCCCGTTACGCTTAGTAATTGTTCAAACAATTACGGCCCTTTCCAGTTTCCCGAAAAATTCATTCCCCTGATGATACAAAACATACTGGAAGGCAAAGCCCTTCCCGTTTACGGAGACGGTAAAAACATACGCGACTGGGTCCACGTATATGATCACAACCGCGCCGTTTACCTGGTGCTTACCTGCGGCAAAACCGGCGAAAAATACAACATTGGCGGCGAAAACGAGTGGGAGAACCGTACGCTTCTTGACGCCATCATAAAAACGGTGTCCCAAAAAGCGGGACGCGAAGAAGCGTCCGTCCGCGCCGCGATTACCTATGTTAAAGACCGGCCCGGCCATGACCGGCGTTACGCCATCAACTGCGGCAAAATAAAGCGGGAGCTTGGATGGAAACGTATTATGAATTTCGAGGCGGGCCTTGAACAGACAGTCGACTGGTATTTGGCAAACCAGAATTGGGTTAAAACCATACAGAGCGGCGAATACCTGCGCTGGATCGAAAACAATTACGGCAGCCGATGATCTGGCTTGTTGGCAGCAGGGGAATGCTGGGAACGGAACTTGCCCTTGCCCTGACGAAAAGCGCCCTGCCCTTTCTGGGTACGGACCGTGAAGTTGATATTACATCGCGGGAGAACCTTGACTCCTTTGCGGAAAAATACCAGAATGATTCGTCGGCGGGACAGCCCGGCCGCATAGACTGGATTATTAACTGCGCCGCCTACACTGCGGTAGACAGGGCGGAAGACGAGGCGGAAGCGTGCCGCCTGCTCAATGTATCGGGTTCGGCAAATATTGCCGCCGCCGCCGCCCGTATCGGCGCCCGCTTAATTCATATTTCTACCGACTATGTTTTTGACGGCGAGGGAATGGAGGATGAAGCGCGCGTCAAGCGACCGTACCGCGAAGACGACGCCCCGAACCCGCAGTCCGTTTACGGCGCGACAAAATGGGAAGGCGAGCAGGCTGTTCTTAAAATCAATCCGTATTCGTACATCATACGGACCGCGTGGCTCTACGGCCGGTACGGAAAAAACTTTGTAAACACCATGCTGCGCCTGATGACGGAACAGAACAGGGTAACAGTGGTAAACGACCAGCGGGGCAGTCCTACCTGGGCGAAAGACCTTGCCGCCGCCGTTGTTTTGCTTATAAAAGCCAAAGATATTCCGTATGGAATTTATCACTATACCAACAAGGGCGATATTGTGTGGTACGATTTTGCCGGCAAAATTGCCGAACAGGCGTTTGTAGACGGGCTCATTAAAGTGAAGTGTACGGTTGTTCCCTGTACCAGCGCAAGTTTCCCGTCAAGGGTTAAGCGGCCCGCCTATTCCGTTCTGGACAAAACCAAAATAACCAAAGCTTTGGCCCTTGAAATACCTGTCTGGAACAGCAGCCTTTCTATGTACCTAAAGGAATTATGCAGTTAACATGCCGGTAAGAGCGTTTATAGGAATGCCCCTTCGCACAAGAAACATCATCCGCTATGTATATCTAAACGCGGACGGCGATCCCCAAAAAGCCGGCGCGATTTTAGCCGCCTTTTATGACACCGAAGAAAAAGTTGAAAGACTTCTTGCCAGGGGTGATTTGTCGCGACTGCACCAGAACGCGATGAGGTGCGGTTTATACAATGAAGCCGCCTCCACTCTTGCCTTTGCCGCCGGCAAGGGCATCGAAGCGTTCAAACGCCTCCAGAAAGAAGAAATTATTGATTACGGCTACCTGTTTATCAATGACAAATGGATGTGCTGGGATCGCAAAGGCGATGAAGCGGCAGTGCCGGACAAATGAAGGGAATAATACTTGCCGGCGGTTCGGGAAGCAGGCTGTATCCCGTAACCAAAGCGGTTTCAAAACAGATACTTCCCCTTTACGACAAACCGATGATCTATTACCCGCTGTCGGTTCTGATGCTGGCGGGGATACGGGAAGTTTTGATCATCTCCACTCCCCGCGATATTCCCGTGTTCAGGGAACTGCTGGGATCGGGCGAACAATTGGGAATGCGCTTCGGGTACGCGGTCCAGGAAACGCCGCGCGGACTTGCCGACGCCTTTATTGTAGGGGAACGGTTCATTGCCGATGATTGCTGCGCCCTGGTACTCGGCGACAATGTTTTTTACGGACGCGGATTAAGCGATACGCTAAAAACCACCGCGGAACGTATCGCAAAAAACGGCGGCGGATCCATTTTTGGTTATTATGTTAAAGATCCCGCATCGTACGGTGTCGTTGAATTTGACAGCGAAGGCAGGGCGCTTTCCATAGAAGAAAAACCTAAAATCCCAAAATCGCATTACGCCGTACCCGGACTTTATTTTTACGATAATGATGTTATCTCCATTGCCAAATCCACAAAACCTTCCGCGCGGGGCGAAATCGAGATAACCGCGGTAAACACCGCGTATCTTGAACAGAAAAGGCTTTCTGTCGAAATACTGGGCCGCGGTATGGCGTGGCTTGACACCGGTACTCACGACGGACTGCTTGAGGCCTCGAACTTTATAGCAACCATCCAGAAACGCCAGGGCATGTATGTGTCCTGTATTGAGGAAATTGCCTTTTCCCAGGGATGGATAGACAAGGCGCGGCTCTATGAGGACGCCGCCCTGTACAAAACCGAATACGGCGATTATTTAAAATATATCGCGGAGCTGGTCTGACTTGTCGTTTCGTTTTACTCCCTGCCCCATAGAGGGGCTGTTTGAAATACGGAGCGATATCTTTGAGGATGCCCGCGGTTATTTTTTTGAATCGTACTCCAGGAGCGCTTTTGCCGAGGCGGGAATCGGGTGTGAATTTGTACAGGACAACCAGTCCCGCTCCAGGCGCGGGGTTTTACGGGGACTGCACTTTCAGATAAAGCACCCGCAGGCAAAACTTGTACGGGTAACACAGGGCGAAGTTTTTGACGTCGCCGTCGATATACGGCGGGAATCTTCCAGCTTTGGGCAGTGGCACGGTGTAATCCTGAGCGAAAAACAGCACAATATGTTTTATATACCAAAAGGTTTTGCCCACGGCTTTTTGGTTTTAAGCGAAAGCGCCGTTTTTGATTATAAGTGCGGCGATTTTTATCACCGTGAAGACGAGGGTGGAATTATCTGGAATGATCCCGGTATAGGAATACGCTGGCCCGATTGCGGCGTTGAATACCTTGTTTCTGACAAAGATAAAAAACTGCCCCGTTTTTGTTTATCCACAGGTCAAACAGCTTGAGCGACAGCGCAAAATCAATTCCCGGCAAACTGAACGAACTTCTTGACAAAAAGCGCAAGTTGTATCTTGTTTTTCTTTTTATACTGTCGGTACTGTTATCGATGATTGAAACGGTGGGTATTTCCGTCATAATGCCCTTTATTAGTGTTGCGGCGAATCCGGACATGATAGAAAACGCCCCCTTTAAACTAATTTATGATTTTTTTGGGTTTGTGGATAAAAATAGTTTTATTCTTTTTTTTGGCATTGCCATAGTTGTCTTTTATGTTTGCCGGTCGCTATACAGTATTTTTTACAATTATTGCATGGTGCGGTTTTCGCTCGGCACCTACAACCATTTTGCCTCAAAAATTTTTAAAAAATATCTTGAAATTCCCTATAAATTGTACGTCTATAAAAACCCGTCGATGATGGGTCAGGTTGTAAGCAGCGAAACAAACAATCTTTGCCAGCTTTTACTTAATTTTTTACAAATTTTTGCGGAATGCATAACAATTCTTTTGCTTTATATTTTTATGGTACTGGTCAATTTCCAGATTACTTTGGTATTAACGGGGTTGCTGGCGGTTATTTTAACGACAGTTTTTTTTACCATAATAAAGGCAAGCAAGAGGCTGGGTGATAAACGCTATGCCGCCTCTTTACGTCTTGGCAGAACAATAACCGAAACATTCAGAAACTATAAGTTTATCAAGTTAAAAGGAAATCAGGAAACAATTTACCGTAATTTTCAGGACTCAACCTCTACTATCTCCGGTGTTTCAATAACCAGTTCCGTTCTGGGATCAATTCCAAAAAACGTGCTGGAAAGCCTTGGGTTTTCCCTGCTTGTTTCTACCGTCTGCTATATAATAGTGCGGTACAATACGGCGGCAATGGTCATACCTGTTATATCAATGTACGCGCTCGCGCTGTACAGAATATTGCCGTCAATTAACAGGCTCCTGGGATATTTTAACAATGTCGCGTTTTTGCAAAAATCGCTGCACATAGTGTATGAAGAACTTCAAATTCAAACCGTTGACGAAGGGATGCAGAAAATTGATTTTTCCAATGAAATTAGAGCCGACAATGTATGGTTTAAATATTTAAAAGGCAATGATGTAATTAGAAATATTTCTCTGTCGATCAAGAAAGGAGAAAAAATTGCCTTTACCGGCGAAAGCGGAAGCGGAAAAACCACGCTTGTAGATATTCTTAGCGGTGTTTATCAACCCACGCAGGGAGCCGTTTTAATAGACGGAATAAAGCTTAACGATAAAAATGTCGTTTCCTGGCGCAGTAAAATAGGTTATATTCCCCAGGATATATATCTCTTTGACGGCACCGTTGCCGAGAATGTCAGTTTTGGGTCGGATAATAATGACGAAGACAAGATTATTGCCGCTCTGGAAAAGGCGCAAATTTGGAACTTTCTTGAGGCAAAAGAAGGCCTTAACACCATTGTCGGCGAAGGCGGCATACAGCTTTCGGGCGGACAAAAGCAGCGCATTGGCATTGCGCGGGCGCTGTTTAGCGACCCCGAAATACTGGTATTGGACGAAGCGACATCGTCGCTTGACAACACGACAGAATCTGAAATAATGAATGAGGTGTATGGCATAAGCGGCGATAAAACCCTTATCGTAATTGCCCACCGGCTTAGTACCGTAGAACAGTGCGACAGAAGAATTCGTATTGAAGACGGCGTGATTGTGGCATGAAGGTAGTTATCCTTGCCGGGGGGCTGGGGACGCGGCTTTCCGAGGAAACGGATCTGCGCCCGAAACCCATGGTGGAAATCGGCGGCCGGCCCATACTCTGGCACATTATGAAAGTCTATTCCTATTGGGGGTTCAATGAGTTTGTAATCCTTACCGGTTACAAGTCCCATATTATTAAAGAATATTTTATTAACTACTACACCCGGTATTCCGACATAACGGTGGATATGGAAAACAACGCGGTAGAAGTACACAAACACCGGAATGAACCCTGGAAAGTTACCATGCTCTATACCGGACAAAATGTAATGACCGGCGGCAGACTGCTGGAAGCCAGGGGTTTTCTCGGGGACGATGATTTTATGCTTACCTACGGCGACGGGTTAAGCAATGTAAATATTCCGCGGCTCATTGAATTTCACAATGCCAGGGGAAAGACAGTAACCCTGACTGCGGTTCAGCCTTCCGGAAAATACGGTTCCCTGGCGATAGACAGCGCCGATATGGTCAATTCCTTTTTGGAAAAACCCATGGGGGACGGCGCCTGGATAAACGGCGGTTTTTTTGTTATGAAACCCAGGATCTTTTCCTATATCACAAAAGGATATGCCGAGGTTCTTGAACGGGAACCTTTGCAGAAAATCGGCGCCGAAGGTCAACTAACCGCTTACCGGCATACCGGCTTTTGGAAAGCCATGGATACCCTGCGGGATAAAAATGAACTTACCGAAATGTGGATTCACGGAAAAGCTCCCTGGGCTCTGTGGCAAAATGAACCTAAAACAGCATGACCGGTCTTTCTTTTTATAAAAAAAAGAAAATTTTTATCACCGGTCATACCGGGTTTAAGGGGACCTGGTTATGCCATGTTCTGCTCCATGCTGGCGCCGCTATAACCGGCTATGCCTTACGCCCGGATGATCCTTCGCTTTTTGTACAGCTTGGAACAAAGGATAAAATTGGATCAATAACCGCCGATATCCGCGACAGGGAAAAACTTGTAACGGCCATGAGGGAAGCAAAGCCGGAAATTGTTTTTCACCTTGCGGCCCAGCCTTTGGTCGGCCGTTCCTACAAGGAACCGGCGCTGACCTATGAAACCAATGTAATGGGTACGGTTAATGTCCTCGAAGCGCTGCGCGCTACCCCGTCGGCGCGTTCTTTTGTAAATGTCACCACCGACAAGGTCTATGAAAACAAAGAATGGATATGGGGATACCGGGAGAATGAAAACCTCGCCGGGTACGATCCGTATTCAAACAGCAAATCCTGCAGCGAATTGGTTACCGTAAGTTATCGCAACTCATTTTTCGGCGGAACGGACGCTCCCGCTGTTTCTACCGCCCGTTCGGGAAACGTTATTGGCGGAGGCGATTATGCGGAGGACCGGATTATCCCCGATTGTGTACGGGCGGCGCTTGCCGGGAACCCCATTATCCTGCGTAACCCCTGTTCCATAAGACCCTATCAGCATGTGCTTGAATGCCTTTCGGGATATCTTTTGCTTGCGCAAAAGCAATACATAAACGGACTTGCAGGGAATTATAATTTTGGCCCCAATGAAGAAAGCTGCGTAAGTACCGGCGCCCTTGCCGATCTGTTTTGCGCCGCATGGGGAAAAGGCGCCCACTGGACGGTGCAGGCAAAAGAGCAGCCGTTCTACGAAGCAAATTTTTTAAAGCTTGATTGTTCCAAAGCAAGAGCCATGCTGGACTGGGAACCCCGCTGGGATATTAAAACGGCGGTTGGGAAAACGGTTGAATTTGCCAAGGCGGACGCCAATGCGGCACGGCTGGCCTGCGTAGAAGGCCAGATACGGGAATATTTTAAATTTAGCCATTAAGTCAAGAAGATAATGGAATATGGATATTCGATGGAAACAACGGTTTTCAAATTATGTACGCGCTTTCAATAAACTTGATGAAGCTGTCCGGTTTATCCTTTGCAAGAAGCTGGATTTTGATATCGTTCTTGTGGAAATAACCAAAGAAGGGTTGGTGCAGAGATTTGAATATACACACGAATTAGCATGGAAAGTTTTTAAAGATTATGCTGAATATCAGGGCATCAATGAAATTGGCGGATCTCGTGACGCGACTCGTGAGGCGTTGCAATTAAATTTGATTGATAACGGTGAAACATGGATGGACATGATCAAAAGCCGTAACGAAACTTCACACACATATAACAATGAAATTGCGGCTGAAATATTTGAAAAAATTATTAATGCCTATTTTCCACTTCTGGAAAAATTCAAAAATAAAATGGAATCGAAGATATGCCTTTTGGATTGAGGCCCGATGTTCTGGAGAAAATTTGCGCTGTCTTTTCGCAACATCCGGAGGTTTCACAGGCTGTCCTGTATGGTTCCAGGGCAAAAGGCAATTTCAAGCCTTATTCTGATATCGATATTGCCTTAAACGGCGATAATCTTACCCTGATGGTGAAAGGTAAAATTGAGGACGAAATTGACGATCTTTTGCTCCCTTATAAGATGGATTTAGTTTTATTTAAATATATCACAAATGATAATCTGTTGGCGCATATAAAACGAGTCGGGCAAAGTATTTACCATGTCTGAATCCATGAACCGGGAACAGGCGCTGCAATCAATACTTGCAAGCGTTAAAGTATATTACCGTTCCTTCATGCAAAAGCCCTACAGGACCGGGGAGCGTATTCCCTATGCCTCCAGAGTTTTTGATGAAAGCGAACTGGTCAACCTGGTAGACAGTTCCCTGGAATTCTGGCTTACCTCGGGGCGGTATACGGACAAGTTTGAAAAACAGCTTGGCGAATATCTTAAGGTCCCTTTTTGTTCTCTGGTTAATTCCGGATCATCGGCAAATCTTCTTGCCTTCATGACCCTCACTTCTCCCCTGCTGGGAGACCGGGCGGTACGGCGCGGGGACGAAGTAATCACCGTTGCCGCCGCCTTTCCTACCACGGTAACGCCCGTTCTGCAGTACGGCGCGGTACCGGTTTTCGTGGATGTGACCATTCCCCAGTACAACATTGACGTGTCGCTGCTGGAAGAGGCGCTGTCTCCCAAAACAAAAGCGGTGATGCTGGCTCATACCCTGGGGAATCCCTTTGATTTACAGTCGGTAAAAGCGTTTTGTACCACCCACAACCTGTGGCTTATCGAAGATAACTGCGACGCCTTAGGTTCGACCTATACCATTGACGGCATCGAAAAATTCACCGGAACCATCGGTGATATCGGGACTTCCAGTTTCTATCCGCCCCACCACATGACCATGGGTGAAGGCGGCGCGGTCTATACCGCGGATCCCCTGCTCCACAAAATTGTCCGTTCCCTGCGGGATTGGGGCCGGGACTGCGTGTGTCCCTCGGGGAACGATAACCTGTGCGGACATCGTTTTGATAAGCAATACGGCGAACTGCCGGAAGGCTACGATCACAAGTATGTGTACAGCCACTTCGGCTATAACCTGAAAGCTACCGATATGCAGGCCGCCATAGGCTGCGCCCAGCTGGAAAAGTTTCCGTCTTTTGTGGAAAAACGCCGGCACAACTGGCAGCGATTGTACGAGGGTTTGCAGGATGTACAGGACAAACTGATTCTGCCCGAAGCGGCGCCTAATTCAATCCCAAGCTGGTTTGGTTTTTTGGTAACGTGCCGGGCCGGGGTAGACCGGAACAAGTTTGTTCAATATATCGAAAGCCGGAACATCCAGACACGAATGCTCTTTGCGGGAAATCTGGTAAAACATCCCTGTTTTGACGGACTGCGAAAGTCCGGCGCGGGTTACCGTATAGCCGGAACCCTGGAAACAACCGACCGCATTATGCGGGATACCTTCTGGATTGGGGTATATCCGGGAATGAATGACGAGATGATTGACCGGATGATTGAGGTGATACATACTGGGGTACATCTGTGATAGAAATACAAAAAACTCCTATTGACGGAATATTGATACTCTCAAATCAAATATTTTATGATGACCGGGGAAGTTTTAAAAAATTGCTGTCCAAAGATATGTTTGACGATTTGTCTTTAGAAAGCTGTTTTATGGAAATGTATTATTCGGTAAATAAAAAAAACGTCATACGGGGCATGCATTTTCAGACACCTCCTTTTGACCATGTAAAGATGGTGTATGTCATTAACGGCGTGATTCTTGATGTATGTCTCGATCTACGGCACAACTCGAAAACTTTCGGTAATTATTTTTCCTGCACCATTTCCGGTAACGACAGTAATTATCTCTATATCTCAAAAGGTATAGCCCACGGCTTCGCTTCTCTAGCCGACAATACTATCGTACACTATGCCCAAACTTCCTGCTATTCAAAAGAACACGACCAAGGAGTTAAATATGATTCTTTTGGGTTTGACTGGAATATTACAAACCCCATTATTTCTCAACGGGATTCGGCTTTTCCCGGTTTTGCTGATTCTATAAAGAGAATTCTTTTTTTGTGAAGATTCTTGTTACCGGCGCTACCGGCTTTTTAGGCAGCCATGTGGTTAAAAATATTTTAGTTCATGGTCATACTGTAATCGCCACTTCCAGAAATAGGGAAAACACCGAAGAACTTTTTCCACAGTCAAAAAACCTCAAATATATTCAGAAGGATCTCAATGACAAAGAGGAAAATTATTATATGTTTTTTGAATGCCCTGAAAGGGTTATTCATCTAAGCTGGCAGGGGCTTCCCCGTTATAACGAGCTTTTTCATATAGAACAAAATCTTTCTGCAAACTATTATTTTATTAAAAATATGGTCGGTCACGGACTTGCCAATATTACCATTACCGGGACTTGTTTTGAATACGGCCTTTTGGAAGGCTGTCTAGCCGAAAACATGGATACGAGACCGGTAACAATCTATGGGCTTGCCAAGGATACTTTACGGAAATTCGTAGAGACTTTGCAAAAAAAATATGGTTTTAGTTTAAAGTGGCTGCGTCTTTTTTATCCTTTCGGGGAAGGCCAGGGGTCGAAATCCCTTTACAGCCAGATGAAAGATGCCGTTTTCTCCAAGCAAAAAGAATTTGACATGTCGGCGGGAGAACAAATTCGGGACTACCTTCCTGCAGAGAAAATGGCCGAGTATATTGTAAAAACAGCCCTTCAGGATACAATCGGCGGAGTTATAAATTGCTGCAGCGGAAAACCAATATCCGTACGTAATTTTGTTGAAAACTACTTTAAGGAACATAATCATCCGATAAAACTGAATTTGGGATATTACCCCTATCTTGATTACGAGCCCCTTGCTTTTTGGGGGGACACCGAGAAATTAACAACGGCCATAGGGACTCTCGAATAGTGAAAGCTGAAATCAAACCAAGAATAGATCTTGAAAACCGTACCTCTCTTGAAGCGGTTATTCCGTTACGAACCCCCTTTATTATTAACATCGACCCGTCTGACCGCTGTAATTTCCAATGCAAATTCTGCCCTACCGGCGATAGAAAATTAATGCGAAAAACAACCGGACGAAACCACGGATTTATGGATTTCGAACTTTATAAAAAGATAATTGATGATATTTGCGCATTTGATGATAAGGTAAAGGTTATACGCCTGTATAAAGACGGTGAACCCCTTTTAAATCCGCATTTTGCCGACATGGTGCGGTACGCAAAACAATCAGGCTGCTGCGAAAGGGTTGATACCACGACTAATGCCTCGCTTTTGACTTCTGAATTAAGCTTGGCCATAATTGAAGCCGGTCTTGATCGCATTAATATATCCGTAGAAGGTGTCAACGAAAATCAATACATGGATTTTTCACGGTATAGAATTGATTTTCCAAAGTTTGTGGAAAATATCCGTTTTTTTTTCGAACATCGCAAACAGTGCGAAATGGTAGTAAAAATAAATGGAGATATATTGACCGAAGAAGAAAAGCAGCAATTCTACGGTATTTTCGGTGACATTACCGATGGTATCTTTGTTGAAAGCATCATGAATTGCTGGCCAACTTTTGAACAAAGCAAGGTAACCGTTAATGAAAGCCGAGGTATCTATGCCAATCAAATAAAAGAAGTGTTGGTATGCCCATATGTCTTTTATTCTTTCGCGGTTAATTCCGATGGCACCTATAGTCTTTGTTTTCTGGACTGGAAAAGAACCTTGATCCTTGGGAATGTGAAAGACACGCCGGTAAAAGAGTTTTGGAACGGCAAAGAACTAAAGGAATATCAAAGGCTCTTTTTGAAAGGAACGCGAAAATCGCATCCTGTTTGCGCGGAATGCGGTCAGCTCCGCCAGGGCGCACCGGACGATTTGGATGATTACCGGGAAGATTTGCTGGGAAAATTGACTATGGGTGTGATATAAACATGGATTATAATCGCAGGTGTCCTATTTGTGGAAACAGGTATCATAAAGTGTTGTTCGAAAAAAAACTGGAAAATTTTGATCAATACAGGGTTTTTAATGATTTTAGGGTGGTGTACTGTGAAAAATGCGGCTTTTTGTTGAATGATACTAATTATACACAGGAAGAATTAAATAGATTTTACACAGTGGAATCTCCTTATTCGGCAGTAAGTGCACATGGGGCGGGAGGAAGTAGTGACATTGACACACAAGTATATGAAAGATATTTGTCAATTGTTGAGCCTATGTTAAGCAAAAAATCCCGTATCTGCGATATAGGTTGCGCAAAAGGCGGATTTCTCAATTTCCTTGCCAAAAATGGATATGAAAATCTCTATGGCGTTGAAATTTCGCCAAAACTTGTTGAAATATCCAGGTTATCCGGGTTAAATGTGAAAATAGGAAGTGCAGAACATATACCCCTTACAACAGACAAGGAAAAATATGACTGTTTGTTTTTTACGAATATATTTGAACATTTATTCGATTTGTCAAAAGTCTTGTTATCAATTAATAATAGCCTAGCCGATAACGGTTACGTTTTTGTTGAGGTCCCGGATTGTGAGAATTATAGTAATGTAGAATTTTATCCATATTATCATCTGCTTAATCCACGAGAACATATAAATCATTTTTCCGCATATCATCTTTCATTACTAATGAGAGGGGCTGGTTTCAATTGTGTGTACATGGGACAGGATGTTTTCAAGTTAAACAATTCAAGGTATGGTAGTAATCCGGTGTTAATAATGGTTTTTACCAGGCATCTTACCCCCCCCCCCCCCCCCCATGCGGGCAAGATGCATGTTGGATCATGTGCAACACATATGAATAAGTATATTGCGAAATCGGATATAAAAATACGAGATATATCGGCGATAATAGCACAATATAACGAAACAAGAAAACCGGTATATATTTGGGGAATATCTAGCGATTTTTTCATCACTGCCACTTTCACCGATTTATCAAAATGTAATATACTTGGCTTAATTGATAAAAATGTTGATAAGCAGCACTTGTCTTATAAAAACATGAAAATACTTCCCTTGGATGCCTTAAAAAGAATTAATGTGGACGATACGGTGTTTATATTTTCGGTTTATAATAATGATGCCATGAAAAAATATTTGGACGATTTAACTATGGAATGTACTGTTATTGATGTGACCACTGTTTTTAAATAAATTCCGAACTGAAGCATGGAAACCGCTGTGGTAAATTATAGTGCAGAAATAAAAAAAATTTTCAATGAAA
>JAIRYT010000022.1 GCA_031267675.1 Treponema sp. | reverse complement strand
CGAGCGTAGAAACGCGGTAATAACTTCCTCGTAGCTGGCAGGAATTTTTTTATTGACAGCTGACAGTCTCGCCACGGCTTCTACCATATTTTGGGTTAAAGGCCGTATTTTCATGATACGTTCCATGCGGTTGTAAGTTAATTCAACGGCGGCGCTGCTTTCGTTTTTGCCGTTATAGGCTATCCGTAGAAAACCAGCAGGGGTGAAATACAAAAACCGCGCAAGTAAAAAGAGACACAACAAAAGTGTACAGGCAAGGGAAACAAAGAGAATGATTTTTTTTCTATTATATGAAACAGTAATTACTGTTCCTACTTCACAATGGGGAGGCGTTGGTATTGAACTGAATTCGCCGTTATTAAAAAGGACGATGCTTTTTTTATCGCCCTTTTGCATTATTACACCTTTCACGACATGACCTCCCCGTCAAAAAAATGAGGCAGAAAAGAATGGATATACGGATAATCACCGCGCATGATGATGATTACGGCGGCGATATAGCGGCGGTATTTTTCAAGGGTTTTTTCGGAAACACCTGAAAGGGAGACAAGCCGTTGTATGGACAATTTTCGCGTTTGCGTCATTTCTGCGGCAAGTTCGGGATTTTCAAGGACTTTCCGAGCAATACCGTGGCAGACGCGGCGGGAACGTTCCTGTTTTGGACCGCTTTTTTTCAGTATCGCAACATCAAAACCCCATTGACTGAATTCGTTGTTTATTTCGATAATTTCCGTTTGTAGATTTTTTTGTTCCTCTAAAAAATCATACTGCCGTTGCGCTGATTCCGTATCCCATGCCAATTCTTCTTCTCCGCTGTTAGTCGAAATGGAAAAGAATGATTTTTTTAATCGCATTTCTTTTTTTGCGGCGTTTATAAGCCTGTTGCGTATGACGGTTTGAGCGTAAGGGATAAACGCGCCTGATTCCGGCCTATAGGTTTGAACGCTGTGGATAAAGGCAAGCATTGCCTCGGTAAGATAATCCCGCTGCATTTCCACCTTAAAAAAGACCCCTGAAAGACATTTTTTTATAAAGGGTAAATATTCAATGATAATCCTGTTTAATGCAAATTTATCGGTTTTTGCGAGGCTTAATTTTTCAGCTAATTCCCCCGATAGTTCATTCATTATTACAAATCATACATTTAACCGGAAAGATTATCAACCGGAAGGGTGATTGTAAAAACCGACCCCCGGCCCGCTGTGCTTTCAACGGCGATACTGCCGCCGTGGGCTTCGACAATCGCCCTGGTGATGGAAAGGCCGATGCCCATGCCTCCGGTGAGGTGGTTCCGCGACTTGTCTATCCGGTAGAACCGTTCAAATACATGGGGCAGGTCTTTGGGGGGAATACCCCTGCCGGTATCCGTTACGCTGATATGGGCGGTATTCCCTCTTTGATCGTAGGCAAGGGTAACGGTTCCGCCTTCATCCGAATAGGCGATGGCGTTGGCGGTCAGATTGACCAGGCATTGTTTTATCCGGCTTTTATCCCCATAGACCGGCGCGGGAACGGGAAGCCGCCGCAGAAGAATAATATGCTTATCCCCGGCGCTTTCCCCGAATTCACGATACACGCTTTCACAGACTACGGAAAAATCAAAACGGCTTTTATGTAATTCAACGGCGCTGTTTTCAAGGACATAGAGTTCCTGCAACTGCTTTACGATTTCGATAAGGCGCAGTATTTCTTCCCGGCAACTTGCAAACCTCCCGGAGTCCGGCTGGATGATGCCGTCAATCATGGCATCCACCTGGCTTTGCAGGTTTTGCAGGGGGGAGCGCAGTTCGTGGGCAATGTCGGCGGTCATCTGCCGTTTCTGTTTCTCCTTGGTTTCGAGCTTTTCCGACATGGCGTCGATGGCAAGGAGCAGATCGTTGACTTCCCTGATATTCGCCTTTGTTTGACACGCGGAAGCGTACTTGCCGTCAGCGATATGCTGTGTCACTCCGATTGCGGCGGTGATTGGTTTGGTGATATGCCAGGTCTCCAGGGCGGCAACGATAACGGCGATTATGACAAATACAATGGCGATAATCAAGAGTATTTTGTTGATTAAATTTATAAGCGACAGTTCGTCGTCATCCAGGGAATAGGGGCCGTAGTAACCGATGATGAGGCTACCGGTGGCAAGGTTTGAATGTTTTAATTCGGTTGTTATTTCGGTGTAACCGCCCTGAAAGTTGGGATAACGGCTGTGCATATTGGTTTCCGCGTGCTGGATAGCAAGCAAACATTCTTCCGCCTTGTGCTGCTGTATGTCCCAGTGGATTTCATTGTTTACGGTTCTGATATGTATGATATAGCCGTTTAACAGCGCGGCGTTGCCGATGACTTCAAGCCCCGCTACATCGTACAATCCGGTTTCGCCATTGTATTGCTGTTCCACCTGTTCGATGATGGCGGCTATCTGCTTTTTCTGTCTGTCCAGGGCATATTGCTCAAAGGACTTATTTATGAAGGTGTTGACGATTATTCCGATAGCAAAAATGGTGAACAGCAACAGTGCCGTATAGGACCGTATCATTTTGCTTCTGAGGGTTGGCAGACGGCGTTTGCGGTTATGATTCAATGTTTTCAAATTTATACCCCATGCCATGAACAGTTACAATATAACGCGGATTTCTCCTGTCGTCCTCTATTTTTGAGCGGAGGGTCAT
>JAIRYT010000016.1 GCA_031267675.1 Treponema sp. | reverse complement strand
ACCGCTATTTTTTAATTAATGTAAACCGGGGGGTACCAGCCAAATAAATTTTCCCCTTTACATTCCGCATTTTTTGGGTTTTACCCCCCCCCCCCCCCCCGTCTGGGTTATTTCCCTTCCATGGTCCCAGTCATGTACCGCCGCAAGTTTGCCGTCTTTTGTTAATGAGAAATCAATTTCAAAAACTCTGTGGCCCCGCATATAATTTTGCTCAACGGCCTCCAAAGAATTGGTATAGGTTAGTGTCTCGCCCCCTGCTCCAAACAAAGCGCCTCCGGCATGCGCTATCAATAACTGTTCCTTCCCTCTCCACGATCTTTCACCCTCAATATAAAAATCAGCATTCAAATCTTTTGAAACATCGTTATTACGCTCCATAACCCTGTATATTTTTCGTATCACTTTATACCCAACATAAAAAACCGGCGGCAGGCTCAAGATAACGTATGCCGCCATTACCCGCAAAAACATTTTTTTACCCTTAAACAACATACCAACCCTCCGTTACATCATTAGATGCGGCTTTTCTGACGCGGCTCAAAAAATGATTCGTATAATTTTGACTTTCCCGTGACGCCACTGTTCACATCAGCTTCGTCATATAATTCCAAAAGCGTTTTTTCGCCGGCGCTCATTTTTCTGCCGAGTCCCAGGCCTTTTGCGTTGTAGTTCACCCCGATGGAATCCAAAAGCGTCGGAAACATATCAAAATGGGAGAATTTTCTGTTTTTGGTAAAATCATCGGGCATATCTGAATTGATGATGATATTGAAGATATGCCTATTTTCTGTTTTTTCCCCCAGGGGAAAGATGTTTGAATCCATATACAGATGATCGCCCAGGATAACAATGGTTGTATCCTGGTAAAAGTCCTGGGTTTGGCACCAGGTGATAAATTCAAAAAGCTGTTTATCCGCATCGTATACGACATTTTTAAACTGACCGCCGTATTTCCGTTCAGCCACATCGTCAAGATACCCGTCAATAGGATGCATGTCGACGGTGAGGAGCGTCAGAAAAAAAGGGGCGCTTTTTACACATTCCCGCAGTTTTTCTTTGGCAAAGCGATAGAGCTTCCGGTCTTCAAATCCCCACCATACATTGTAGTCCTGGGGAATAGAACCTGTCTCTTTAAAGTAGTTATAATCCCAAATAGTTGTATTGCCGTGGGTATAAAAATAATCGTCCCGGCCGCCAAAATCGCTATCCGAGCCAAGAATAAAATAGTTCCGGTAGCCATGCTGTTCCAGGATGTCCCCCAAAGAGACGGCGCCGGGCATCAATTCATCGGTATAACGTCCGTATGCGTTTCCGCCCATCGGAAGCGCCAGGGGGATCCCCGAAAAATACGAAACTATCCCCGCCACGGTCCAGCCGGTTCCGAATAACTGTCGCGCCCCGCCGGTTCCATCCGAACCGCTAAAATTGATATAGAGTTTTCCCAGGTCCCGCGTATGGGGAATAAGGTCCTCTGAAAAGGCGCCGCCGTCAGCGGTATTCATGTATGTTGTTTCCAGGGATTCCACGACGATAACCAGCAAATTTTTCTTTTTTTCAGGAAACTCAAAAGCAACATCCCGGGGGTTTATATAATTTGTTTCATAAAAACCGGAGTATGGTCCCATGGACCTTTTGAGGTAGTTGGGAACATCCAGCTGGTCCGCCGTTATGAACAGCGAAACGGCTAAAAACATTCCGGAAAAAATCAGGACGGCGTTTTTTTTGAGGTCCGCGACAAGTTTGGCGATATTTAACCGGAATGTTATGTTGCAACCAAGAAAGATTATGATACTTAGTGTAATAAACAGCGCTGTTAAAAAAACATCGCTGACAATAACGCCGCCTATATTAAGCCGCGCACCCTTAAGGGGCGTCATTGCATAATATATTATTTCATTAACCGCGACTTCCGGAAACTGTCTCTTAAGCCAGATAATAACGCTTAGAAAAAATGCGCCGCCCCAGAGACAAAAAACCGCGATCAATTTTGGGATAAAACCAGCTTTTGGCATAAAGCTGCGGTACTGTATACGCAGACACTGTTTACTTGCCGCGATTAGCATGATACAGATTAGGAGGGCTGCAAGAATGTATTTTACATTGAAATGAGTATATAGGTTATACGTGATAAGACGGAATATCAGAGCTCGCTCTCGTATTGAGAAAACAAATAAAAAAAAGTAATTAACAATAAATGATGCCAGGGGCAGCGCCGCTATTTTTCGGGTTCTCGTAAGGCCGCAAAAAACCGAACTCCTTGTCATTACGAACCAGACCGGTAATGATAGTATCAGGAAGGTGACCGCGATAAAAAATACTCCTGTAAAATTATTCATCGCTCAGCGCTCACATTCATGGGGAATAAAAATAAACAGCAGATCAACGAATAGAAACAGGTAAAAGATACTAAACAGATGTATTGGTATGGTATGGTATGGGGGGGGGGGGGGGTCACATAAAACTTTTCGACCAAACATAGTAGACAAACAGAGGCCTCCTTTAGGACAGAACAGGACCAAAAATCCCTTTCCATGGAGACACTGATCCGTTGTTTTTGTGATCCTCCCATACATTTTTTATTTTGTCAATACCCTTTTCCACACCACAATACCCGCAAGGCCATTGAAAAACCCCTCAAGGCCGTGATAGATTGACACGGCGGGCGGAGACATTTAGCCAACCCGCCGCATAAAAATCCGGAGGAAAAAGCATGGAGCTGCGAAAAAACAAAAATGAACCTGACGGGATTTCACTTCTTGGTTTTGGATTAATGCGCCTTCCCCTTGCGGCGGAGGGCGGCCAGGCGGTCGACCGCGCCAAAGCGCGGGAAATGGTGGATTACGCCGTCGATCACGGGATAAATTATTTTGACACTGCCTGGATGTATCATGACGGGGACTCCGAACGTTTTGCCGGAGAAGCGCTCTCCGCCCATGACCGGGGCAAATTTTTTCTTGCGTCAAAAATGCCGCTGGCGTTTTTAAAAGAACCGGGCGATGTAGAAAGAATATTCAACGAACAGTTAAAAAAATGCAAGGTTGAATATTTTGATTTTTATCTGCTCCATAATATTGACCGCGAGCACTTTAGAATCGCGGAATCCTGTAATGTTTATGATCAGCTAAAAGAAAAACAAAAACAGGGGCTTATCCGCCATCTGGGGTTTTCCTTTCACGACAGGCCGGACCTTCTGGCCCGGGTAACATCCAGCTATGACTGGGACTTTGCCCAGATTCAGCTTAATTATCTTGACTGGGAACAGCAAAACTCAAAGGAACAATACGAAATACTTTACCAAAAAGGAATTCCGGTAACGGTAATGGAGCCGGTGCGGGGCGGCGCGCTTGCAAAACTCCCCGAAACAGCGCTTGCCATTTTTAAGGCGGCGGATCCGCATGCCGGCGCGGCATCCTGGGCGCTGCGGTTTGCGGCAAGCCTTCCCGGGGTGCAGACCGTGTTAAGCGGCATGACAACCCTTGAGCAGATGAAGGAAAACATTTCCACCATGGAAAACTTTACGGCCCTTAACGACGGCGAATACCAGGTGATCAAGGAAGCGCTTGTCGCCTATAAAAGTTCCGGCGCTGTTCCCTGTACGGCCTGCCGTTACTGCATGGACTGTCCTTCCGGCGTTGACATTCCCCGCATTTTGGCGGTTTACAACAACTATCTGTTAAACAAATCCGAAAATCATCCCATGGCCGGTTTTTTGTTTGACATGGAATATAAATTACCCGGACCCGATAAACAGGCGGCGCGCTGTGTTGACTGCGGCCGCTGCGAAAGCCTCTGTCCCCAGCATCTTAAAATCCCTTCCTATATGAAAGAGATAGATTCCCTGTATGAAGAACGCAAATCGGCGCCGGGTCCCCACAGCGATTTCCTCAAAAAGGAATGACATAACCCGCCCTTCCGGAGCGAACGGCGGGTTGTAGATTCGTTGCGGAGAGTCCATACCCCGGCCCCGTGGGCTAAACTTGACCCATAACTCAAAGTGTGGCTACCTGGCTTTAGGAGAATTCCACCACGAAGGGCGCGAAGAACACAGAAGGAAGAAAGAAGAGGAATTTACCGCAAAGTCGCGGAAGTCGAAAAAGGAAGAAGAAGAAAAGAGGTACCCCTTCGTGTCCGTTGTGGTTAAATTCTTCCCTTCCCTTTGTAGGAGGAATTCTTAACCGCAAAGTCGCACAAGTCGAAAAAGTTCAAAGAGAAAACCGGAGTTCCATCCCCTTCTTTTACTTCTTCGCCTTTTTCGACTTGGCGGTAAATTCTTCCCTTCCCTTTTCTTTTAACAGGAAGAACGCGGCGGGGTTGTTGATTAAATAGCCGCAAAAGAGGCATACTTGAGGGTATGGATACGGGTGAAGTCCTTTTTATCGTAAGCAGGCTCTCGACGGGCGCGCTCGCGGCTTTTTTTGCGATTATCGTCTGGTCCAGGACCCGCGATGCGGCCTGGATGCTTATGGTGATTGGAACAATCGCCGCCTATATCGAGACCGTGTACTCCATTCTGGAACTGTTCGGCATTACCGGCTCGGACATCTCCATCGGATCCGTTCCCCTGGCGGCGATTCTGCTTCCCAACATACGGACGGGTTTCTTTATCGCCGCCTTTGCCGTTATGGTAGTGCGTAAATTAAGACGACGGTAGCGGTCTTGACATATTCGCTGTTTTTATGACATAGTGGGGTGTATGGAGACTATATTTGTAAAGCCCGCAAAGCTTGAACGCAAGTGGTTTGTGATCGACGCCAGGGATAAGGCGCTGGGCCGGGTCGCCGCCAGGGCCGCTTCCATCGTCCGGGGCAAGGAAAAGCCGATTTTCGCCCCCCATCAGGAAATGGGCGATTTTGTAATAATTGTCAATGTCGACAAGGCCGCTCTTACCGGGCGAAAGCCTGTTCAAAAGCTCTATCGCCGCCATAGCGGTTATGTCGGAGGGCTTAAAGAGGTAAATTACGAGCGTCTGGCCGCGAAACATCCTGTTTCGCCTATGGAGCTTGCCGTCAAGGGAATGCTTCCCAAGGGTCCGCTGGGGCGTAAACTGGCAAAAAATGTCAAAATTTACGCGGGCGCCAGGCATCCCCACGAGGCCCAGAACCCGACGCCTATCAATCTGTAAGTTATGCAGGACAAGGAGCAAGTGTGGTAAAGAATCTTGGAATCGGAACCGGCAGAAGAAAAACCGCTGTCGCGCGCGTCTATCTGAGGGACGGGACCGGTAAAATCGTTGTCAACGGCAGGGACCTGGCGGTGCATTTTTCCCAGGGGGAACACGCCATGATTGTCCGCCAGCCGCTTGTCGTTACTGCCAGCGAAGATAAATTTGACGTGCTTATCAATGTATACGGCGGCGGGGCCAATGGTCAGGCGGGAGCGTGCCGCCACGGCATCGCCCGCGCGCTCTGCCAGGTAGATCAGGGCAATACGGTGTCGCTAAGGAATAACGGCTTTCTTACCCGTGATTCCCGTATGGTGGAACGCAAAAAGTATGGTCAGCGCGGAGCCAGACGGCGCTTCCAGTTCAGCAAACGCTAAACAAAAACCGGTATCCCTTACTGTCCAGGCGGCGTTGCGTCTTGTAGCGCGGGCCGAGCAGTGCGAGGCGGGTATATCCCGCAAGCTGACCCTTCGAAGGCACCCTCCCCCGGCTATAAGAGAGGCGCTTTCGTACCTTGTTAAAAACGCGCTGGTAGACGACCGCCGCTACGCGCGGCTCTGGCTTAAAAGCCGCCTTGCCTGGTCCGCCAAAACCCCGCGCATGCTTGTCGCCTCCCTTTTGGCGCGGGGCATAAAAAGCGAAACCGCCAAAGCGTCCCTGGCAGAGGCCCTTACCCCCGAAGTCGAAAAAGAACTGATCCGCCGCCTGCTTGCAAAAAAAAAGCTTGCCGTCAACACCAAAACACGGGCCTTTCTGCGCTGCGAGGGCTTTAGCGCCGGCTCGATACGCGAAGCGGAGGAAGAACCGTGAAAGCGTTTTTCGCGCGGATTACGGGAAGGGTTCAGGGAGTAGGCTTTCGCTATTATACCGTAAACGAAGCGCGCCGGCGGGGCATAAAGGGCTGGGTGCGAAACACCCGCGGCGGCGATGTAGAAGTGTGGGCGGAAGGCGGCGAAGAACAATTAAACGGGTTCGCGCAATGGCTTGCGGCCGGCCCCGCCGGAGCGCGGGTCGAAGAAGTTGAACGCCGCGACCAGCTGCCAAGGGGAATTTTTCGCGATTTTGGTGTAGAATATTAGTATATGAAAAAACTTGTGTTGGCGCTCACTGTCTTTAGCGTTGGCGCGGCGCTCTGCGGCGCCCAGATTTTTTACTGTGTAATCGAAACAAAACAGGGCAGTATGGGATTATCGCTTCATTATACCGCTTACGGCGATTATACCTGCATTTTATACACCCAGGAGACCGCTTTTTTTCTTGATGAAGAACGCGTCGACACGCTGCGGAATATATTTATCAAGTGGATTGAATGGGAGGCGATCGTTCTTGACGAACAGGTATCCCTTAGCAAACTGGTAGACGTGCTTGAAATTGACGAATACCGGTATCATAACGAATTTACCAAAATACCGGTTTCCCTCTATTTTGTGTTTAACGGCGCGCCTCCCCTCTTTACCCTGTATGTACATGTGGACGGCGAAGTAATCGGCGACTTTAGCCTTTCAAAAAAACAGATAGAGGATTTTCTTGACGCGTTGACAACGGAACACCTTGACGCCGCCCGCTCGGAATACGACCGCGAACAACGGCTTCTTGAGATGCTCAACTAGCGGTCGACGGGAGTCGAACCCGCGTCACGAGCTTGGGAAGCTCGGGTAATACCGTTATACGACGACCGCTTGATACGAATATCCATCGTTACATGATTTTAAAATATCGTCAAGGCATCTATGTACTTTTACCGCTGTTTTTATTATACTAAACAGATTATGTCGGAACGTGTTGGCAAGCCCCTTATCGTACAGAGCGATCATACCTTACTGCTGGATGTTCACGCTCCGGGCGCGGAGGAAGTGCGGGCCGCCATTCTGCCGTTCGCCGAACTGGAAAAATCACCCGAACATATTCATACCTACCGCATAACGCCGCTTTCGCTGTGGAATGCCGCAGGCGCGGGATTCAGCGCCGGCGATGTCGTAAAAATCCTTGGCATGTACAGCCGCTACGAAGTGCCGCAGGGAATCAGCGCCGGTTTTGCGGACACAATGGATCGTTACGGAAAGCTGCTTCTTAAAGCGGGGGCGGACGAAAACGAACTGTTACTTTCGGTGAGCGATCCGTTAATCGAAAAAGAAATCGCCGCCGCAAAAGTTCTTTCGGCGTATCTAACGCGGAGCCGGGGCGGATTTTTGTTAAAGCTGGTAAACCGGGGCACAATTAAACGCGAGCTTATCAAGCTTGGATGGCCGGTACAGGACGAAGCGCCGCTTAAAACGGGTGAAGACCTGGAAATCGAACTTCGCAAAACCTGTGCGCAGGGCAAGCCGTTTACCCTGCGCGATTATCAGAGGGAAGCGGCGGTATCTGTTTTGGGCAACGGCGGCCCGGGAACCGGTTTCGGCGTCGTGGTGCTTCCCTGCGGATCGGGCAAGACCGTCGTCGGCATGGCGGTAATGAGCCTTTTAAAAACAAATACGCTTATTCTTTCGGCGAATATCGCGGCGGTTCATCAATGGATCGAAGAACTGCTTGATAAAACAACGCTTTCGCGGGATCAAATCGCCGAATATTCCGGCGATTCAAAATCGGTCGCGCCGGTAACCATTGCCACCTACCAGATTCTTACCTGGCGGGCGGATCGCGGCGGCGATTTTCCGCATTTTGGCCTTTTTCGCAAATATCCCTGGGGATTAATTATTTATGACGAAGTGCATCTGCTTCCCGCGCCGGTGTTCCGGGTAACGGCGGAATTACAGGCGGTACGCCGCCTTGGTTTAACCGCGACGCTGGTTCGCGAAGACGGAGCGGAAGACGCGGTGTTTAGTCTGGTCGGCCCGAAACGCTATGATATTCCCTGGAAAGATCTGGAACGCAAGGGCTGGATTGCCGAAGCGCTCTGTATCGAAGTACGCCTTGACCTGCCCGACCGGTTAAAGGTCCCCTACGCGGTTTCTTCCAAACGCGAAAAATACCGCCTTGCCGCGGAAAACCCCCTTAAAGAAGACGCGGCGCTGGCACTTATTACCGATCACATCGAGGATCAAATACTGGTGATTGGCCAATATATCTCCCAGCTCGAATCGGTCGCGCAAAAATTAAACGCGCCGCTGGTAACCGGAAAAACGCCGAACACCGAACGCGAAACCCTTTACAACGCGTTTAAAAGAAACGAGATCAGGGTGCTTGTTGTTTCCAAAGTCGCCAATTTTGCGCTGGACCTTCCCGACGCTTCCATGGCCGTTCAGCTTTCCGGCTCGTTTGGATCGCGGCAGGAAGAAGCCCAGCGGCTGGGGCGGATTTTACGGCCCAAAAAAAACAAGAATTCCTATTTTTACACAATCGTATCGCGCTCCACCGTTGAAGAAGATTTTGCGTCAAACCGCCAAAAATTTTTGGCCGAGCAGGGGTACCGTTATTCGATACAGTATTGGGCGGGCGAGGAATCGCCGGGCCGCGCCCCCGCCCATGCAGACCGGGAGCCCGCGTGAAAAACAGTTTTCGCCCGGTTGAATTCTGGAAATCGTCGCTCATGACGCTGCCCGACAACGCCTTTTTTGTGCTCATGCGAAGCGTGCTGGGCGTAATTAAAACGCCGTTTAACAAACAAAATTTACTCGAAGATCTTTCCATATTTCTTTCCCGGGCGGACATTCAAAAAACAATGGCGACGTACATCGACCCCGCCGACCGCTGGATTATTTCCGCGATAGCGCTGCTCGATGAACCATGCGAAGACGATCTGGAACGCTTTTTTTCGATTGAATTTTCGTACGTACAATTGCACGCGCTGCTGCTTAACCTTGAAGAACGGCATATTCTTTACCGCTTTTGGGACGATAAAAAATCGCGCCTTGCGTTAAATCCAAAACTAAAAAACATACTCGAACCCATTGCCGAAGATAAATCATTTTTATTTCAATCTTCCGCCGCAGGCGAAAAACAGGAAACGCCGTTAATGACCGGCAGAATACTTGCCGCGTTGTTTGCGTTTTTTTTGCAAAACATTCCCTTCTACCGGAACGGCAGCCTGCGCAAAAAAACGCTCGCCGCGGGAAAAAGCGTTTTTCCCTGGCTTGATCTGGAAGAAGCCGCCGGAGCCTTAATTACCCTCGGCCTTTTTAAAAAAGAAGGCGAATATTTGCGCGCGGTCATTCCCGCCATAGAATCATTCGCAAAACTTGACGAGCGCGATTGTTTTGAATACTACGCCGCCGGTCTTGCCTGCAATACCGAATTTTCGGGCGGGGAATATGTAAGCCGCAGCTCGGTAAAACTGAGCGCGAAGATTTTGCACAATGTGGCCGATATGATCGAAAACGGCGCCCTTTATCCCGGCACAACCCTTGTCAAGCTGCTTGAACTTGAACGGCGCACGGAAAACGCAAAAGTTTTTAACGGATTCCAGGGCGCGCTGCCTTCGCCGCGCGCGCTTTTAAACGCCGCTGTTTCCGCCGGAATTATTACCGGAAGCGATCCGTACCGGCTTTCCCTGCTGGTAAAAAACAGGCCGGAGCAGTCAATTGCCGTTGATTCAAACTTTTCGTTTATTTTATACCCCGAAATTTTATTTAAGGACGCGCTTGCGATGGCGTTCTTTTGTACTATTGACGAAACGGATTCTCCTAACGAAGACGCGTCGCAGGTGGTGCGTTTTTCCATTACGCGCGATTCGGTAATCAGGGGAATGGATCAGGGCTGCAGCGCAAAGGGTATTTACGATTTGGTAAACACCCTTTCCGGCGGAAAGGCCGGGGAAACCCTTAAATTCAATCTGGACGACTGGGAAAAACGCTGCCGCGAAGTTACGCTGTGCGAAGGGGTTGTGCTTTCGCTGAGCGGCGACCGCGCCTACCTGGCTGAAAGCGCCCTTAAACCGCTTATTTCCCGCCGCCTTGACGGGGGCGTATATCTTTTAAATGTTGATCTGGAAAGGGCCGCCCAGGCGCTTTCAAACGCCGGCGTTGACGTGGTATCCCGGCCCGGCGGCAGGGAGCATAACGACGGATACGGCTTTCTTTCCCTTGGCGCGCAGGCAAAACACGAGTCTCTTGCCGGTACGGCATATTCCCCGGATCAGGACGCCAAAAAATCCAAAAAAACGCCGGATAACAGCGCGGAAAACGCCGAAAGCGCCAAACAAAAATTCCGCCTTATGCTGGCCGAAATGAAGCTGGGAAAACCGGAAAGCGAAGAATTGCTGGCGCGTATCGAGCGGCGCGTCGTCGTAAGCGAATCGCAGTTAAAAGACACCAGCGTCCGTTACGAAAAACTGGAAGCCCGCTCGCTTGACTATGTTGGAAAAAGCTCCATCGCGCGCCAGGCGCTCGCGTCGGGTTCCCTTGTCGAAGCGGTCTGGACGGCGGGAAAAACCGAACAAAAATGTCTGGGGGTTCCGCAAAGCATTGACAAAAAAGGCGGGGAACTTATTCTTGTTTTAAAACCCCGTTCCGCCGGAGAGCCCGTAAGCATTCCGCTTGGCAAGATCAGCCTGTTACGGCGGATTAAACAATCTATATTTGGAGAATAATATGCCCCTTTTGCCTTTTTCAAATCAGGGTGATGAATCCCGCCAGGATAAACTGGCGGTGCTTATTGACGCCGACAATACCCAGGCGGCGATCATCGAAGGCCTTTTGGCCGAAGTCGCAAAATACGGTATCGCGAGCGTTAAACGAATTTACGGCGACTGGACAAGCACGCATCTGCGTTCCTGGAAAGAAAAACTGCTCGATCACGCCATTCAGCCGGTGCAGCAGTTCGCCTACACCACCGGAAAAAACGCCACCGATTCGGCAATGATTATTGACGCGATGGATTTATTGTACAGCGAAAAACTTGACGGTTTTTGCATTGTATCAAGCGATTCCGATTTTACGCGGCTCGCGTCGCGGCTTAGAGAAAGCGGCTGCAGGGTTTACGGCTTTGGCGAAAAAAAAACCCCGCGCGCGTTTGTTTCGGTCTGCGATAAATTTATCTATACCGAAATTTTGCGCGACCGCGAAGACGACGAAGACGGCGCGAAACCGCAGGCAAAAACACGCAAAGATTTTAAGGATGATCGCAAACTGCTTAAACTGCTCCGCGATACCGTGGAAGATTTGGCCGATGATTCCGGCTGGGCGTATCTGGGCGGCGTCGGACAAAAAATCACCCTGCGTTCAAGCGAATTTGATCCGCGCAATTACGGTTTCCGCAAACTGGGCGACCTGTTCCGCGCCATACCGCAGTTTGAAACCGAAGAACGTCCGCAGGAAAACGGCTCGGGCCGGCAGGTATATATTCGCTGCGTCAACAAACGCGTATAAACAGTTTCCGGTCCGGCGCTTAGAAACATCGACAGCGGCTATACCCTGAAAAAGGAGCGTTGTCCGTGATTGGCAAACGAAGAATTTTTAACCGCCAGGTCGAAAAAGTCGAAAAAGTTTTACTTCTTTTACTTCTTTTACTTGTTCGACTTTGCGGTGAATTTCTTTTCAGAATCGCCGGAGACCGCGTTTGGAAATATCGACAGCGGCTATACCATGAAAAAGGAGCGTTGTCCATGATTGGCAAACGAAGAATTTTTAACCGCCAGGTCGAAAAAGTCGAAAAAGTTTTGGGAAGGGGGTAAAACGTTTCTTCCCTTACTTTACTTCTTTTACTTGTTCGACTTTGCGGTGAATTTCTTTTCAGAATCGCCGGAGTCCGCGTTTAGAAACATCGACAGCGGCTATACCATGAAAAAGGAGCGTTGTCCATGATTGGCAAACAAAGAATTTTTAACCGCCAGGTCGAAAAAGTCGAAAAAGTTTTGGGAAGGGGTAAAACGTTTCTTCCCTTATTTTACTTCTTTTACTTGTTCGACTTTGCGGTGAATTTCTTTTCGGAATCGCCGGAGACGGTTTGAACCGGAAACCGCTTTCCCGTGCCGATAAAATAGGTTTCAAATGAATCGCTCCGGCAGGCTTTTGGTTTAAAGGCGCGGGCTGTTTTAAACCGTTCCCTCATCTGTTTAAGCAACGCCGCGCTATCGCCGCCCTGAAAAACTTTTACCGCCAGACTGCCGCCGTCAACAAGCAGGGCGGCGTAATCCAACGCCGCTTCGGCAAGCGCAAGCGAGCGCAGCGTGTCCACGGTGCGGTTTCCCGTTGTGGCGGGCGCGGCGTCGCTCAGTATCAGCGTGTAGGGTCCCCGGGCGGCAAGCGCCGCGCGGACCGGCTCCGTGGTAAAATCCCCCTCGATAAAGAAAAAGTTTTCGCCGCCAAATAATCCCCCATCGTACCGGCGCGACAACGGCGAAAGATCGGCCGCCGAAAGAAAGCCGGCTTGCCGCGCGAATAAACGCAGCACATAGAGGCTCCAGCTTCCCGGGGCCGCGCCCAAATCCAATACGCGCGACGCGGTTTTAACAAGACCGAATTTTTCGTCCATTTCTTTAAGCTTGTACACCGAACGGGCGGGATATCCGTCTGTCTTCGCCTTGCGCGACCAGTAATCGGGCTTTTCATGGCTTGTCACGCTTACAGAATACCAAAAAACGCGTTATACTAAAAGACAATGCGTTATGAATTTGCCGAACGGCTCGACAAAATTGAAACATTTCTTGACCCGTGGCTGCCGTCGGCGGCGGATGACGCGTGGGTCCGCGCCGTCTTTCCCGGACAAAACATAGCGCGCCGCTTTGCCCGGCAGCTTATTGCTCCGGCGCGGGATCTTTTGGAGCGCGGCGGCAAACGCTGGCGTCCGCTTCTTTCGCTGCTTGTCTGCGAGGCGCTGGGCGGCGGCGAGGCGGTTTTGCCCCTGCTTCCCCTGGTGGAATTTTCCCACAACGCAAGCCTTATTCACGACGACATAGAAGACAACTCGGCGGAACGGCGGGGAAAACCGGCGCTGCACCTGCTTTATGGAGAAGACACCGCGATTAATTCCGGCGCGTTTTTGTATTTTTTACCGCTCGCCTGTCTTGAAGCCTGGGACGGGGATGACCGCGCGAAAAACGCGGTCGGCGCGCTGTGGGCCCGGCACATGCGCGCGCTTCATCTGGGCCAGTCAATGGACATTGCCTGGCACCGCGGACAGGTTCCGGCGCGCTGTGAACGAGACGAATTCCCTCCGAATATCGCCGAATATGAAACCATGTGCGCCCTCAAAACCGGCTCGCTTGCCCGCTTTGCCGCACTCCTGGGGGCGGAAACGGCTTTAGGTCCGAAACTAGACATTCCCGCCGCAAAATCCCTCGCGCTGGCGGCGGAAAAACTCGGCGTCGGGTTTCAAATTATAGACGATGTTAAAAATCTAACCACCGGCCTTCCCGGCAAACAACGGGGCGACGACATTGTTGAAGGAAAAATGAGCCTTCCCATCCTCTCTTTTTTGTGGAATACCGCCGCGGACGATGAGACCCGGCGCGTCCCTGACGGAGACCGCCTTGCGCTGGTCCGCCGCTGTTTTGCGGCAGCCCGCAAAGACGGCATTCAATCCGCCGGGGTAGAAACCATAATCAACGCGCTGGAAGCGTCGGGCTCGCTCGAGGAGGCGGCGGCGCGGGGCCGTACGCTCATTGCCGAAGCGAAAAGCGCCCTTGCCGCTTTGCCGGCCGCCGACCAGGCGGCGGGCAGGCTGCTGGCGGAACTTCCTGATATACTGGGGTAATTTATGGTAGAAGCCGAAATCTGGGGACTAGCCGACAGCTCTGACGGAAGCATGATTTTTATACGTCCGCTGGACGAGGAAGTGGCCGTTCCCATTTTTATCGGCCGCGCCGAAGCCCAGGCGATTCTTGCCGGATTTAGCGAAGCCGGCCTGCCCCGTCCGCTCGGCGCCGATTTAATGATCAACCTTGCGCGGCACGCGGGTTTTGTGCTTACCCGCGCCGAAATCAACAATCTAAAAGACAATACCTTTTACGCGCGCCTGATTTTTTCGACCGGGAGTGAATCGGGCGGAACAGGCGTACAAGCGGGCGAAAACGATTTTGTGCTCGATTCCCGCCCTTCGGACGCGCTCGCGCTGGCAATCCGCGCCAAAAGCCCCATTTTTATCGCCCGCAAAGTGGTTGCCGAAGCGGGTATCCCCACCGAGGATTTGAATCCGCCAAACAGCGACGAACACCGCCTTTTGCTTCAGGCGGAGCTGGACGAGGCGGTCGAAACCGAAGACTATGAGCGCGCCTGCCGGCTCCGGGACATGATTATTCAGCTTGACAAAAAATAACCGTCAACAGGATTTGACAAGAAATGAATAACAGGGTAAAATGACGTGTTGTTTTAGCCGATAAAAGGGTATTCGGAGTTTTTTATGGCGTTATTTACTATCAATCGCGGGGTGGCGAAGCTTATTTTGCCTTTTGTGGTGCTTGCCCCTCTCTTTATTTTCTTTGCCGCGCAGGCACATCCTTCTGTTTCTGCGGAGCCGGAGGACGGAATGGGCGGGCGCGAAAGCGCCGTTGTGTCTGTGTCGGCGGCAGTAGAAGATTTGCCCGAGCCGGAGGAATTTTCAAAGCCGCGCATGCTTTTGTATTCTTCCTACACGGTAAAAAAAGGGGATGTATTAAGCGATATTGCCAGGCAGTTCGGGCTTAATTCCGGCACCCTTGTTTCGCTGAACAATATTAAAAACGCCAGGAACATTGCGATAGATTTAACCCTTAAAATTCCAAATCAGGACGGCATTTCGTACAAAGTTAAAAAAGGCGATACCCTTGAATCCATTGCCAAAGCAAATAAAATAGAAGTTGAACCAATAAAAGTAGCAAACGAGTTATTTTCTTCCAACATTACGCTAAACAGTACGCTTTTTCTTCCCGGCGCGGAAATGCCCAAGGTCGAAGAACAGCAAATATACGGCGATCTCTTTATCTGGCCGGTACGCGGGCGGCTTACCTCGTACTACGGGTACCGCCGCAGTCCCTTTACCGGGGGGCGTTCGTTCCACGCGGGCCTTGATATTGCCGCGCCGAACGGCTACCCGATCAAGGCGGCAATGGCCGGGCGGGTACAGAGCATGGGGTGGGATAACACCTACGGGAATTTTGTCGTAATCAGCCATCAGGGCGGCTACCGTACGCTTTACGGACACATGAGCAGAACGGCGACCCAAAGCGGGGCGTACGTTAATGTTGACGACGTTATCGGGTATGTAGGCAGCACCGGTCAGAGCACCGGTCCCCACCTGCATTTTACCGTCTACAAAAACGGCGCTACGGTCAACCCCCGGCCCCTGTTAATGCGGTAGAAAGTTTCCGGCGTTTTTTAGGGAAGGAAAGGCCTGTAATAGGCGGGCGGTGTATTTTATGCGTAGACAGCGTAGACATTTAACTTCGCCCGTTCAAATTATACCGATAGAAGTTCTATATCAAATATTTGCTCCAGCTTTTTCAGAGTTTTGAGCGTTGGATTTGCCAGTTTGGGATTTTCAAGTTTTTGATAAACCTGGTATTTTACTCCCATTTTATTGGCAACATCAGCTAGAGTCATATTATGGTTTTTTCGCATGGCTCGAAGCCAAAGAACAAAAGCGACACCAGGTTCAACTTCTATTCCATACCAATCCGGGCTTTTGGGCATTTCTGGTATGGTAAAATTATCCCCATGATCAAGATATGATTCAAGAAGCCCGGAAACAGCCTCAACGGCCATTTTTTTTGCTCCTTCAAGCGTACTGCCATATGTTAGAATGCCGGTGTAGAACTTCGGGGATTCAACATACCAGCATTTATCTTTATCCGAATAGGTTATTTTACACGGTATTATGGTTTTCATTCCACCCCTGCCTGTTTTCTAAGGGAATTAAGAATTCCTGGTTTAAGGTCTTCATTTGTATGAACCGGTACGGATAAGTTAATTCCATTTTTACGCATAATGTGGTGTGATCCTTTGATACGATCAAGAACCCAGCCGTTTTTCTTTAGCAGTTTTACGAAATCCTTGCCGCTCATCAAATCATAATACACCTTATAAGGTGTTGTGTCAAACCGGTCCCCTGCATTTTACCGTCTACAAAAACGGCGCTACGGTCAACCCCCGGCCCCTGTTAATGCGGTAAACGCCGCGTCCGTTTATTTTTCCGTCAGGTTATATACGCCGTCCCAGGTATCCGGGGGCGGATCGGCAATGCAGTCCGCGCAGCGGTCAAGGAACTTTTGCGCGGGGGCGTCGCCGCCCAGGATGGACAACGCTTCCGTAAAGCCTTCCGCCGCCTGGTTCCAGCTACGGCTTTCAAAACAATCCAGGGCCTGGTGGAAGACCTCAACCAGCCGCTTTTGCTGCGGGGCGGCGTCTTCGGCTGTCTCAAGCAGTTCGTAAAGACGCACCGGTTCGTTAATGCCCACCACCCGCACGCGGTCAAGTTTTCTGACCAAAAGGCGGTTGTCGGTTTCGCGGACCGTTTCTTCCGGGGCAAGTATCCAGGTACCGTACTGTTTATTCACGCCCTCAAGCCGGGCGGCGAGGTTTACCGCGTTCCCCATGATCGTATAATTCATTTTGTTTTCCGTGCCCATGTTGCCGGCGACCATGTTTCCGGTACTAATGCCGATGCGGGTTAAAAGCGGCGCCGGGGAAAGCTTCTGTTCCCCGATCGTTTTGTTCAATTGCTGTTCTATCCGCTTCATGGCGACGGCGGAAAGACAGGCCCGCAGGGCGTGATCGGGAATTTCCAGGGGCGCGCCGAAAAAGGAGACGATGGCGTCCCCTTCGTATTTGTCTATTGTTCCCTTTTCGTCAAGGATAACGTCGCTCATGGCGCTCAGGTAGCGGTTAAGGAGGCGTACAAGGTCTTCGGGGTCAAGCTGTTCCGCGATGCCCGAAAAATTCCGGATGTCGGTAAACAGGGCGGTCATGCGGCGTTTGGCGCCGCCCAGCTGCAGGCGCGAAGGATCGGCGATAAGTTCCTTGACCACGTCGCCGGACACATAGGTAGAAAACGCCTTGCGGATAAACTGTTTTTCCCGCTCGGAACCGGCAAAGGCAAGGGTCTCGCGGACAACGACCGCCGCCGTCATGGCAAGGACCGGCCCCAGGGGGCCCAGGAATATTTTTTTGAGCACAAAGAGGCCCAGGGGAAAGCCCAGGCAAAAAAGGACGCCGCCTATCCCCAAGGCGATGCGAAGGCTGCTTTTGGCGCTGCCGGAGGCAAGTATGATCAGCGGCACGACAAGAAAACACCACAAAACGCTCCAGTATACCGGAAGGGGATTAATAAACGCGGCGGACAGAATCGTATCCCAGACCACGGCGTGGGTTCCCACATTCACATACTTGCCGTGAAAGGGGTTTACCCCGATATCGGTGGTCCCGGTGTTTACCTGGCCGATGACGCACATTTTACCGTCCAGCTTGTCACGGAGTTCCCGGTATACCGCGTCAAAGGCGTTTAGTTCCGTATCGATATAATCGACCAGGGAGCCGCAGTATTCGGCCTCTTCCAGAATAGCGCGTGAAAGCGGATCGGCGGCGCTTTCCGCCGCGCGCTTTGATTCGGTTTCAATGTAGTTTCTGGCGCTCAGGGTGAATTCGCCGGTCAACTGCAGGGCCTTTTTTCGCAGGGATACATATTCGGCAAAGGCCGCCTCCGAACAGTTATCCAGGGCTTCGTCTTTCGCGGCCAGGGCCGCAGTATAATACGCCAGTAACTCCCCGGCGTTTTCGGGAAGCAGGGGGAACAAATTCTCGTTGGAAAACTCAAGGGCGGAAAGGTACTGGATAAGGTGGTCCTGGTATTCTTCCAGGACCGCGAGGGCGGCAAAGGAAATATGGTCAAAACTCTCTTCGTAGGTTTCGGGCGGCCAGTCCAGCATCATGGCCCCGCGCGCGTCCAGGGGAACAACTATTTTTTCGCCGGGTTTTTGGATAACCAGGCGGCGGGGTTCCGCGCTGATCGCGGGGCTCCCCCAGGAAGCCATGAGCGGGGCAAAGGCAAGCTGCAGATACCAGCGGCCCTTCACTTCCTGGGTTAAAAAAATACGCCGCCTGACACCGTCCGGATCAATAACCACGTTGGTAAACCCCGCTCCGCTGACCGCTTCCATGAACGAAACGATGGGCGGAAGCAAATCGGCGTTTTCTCCTTCGGCGACGCCTCCCTCGTTTTTTACGTTATAGGAAAAGCGCTCTTCCGCGCGTGGACGCCGTTCCGCCTGTTCCCCGCCAAGGTCCCCGTCCTGGAGGTTCAGGGTTCCCCAGGCGCGGCCAAAAAGGGCGGCGGCCCGGGAAAGCAGCAGATCGTCGTTGCCGGAAAGTTTCATGGTATCCCGAAAGAGGGCGTCCCGTTCCGCGCCGATAAGTTCCGTAAGATCGTCAAGATAGGAAGCTGCCTCTTTGGGCGGAATGGAGCCCGAGCCGACGGCCCCAAGAATATCCGCGGCGGCGCTCCCTATTTCCGAAAAATGCCGGTCGTAATCCCGGGCCAGCCCTTCTTCAAGGTATACCTCGTCCACCTGGGCGGGGCTTTTGTCGATGTATTCGATATCGAAAACGGCCAGTTCCGCGTTAAACTCTTTAAGCCACAGAAGGCCGTCCGCCATGATCCGCCGGGGCCAGGGGAAGACTCCGACCTTTGCTATGGCGGTATCGTCCACGTCCAGAAAGACCACGTTATCGATATGTTCCCGGCGGGGAGCAAGGCGAAGAAAGGCATCGTATATCTTTGCCTCGGCGGCGGTAAAGAACGGCGCCAGGTACAAAAGCGAAAAGAGCAGCGCCGATCCAAGGGCGATGGCCAGAGATACTTTACGTGACGGCATTGAACCTTATTACCACTCCGCCGTAACGCTTACCGCGGCCGATGCCGCAACACGGGGTCCGGAGCCGGCGGCCGCGGCGCCGGTGCCGGCCAGTTCCGCAAGGACCGGCGTAAGCCGCGCCGTTTCGGCCTCAGAGGACGGTACCAGCCGCTGTTCCGCCTGGTCAACATAACTCCGCTGTCCCGCGTCGACATATACCCGCCCGCCGGCTCCTTCCATAAGCACCCGGCCGTTGTCAACGCTTAAGTGTACGGTGTCAAATTCAAATTCCGTTCCCCGGACCGACGCGGTCGCCGACGGAGACCGTACGGTAAAATCGCCGCGCAGACCCGCCGGGGGCGTTACCTCCGCCCGGATCCTGCCGGTCCGCAGATACAGGTCCGTTTTCTCCGCGCCGTCCCTCTGGACCAGTTCTTCCAGGGTCAGCCGCGTTAAGGGCCGGACACTGATGCGGGAATCCCCTATTGAAATAAGGGCGGTGCTTTTAAAACCCGTGGAAATCACGGCGTTTTTGCCGATAACGTCTCCCGGAGAAACCGGCCGCCATGCCGTCGAACCCGCATTCTGAATTTCCACCGTGCCCCGCACTTCGGCAAATCTTGCCTGACTTTGCGCAAAGGCGCCTGTTCCCGTTAGAACCAGCAGACATACCGCCGTTTTTAATACCGTTTTCATAATCATCCACCTTAAAATGAAATACTCAGCCCCAGCTCAACGCGGTAGATAAGCGCCGCGTCACTGGTAAATACGTTTCCCGTCCGGGGAAGGAACACGCCGCCCCCGGCGGAAAGCAACACTTCGGAAAAGGGCATCCAGGTAAGGCCGCCGTACACTTCCCCGCCCAAAAGCGGCGAGCGGGAAAGGGAGTCTATACCGGGATGCTGAAAGGTCTCCCGGTCGGTCCGGAAGTAATAGGTTCCGCACAGATCCGCGGAAAGTCCGGAACTGAGTCCGGCGGTATAGACGGTCTCCAGCAGGGCGATCCCCAGCGGTTCCGGCCGCAGCACCCTTCCCCGGGTCTGCAGGGTAAGGGGAATAAAAGGACCCTGGTCATTCCGGCGGCCTGAAAAAAACCGTCCGCCCGCGGAAAGCCGGTCCTCCAGAGCCGTTGGAAGCAGCCACGTGATATGGGTCGAGAGCGCGAACGCGGTATAGGAGCTTTTACTTGATCCGGCCGCGTCGTCCGGTTCGTCCGTTTCAACCAGTTCGAGCACGCCGCCCAGTTCCGCGTTGACCCTTCCGCCCAGGGGAATACCGGCCTTTGCTTCGAGATACTGGGAATGAAACACCGTGTCATCGCCGTTCAGATCAAACTGAACGGCCGCGAGCAGCGAAAGGGTGTTCCGGGTATTAAAAATCCCGGTCTTTTCCCAGTGAATGTTCGCCGCCAGCCGGCGGGACGCAAAATACTCGTCCCGGTCGTTGTATGCCGCCCGGTCTTCCGGGATCATGATAATGTGGGCGGCTTTTTTATAGAGCAGCCCCGTATAAAAGACACCCCCGGTGAGTCGTCCGCCGCCTGCGTTTAGTCTGAACGAAAGACCGTCAAACAGCCCCGCCATAACGGCGGACGTTTCCCTGAACGGAAGACGGCCGGCTTCGATTCGCAGACCCGGGCGGGGATCATAGCTCAGCTCAAAACGGTTGATTTCCGGCAGGGGCCGCCATTCCTCGTCAACGTACTCGGCGGAAAGCCCGCCCGACAGATACAGATCCGCGTTGTCGCCCAGGGGCGCGGCAAACCAGGGCAGGACTGTTCCCGTATACTCGACATAGGATCCGTCATCGTCGCCGATAACGGCGTTCTGCCGCACCACCAGGCCAAAATCCTGGGCGAAAACCGGCAGGGCCGCGAAAAACAAAAGCCCGCACAGGAGTAAACTAAAGGTCGATCCCCCCGCCGCGTTTGCGAATTTGCCTGCCGCTTTGTTATTCATGAAGGATAAACTCCACACAGCGGAAGGATTCTACCGCGACAAAACTACCGTCAGGTCCCCGGCCCCATTCGGGAAGCTGATCGGCGCCGTACAGTTCAATCTGGATGCGCCCCGACTCTACGCGGTACGTTTTTTGCAGATAGTCCCGGCAAAAACCGGCCCGGTTCCGCGAAACCGCGAGCCGCCCCTCCCGGGTGCCGTAGGGCGCGGTGTAGGCCCGTAACGTTACCGTCGCGTCCGGCCGGGAAGCAAGCAGCGCCCCCAGTTCATCCAGAACGGAGCGGGAGCCTTTGATAAGGACGGCGCTGTCCGCCTCGAAATAGACCGCGTTAAGGAGCCGCACCGTCCTGCCCCTGGCGGTATCTTCTATAACAATGTTGGTTTCGGTTTCTTCGAATGCTACGGCCTCCCCGGAAGCGGGAGCGGGCGGCGGATCATCCCCAGTACGGGAAAGAACGTTTCCCAGGATTTGCAGGAACTTTTCGCCGGAAACGGTAAAACCCGGATAGGCGCGGCCTTCGATAAAGCCCCGCCGGGTCATTTCCCGGTAGGCGTACCGGGGCCCCGGAATGACCCGGTATAAAAGACCCCCTTCAAGGCCGAAGGCCTCTATCATAAGGAGGGAAAGATCCCGCAGGGTGACGGAAGCTTCGGGCGCGGCGTTATCCGGGAGCCAGCCGTTTTCCCGGGCCAGGGCAAAGGCCGCCTGAGGACGGTCGGGCGGGTTTTCCAGCGCCGACGCCAGGGTAAAATACGCGGCGTCCCCGTAGGTGGTTTCTTTCGCGTCCAGAAGCCGCTCCAGTTCCGCCGCCGTCTGGGCGGAGAGGAACGGCGCAAATAACTGGAAGAAGAGAAACAGGAGGAGTGTTCGCGAATGGACGCGAATGGATTCGGGGTAATTCGCGCAATTCGCGGACTTTTTCATACGTTCCTATTCAAACCACAGGGCTGGGACATAGACCGGCCCTACGGGACCCAGGTTAACGGGGTTTTCTTCGATGGCGATGGTTTTGCTCCAATACCAGGGGGAAGTTTCGCTGGCGGCGGCTTTACTGAGCGCAACGGACCAGTTCAGCGTCCCTGTCCACCATGAGCTTGAACCGGGTGATGTCAGCGCTGCGGTTATGTCCGCGCCATTGTTATCACCTATGACTCCGGGGGCAGCTACACCGGAATAACCGACCGCCATATCCGCATACGCATAGTTATTGGTAGTGCCGATGCCAAAGCTGCCGTTCGCTATCCGGCCCAAAGGATTAAAAGGGATATCCCCACCGTTATCGATTTTGCTGTGGAGAGCCGCGCAGTTGGTGATGGTTCCGCTGCTGTTAGTATATCCGGCGATGCCGCCCGTCGATGCATTTGGTAGATCGGCGCTTACCCCGCCCCAGGCGTAACAGCGGTTGATGGTGCTGCCGTCGTTGTATCCGGTGATGCCGCCGACCATCGGGGCCATCCCAATCGAATTGCCGGTTATAGCTCCGCCCGAGGAACAGTCCTCAATAATTGCTGCAGTTAAGCGATTGTATCCCGCGATGCCCCCGGTGTACATGGCGCCGGGGCTGACGGCAGCAATCCCCGTAACCGCCGCTCTGGAAGACACGTTCCTGATGATTCCGGTATTCCTTCCGGCCGCCGCGCCCACGCTGATAGTAACAGATGTGTTGTATGTTACCGATACCGTCCCTTCCAGCCGCAGGTTTTTAACCGTACCGTTGTTCACTCCCAGGAGGCCGGCATTGCCAAATCCGTCATCAGCGTTGATGGCAAGGGTAATGGTACGGCCCTGCCCGTCGAGGGTTGCCCCTGCGGCAAGATCGCCCGCCGGAGCGCCGTTGACGGTTATGTCGTTTTCCAGCAGGGCATTGCCCAAGCCGGCGTAGCTGGACAGATACTGCCGCAGGTCCGCTTCGTTATGGATGTAAAACAACGTCTGACTCAACGCATAGGCGGAATCGACCGTCATTTTGATGCTGACGGAGGCCGGCTGCCCCGGAACGACGGTTGTTACCGCCGTCCCCGTCCCTACCAGAGTACCGCCGTCGTAGGCATTGACCGTAACGGTCCAGGTCCCCGCCGGTACAGAAAGGGTAACGCTGCCGCCCGCCGCTTCCCGCTCGATAGCGTCTCCCGGCCCCGTAAGGGTTACCACATAGCGCAGGGTGGGCGTAAACGTATCGGACAAAATCGAGCGCGCGTTCCGGTCCCCGCCGGGAAGAACGACCGTAAGGTTGCCATCGCCGCCCGCCTGGGGCAGATTGCAGGAAACCAGTATCAGAACTGCCAAAAGCAATTTTACGATAAGGCGGAGCTTGTTCTTCATATATACGTCTCCTTTGTCCCTTTGATCTCAATACTAAATACCGGAAAAGTCAAGTATTAACCGCCGAAAAGAAATTTACCTCGAAGTCGAACAAGTCAAAGAAGTAAAATAAGGGAAGAAAAGCTTTCGTACACCGTTTTACCCTTCCCAAAAACTTTTTCGACTTTTTCGACCTGGCGGTTAAAAATTCCTCGTTGCCAATCACGGACCTCTTTTTTATGCCGCCGGTACGCCGCAAAAAAACAGGAAGAGTGTCCGCGAATGGACGCGAATGCGCGCGAATGAATTCGGGGTAATTCGTAATTCGCGTAATTCGCGGACTTTTTCATGCCGCTCACTCGAACCACAGGGCCGGGACGTAGGCCGTTGCTAAGCCGCCCCCAATACCATTAGGGGGGATGGCGATGGTTCTATTCCCCCAAAACCAGGGAGATGCGGGGGATACGGGTTCGCCGGCAGAGGGGCCCGGCTCGAGTGACGGCCAGTTTAACTGCGTAGGATCGCCTGTCCACAGTGCTTTTGATGTTGAACCGGGCGTCGCCAGCGCCGAGCCGAATAGAGCCGCTCCGTTAATTGCGGCGGGGCCTACGCCGCTGGTAACGGCTCCAGTCTGAGTGCCGATCCGTATAAGGTCATATGCAAAGTTGCCGCTAAGTGTACCGCTGTCAGCACCGGCGATCCGGCCCTGATTATTAATGGGGCTGCCGTTACGGACTTCGCTGTTGAGGGCTGCGCACATGGTAATCGATGCGCCGGCGAAATTGTTCCCGGCAATGCCGCCGGTCCGTCCGTCATTACCGGAATTACTGGAGGTTATATTGCCCCAGGCGTAGCATTGGGTAATGGAGCCGCTGTTTATCCCGGCGATACCGCCGGTATGTAGCATTGCACCAGTCGTGGTGGAGATTACGTTCCCGCCCGAAGAACAGTTTTCGATGGTCCCATCGTTTTCTCCGGCAATGCCGCCGGTGTAGAGATCGGCCGTGCTATAGTTACTCGCCGTAACCGTTACGGTGGAACGCACATTCCTGATGGTTCCGAAGCCGGTGTTCATTCCAGCCACCGCCCCCGCGCTGGAAGTTGCCAAGGAGTAGGCCGCCGATACCGTCCCCGCCAGCCGCAGATTTTTAACCGTACCGGAATTCTGCCCCAGAAGTCCGGCCTGGCTGTCATCAACATTGATGGCAAGGGTAATGGTGTGGCCTTGACCGTCAAGGGTTGTTCCGGTACCAAGCGTACCCGCCGGGAGTCCGCTGACGCTTATGTCGTTTTCCAGACGGAACGTTTTGCCCGACCCGCCGTATGCGGTTATGCAATGCCTCAGGTCCGCCTCGTTGTGGATGTATAAAACCGGGAGCGCCGCTTCATAGGCGGGATCGACCGTCATTTTGATGTTTACCGAAGCGGGCTTTCCCGGAACGACAGTTACCGTTTCGCCCCCGGTTCCTGTCAGGACGGCGGAATCGTAGGCGTTTACTGTAATGGTCCACTCCCCCGGCTCCACGGAAACAGTAACGCTGCCGCCCGCCGACTCCTGTTCAATGGTTCCCCCCGGCCCGATCAGCGTTATTATGTAGCGCAGGGTGGAAATAAACGAATTAGGCAGGGCCGAACGGCCGGAGTTCCCGCCGGGAAGAACGACCGTAAGATTGCCGTCGCTTCCCGCTCCCTGGGGGAAGTCGCAGGAAACCAGTATCAGAACGGCGGCGCAAAAAACCGCAATTACGGGACGGATCATTTTTTTCATAAACAAATCTCCTTGATGATAGAGAATTCTACTTCGCCCTGTTTTCCCCGCCTCGCAAAGTGTCAGGTAAAACGGTTTTTTACAAAAATCGACCGTGAAAATTCCCATAAAATCCATATCCTCTCATTCCTTAATACCAATATACTGGTATTATGAAACAAGAATACCCAGTATATTGGTAAATGTCAAGTATTTAATACGAGTTTTATCGTATTTTTGTTATATGGGGTTCAGGGAAAATTTAAAATCCCAACTGCAGTATTCAAATATGCTGGTAAAGGAACTGGCCGCCCGGTCGGGTGTAAAAAAAAAGACGCTGGACAGCTATTTGGGGGTCCACGGCTATACCCCCTCGGTGGAGGCGGCTTTCAGCATTGCCCGGGCCCTGGGGGTGTCCGTTGAGTATCTGGTTACCGGCAGTGAAACCGGACAAAAGCGGGGTCTTTCCTCCCTTCCCCGGGATGTGCGGGAAATAGTCCGGGCGGTCGAACGCCTGAATGTAAAGGATCGCCAGGTCGTGCTGACCCTCGCCAATTCGCTGGGAAACCGGTAAAAAACCGCATTTTTACCGCAAAGCCGGAAAATCGAACGAGGAAGAAAGAAGCCTTGCCTTCCCCCGGCGGGGGCGTTATAGTCAGGATATGGACGTTGACATACTATATAGTCAATCAGCCTTTAAACATGGATGTACCGAAGCAGACATTCGCCACGCGTTTAAGACACGTAAATATGACTCCATCATAGAGGATGGGCCGCTTATAGACAAGAACCTGCTTATCGGTTTCGATCGCAATGCCAACCTGATTGAAATCTTATACAATGTCATTGATGATGATACAGTAAAGGTATTTCATGCCATGAAGTGCCCGGACAAATTTTTAGCTCTGCTCAATAATGGGAGTAACTATGCCTGATTTAACTGAAGAAGAATACGACGCTCTTGACGAATTGTGGACAAAAACTACACCCAAACTCGGCCCGAACGGTTCAGGCTTTATAAGCCGCCGCGAACTCCATCTTCTGGGGCTTGATGAGCTCTCCAGGGATTATCTTTTAACCAAAGCCCAGGCAGGAAACAAAAGTCCCGCTGAAATCATCGGCGAACTCGTGCGGGAAAAACTAACGTTGTCCGCCGGGTCTGTTCACGCAGGGAAATAATAGCCCAGCCTGTAGTTTGTCGTTTTTCCGGCAGCTTTTGCCATATATGTTTTACTCAGGGGACGCGCAAGGGATTGGAAGGGGCGCGAAGCGCGCCACCGCAGGACTGGCCCAAAGGGGCAGTTCGAGGAGGCCGGAGCGCGAAAGCGCGGAGCCCTGGAAAGCCCGGTCCGGCGCTTGGCCGGATGCGCCCGATGGAAATTCCGGCATTTGCCCGTATCGCTTCCGCTTTCCAGATCGAAATCGGCCGGTTCAGGTTACAATAGATCCCCGGACGCTCGTACTTGCCGAATTGGCGTATTTACAGCAGGAATTACAATTCTGCAATGAAAGCGACAAGGATACAAAGCAGCCTTGTTCTGGCCGTTCAGGGTTTTGAAGACGCTCTTCGCTGCCTCATGACGGTGAAAGATCCGGACGGCTACCGTTTTGCAGTTTGTATTTTTTATCGCTATATCAGGCTTGCCAAAAAGTTTAACGTTTTTCCTATACCGTATTCCCAGTTTCCACAACGTTTTTCTAAAAAAAATTCCGGGAACGTCTTTACTTTTAATAGCTGATATAATTTTGCGTGTTATGTCTTTAGTTCTTTCATGCGAGAAAATTAATTATCTCTTGGGTAATTTCGTCTTTCGATTTTCCGCCTTGCAATTTTGTTGCCCAATTTCTGCCGGGGTGGATTGTGTCCCACGCGGACATTTGCTGTTTATAACGCCCCCCGCCGGGATCATGATTGCCAAAACCGTCAACAACAACATTCCAAAGCGGCCTGGTTTTTTCTATCAATAAAGACTCGCCTAAAGGTATCCAAATATCATCGACAAGCAAGAAGCGGCAATAAAAATCTTTTATGTCTAAATTATTCGCGGACACAATAGATTTTCTGTGTTCGTTTAACCGTTTGTATAGGTTGTCCCCGATTGGAACATCTAAACAAAGACCGCCTTTTCGCGCCCCTTCGGGAACCGCTTTCCCAGCGTAAATCGGCTGGGTAAATTCATTTTTGTTTTTTAGGGTCATATTTTTGTAAAGTGGAAAATCACCTTTATAATAAATCGCGTAAATACCCGCCCCGTTAAAAGGCTGTAACTCGCTTAACGGGTGTACTTCCTGTTCAAATATGGTATCGGCAATGCTTGTCGCGAGATTTCTTTTATCAAGAGGATTAAAAGGTATCAGATCCATTATTTTTATTGCTCCGTTTAGAGGAATATAACGTTCTTTTTACAGAATCGGCGACTAGCGCCGCCAATTTTACCGGAACGGCGTTACCAATTTGCCGCATGCTTTCAGTCCATGAACAGGGAAAATAATAATCATCAGGAAATGTTTGTACCCGCGCCGCTTCGCGGACGGTGTAATAACGAACGGTGCCATCGTCAAGGACTATCATATTTTCACCGCCCGGTACACCGTGGGCTCCCGCCTTTATTGTTTTTGACGGCTCATCCAATAAACTGCCGGTGTGCCCCGCGTATTGTTTGGCGCCCTGCTGGAGTTTATGATTATAATAATCATTGCCGTTTTTTGGATTTGAAAGATCGCTTATCGCGTCTCTGACCGTAACCCAGGGTTTTTTATCAAAAGCAAACAAGGCAACATTTTTATCGGCGGTTTTTTTGTTATATTTCAATGAATGTTTTTTCCAGTATTCTTTTGTAACATATTTACTGTAACGCAGGGCTTCTTCTGAATGGGTCGTTTCGGGAAAATGCCATTTCCCATTTATGTCATTTCTAAATCCAACAATAAAAACACGCTCCCGCTTCTGCGGAATACCATAATCAGCCGCGTTCACAAGTCTAAAAACTATATTGTAATAGATACTTTTTTCATTTGTACTGGTATGGTATTTTTCTAATTGTTCCAAATGCTGTAACCACGTTTGATCCTGCTTCTTCTGTATTTCAGGATAGGTAAGCTGTAAAATAATATACCCAAAATATTTCGCGAAATTTTTCCGCAAAAGGCCACGAACATTCTCAAAAATAAAAGCCTTCGGCCTGATTTCATTAAGCGCCCTTGCCGCCTCTGGAAACATATCCCGTGTGTCATTATACGCCTTATGTTTCCCACCGATAGAAAACGGCTGGCAGGGCGGGCCGCCGCTTAAAAGATCGATTTTATCGGAGTATTCTGAAAAAGATATGTTGCGTATATCATCATTAAATATCCATTGTTGCTCATTATCAAAGCCAAAATTTTTGTAGTTGTGATACAATGTTTTCGCGGAATCGGTGTCCCACTCGATAAGACTTGCATGAGAAAAACCCGCGTCCTTTACCCCAAGGGCAAGACCGCCACCACCGGCAAATATTTCAATGGAATTCATATAGTATACAATACCAGACAGATCAAATTCTGTCAATAAGTTCCTCCAAAAAGGCAGCAATTCAAAGTATCACCCGTCAGGTTCGTCTCCCCAGACAAAGAGGATAAAAGCCTCCCAGTTTTCATGCAGAAACCGGCAAAAGGTGTACGTCAACGCCGTATAG
>JAIRYT010000089.1 GCA_031267675.1 Treponema sp. | reverse complement strand
GGGCAAAGAGCCTAATCTGCGCGGGGCTGATGTAAATATCGTCGGGCCCGGATAGATAGGAATTTTGCGGACTGCGTAAAAATCCGTAACTGTCGGGCAATACTTCCAGGGAACCATACGCGTAAATAATGCCGCCGCGCTCGGTATGCGCCTTAAGGATCGAAAAAACAATTTCCTGTTTTTTTAGGGCCATCATGTCATCGTGGTTAATATTGTAGGCGGTGGCCAGTTCCCGCAGATCTACCATATTGAGCCGGATAAGTTCGTTGATCGAAAGCCGGGGCTTTACGTTTTCTTCTCCGGCCCGAGGCTCGGGTTTCCCGTAAATGTCGGGCATGGAGGGAAGCTTGGGAAAAAACCCGTTTTCCGCCGCCGGTCCTTTAGGCGAAACAGCCGCCGGACTTTCCTGAAAGCCTTCTTCCCGGGCGTTTTTTCGCGGTTGAACCTTGCTTCCGTCTTCCGCGTTTCCCGATCCTTCGTCAAAAAACGATTGTTCATTTGTTTTTACCGCGCGGATTTTCTTAACATAGGGCATTACCTATACTCCTGTTTTAGTTTTTTAAGTATTTGTTCCAGCGCCGTCCGGGCTGCTTTTTGCCGCAGTTCATTCCGGGGGCCGGTAAAATGATATTTTACGGCATCCACTTTTCCTTTAAGCGCGCCTGCGATCCATACTGTTCCCACCGGGGTTTGCGATCCGTCCCCCCCGGGGCCGGCAAGACCGGTTATCGAAAAAGCCGCGTCTACGCCGCTTTTTTTAAGCGCGCCCAGAGCCATTGCCCCGGCGCATTCGGCGCTCACCAGTCCGTATTTTTCAAGGACGGCGGATTCTATGCCAAGCATACTTGTTTTTGCGCCCGCCGTATAGCACACAAACGCGCCCCAAAACACCCCGGAAGCGCCGGGGACGTCCGCCAGTAAAGCCGCGGCAAGCCCCGCCGTACAGGATTCCGCGGCGGCGATCCGCAGCGAGCGCTGTTTTAAAAAGCGGATCAATTCCACTCCGGTAGAATATTCTTCTGTTTCCGTTTTCCAGATCCTGTTCACTTGCAAATTAACGCAGGAAAAAACTACCTGGTATTTTAAACGGCCTAACGCCGTAAATCTGTTCTGATTTCTTCGGTCGGGCGCGAGAAAATTTCCACTTCCCGGTCGGTCCCCGTCATGCTGCACTGTCCTTCGAACAGCACCCCGTCCGCAATACGAAGCCGCGAAGCGGCTACATCACCCCTGACGACAGCCCCGCTGAGCATGTCAATCTTGTCTACCGCGCGGATTTGACCGCTTACCGATCCGTGGACGGTAAGGCATGTTACCGAAATATGGTCGGTCTCGACCACCGCACTCCGGTCTACGATAAGAGCGCCCGTCGCCTCAATAGTACCACGAAACCTGCCTTGTATGCAAAGGGTGTCTTTGAACCGCAGGAAGCCCTCAAAGCTTGTGGTGTTTCCCAGTACGATTACCTTTGACTTGCCCTGTTTCCGCTTTCCCCTCATTCCATATCCTGATGCGCCGGGCGGCGTATTTGTTTTTCCAGTATATTAAGGCCGATTTCATTTTTTTTCAGGTTTTCCCATTCGGTCATGGTACGCTCAATGCGCGCGTCAAGACCGGCAATATTCTTGCGGACTACCTGGGTTTTTTCCTGGAGCGCGTTTAAAAGCGCGGCAAAATTTCCGGAGTTCTTTCCCTGGCTGTTTATCTGGGCGATTGTCTCATCCAGTTCATCCATCGCGTGAACAAAATCCCCTACATTCTGCCTCATGTCAACGCTTAATTCTTCGGCCAGGGAAAGCCGCGATTCCCGCGCCACAATCTGGGCATAGAGTTCCCGGTTCCTTAGCACCGCCCGAATCCGCGCCAGCACTTCCGAAAAGTTGAAAGGTTTGGTGATATAATCGTCAACCCCCATCTCAAATCCTTCAACTTTGTCTTTTACGTCATCCAGCGCGGACAGCATGATAATGGGAATTTCCTGGTACTTGGGATCGCTTTTAAGGATTTTGGTTAGTTCCCAGCCGGAAATTTTGGGCATAATATTATCAAGAATTATCAGATCGGGAAGGAATTTTTTTACTTTTTCAAGGCCGTCTTCGCCGTTTTCGGCCATTTCGACCACAAAACCAAGCTTGGAAAGCATAACATCAAAAAATTCAAGATTTATTGTCTCGTCGTCAATGACGAGTATTTTTTTTCGCGTGTTCATCCTTGGTTAGTATACTTCTTTGCCCCGGTATGTGCAAGATGGCGGCGGCAAGTCCCGCAAGGGCGGCAAGGGCAAAGCCCTGTCCCAAAACATCGCCCAGGCGGGTATAGGGGCTTTGCGAATCAACAAGGGGAACTTCCACCGTAAGGAATGTTTCCGTAAACGGCTCGGCCTTTGCGATAACACGGCCCAGCGGGTCAATGGCGCAGCTTTGGCCGGTGGTAGTAGCGCGGACCAGGGAGCGGCGGTTTTCCACCGCCCGAAAAACGGCCGTCGCCAGGTGCTGCATTTGGCAGGACAGGCTGGCGGACCATGCGTCGTTTGAAAGGTTTACAATAAGCTGCGCCCCCCCGCGGGTAAAATCCCTGGAAAGGTATCCAAAGGTATCTTCAAAGCAAATGGGAGTGGAGAATTTGAGCGGGCCGTCCGCGCGGGCCAGCTCAAATACGACGGGCGTTGTTCCCGGCTTCCAAAAATGAGTGTCTTCTTCCAGGGCGCGCCGGACCATGCCGAGCGGGCCTCCCGTATAGGGGAAATATTCGGCAAAGGGTACCAGATGCGTTTTCCGGTATACCCCGCTGATGTCGCCTTTTTCAAAAAACAGCGCGGCGTTATAGTCGACATCCTCCCACACGCCGTTTGCGCCTACTTCCCGGCGGCCGTCGTCATTGCCAATGACGAACGCCGTCTCTTTTGCGGCCAGATAGTCGACAAGTTCCTTGACCAGCGGGTAGTAATTCCCTTCCCGGTAGGTAAGATACCAGTAGACACGCGGGATAAAGGCTGTTTCGGGCCATACAACCAGATCGGCGGCGGGTTCCGCCCTGAGCGCGGCGTCCGATAATTCGGTAAGGGCCGCAAAATTTTTACGATATTCATAAATTCCGCCTTTCCAGGGATCATTGTTCGGCTGTATCAGGGCTATTTTGGCGGAGGGGAATTCCGCGCGGTAAGCGCCCTCTACGGCGGCGCCATAGACAAGCGCAGCGGCGAATACGACGCAAAAAACCATGGCGGGCGCCGCGGCGTATTTTACGCCCGTTTTCCACGTTCCGTCTTTGACCCGGGCCAAAACCCATCCGGTCAAAACCCCCGGAAACGCCGCCAGGGCCGACACGCCCCAGACTCCGCAGAGCGAGGCGATTTGAATAAGCGGGATAAAACGCCATTGGGTATAGGCCAAAATACCGTAGGAATATCCCAGAAAACCAAGGGTACGGACATATTCATAGGCCAGAAAGATCAGCGTCATAAGGATAAAGCCCCGTTTGGGAAAGCCCAGGTGGGCAAGCTTCATGAGCGGAAAGAGCACGGACAGATAGAAAAAAAAGATGCCGCCGGCAAAAAATCCCGCGAGCGGATGAAACGAAACAAGCCAATGGTTAAACAAAAGATAGGAAACATAGCCGTACAGGCCGCCCCAGGCAATACAGGAAACAATACCGTTCCGGCAGATGACAAACACAACAGGGGCGAGCGCGAAAAAGGCGCAGAAGCCAAGGCCGTTATAAAAAAGGGGATTGGGAAACGAAAGGGCGAAAAGCAGCGAACCGCACAGGACCACCGCCGTATTGAGAAAAAAGCTCCGCACTGTTCACTCGCTGAGCGAGGGAAGATTCCAGACGGCCTGTTTTAGCTCGCGGCCCGGCCTGAACGCCGCAATTCCGTGCGAAGGGCTTGAAGCGGATTCCCCGGTGCGGGGATTTCGCGCCTTGCTCCGGCCTTTGCGGATCCGTGTTTCGAAGGTGCCAAAGCCGCGCAGTTCCACAACCGCTTCTTTAACCAGCGCGTCTTTAATTCCGCCGACAAGAAGGTCAAGAACGACCCTAATATCCTTGCGATTAATGCCGGTACGCCCGTATACTTCGTCAATGAGTTCAGCTTTTGTATACTTTTTTTCTGCCATACTGACCTTATCGCTCATATATGGGATCAGCGCGAACTATTGGGCGCTTTTTACGGTATTATAGAGCCGCTGCATGCGCGACTTTTTACGCGCCGCCGTATTTTTCTTGATAATTCCCTTGCGGGCGGCGGAATCAAGTTTGCTGATCATCTCTTTAAGAGCGGCTTCTGCCTTTTCGTCTTTTTTTCGAACCAGCGCGACAAATTGCTTAACGCTGGTTCGTACCGAACTTTTTACCGATTTATTCCGCAGTCTGCGTTCTTCGCTCTGACGGTGCCGCTTTTCCGCGGATGTTATTTTGCCTGCCAAAAAATTCCCCTTACTTAAAATCCGAAGGCCGCCGCTCGACCCGTTTGCATTTTTCGCATTCCGCGTGGTTTTTAACCTTGCCGTTTTCAAACACAGTCTTCATTTTGACTTCGCCCCCGCAGGAACAGAAAAATTTCTGCGTGGCGCTGGTTGTACGCGAGTTCTTACTGGCCTGGGCCATGATATGCTCCTCTTGATAAACGAATTTCTATGAGCATACTATAAGACGGCTTTGCTTGTCAATAGACCCGGCGGCGGGTTGTTGACTAAACGCGTCTAGTATTTTTTGTCCCGCCCGTTGTACAATGAGCAAATTAGCGCGAGGTAGCCGTGAGAATTACAACCCGAGGACGTTATGCTCTGCGTGCGTCACTGGCTTTGGCGGGCCATCAAAACAGCGAAACACCCATATCGATAAACCAGCTTTCCGAGGAAGAGGCGATATCTTCTGTCTTTCTGGAACAAATTTTTTTTAAGCTCCGCAGGGCCGGTATTGTAAAATCAATACGGGGGCCGGGCGGCGGCTTTTTGTTTGCCAAACCGCTGGACCATATCAGCGTCAAGGAAGTGCTTGTCGCCGCGGGAGAGGAGCTTGATGTAACCGACTGTGACAAAAACGCCAAGGCCTGCGCCCTTGTCCCGCGCCGCTGCGCCGCCCACAATGTATGGTCGGATATTACCGTGCTTTTGGACCAATACCTGAGCGGCATCACGCTGGCCTCCGCGCTTGAACGGTACCAGGCGGGATTGACCTAAAGGTCAATCCCCGATCTGCTGCGCGGTGGCGCGGCCTGTGAATTTGGTTGTTGGCGCGGCTTGCTGGCTGCTGACCTAAAGGTCAGTCCCGCTGCGCGGTGGCGCGGCTTGCGAATGTGGGCGGCCCAGGCTGCTGACCTAAAGGTCAGTCCTGCTGCGCGGTGGCGCGGTCTGCGAATTTGGTTGTTGGCGCGGCTCGGCCGGCCTACGGGAAGAGAAAACGCTCTACTCCGCGCACTACTTCGTCATGGTTTCCAATCAGTGTTTTTGTTTCCGGCAGCGCCTGAAGGAACGCCCTGCCGTACCACATGGAAATAATCCGCCTGTCCAGCACCACTACCGCGCCATAATCGGTTTTGCCGCGAATAAGCCTGCCAAAACCCTGTTTGAATTTCATTACCGCTTCGGGCAGCGAGTATTCGGTAAATGAATTGAGTCCCTGCGCTTCGAGTTTTTCGCGGCGGGCTTCGTAAATCGGGTCTTTGGGAGTCCTGAACGGAAGCCGGCACAGAATCACCATGCGCAGCGTTTCACCGGGCGCGTCCACTCCCTCCCAGAAGCTGTCGGTCGCGAAAAGAACGCTTTCTTTTTGTTCAAGGAACAAAGAAAGCAGCCGTGAACGATCCGCGTCTCCCTGCTTAAAACAGGGAATTCCCGCCGCTTCCAAATCTTCCGCGCAGGCGGCGTACGCCGATTGAAGCGACCGGTACGAAGTAAACAACACCAGCGCGGAACCGCAGGACGTACATAATAAATCCTTTACCGCCGTGTCGACAAAATCCTGGTATGACGCTTCGCCGGGAAGCGGCGCGTCATCGGGAACGGCAAGCAGGGCGTTTTTATAAAAGGGGAACGGCGAAGGAAAAAAGGCCGTGACCAGTTCCCTGCCGGCACTCAGCGCTCCGGTGCGGCGGCTCCAGTATTCAAACGGAACAAGCGTCGCGGAAACCGCAGCCACGGTCGAGCTTGCGTCAAAAAGCGCCTCTTTTAAAAGCGGCGCCAAATCGACGGGCGCGGCTTTCCAGTGTATGCTGGTTTCGGTTTTTTCTATCCAAAACACACGTTCGCTGTCGTTACGGTAATCGATAAACGCCGCGCACAGATCGGCGGTTTTTAAAAGCCGCCCGCGAACCGCTTTTAATTCCCATATTGTATTTTCCTGAATATTTTCTTCTTCCGCTTCATCCAAAAATGTTTGTATGGTTTCATTTATTTTGTGAAGGCTGCCCCGCAGCGCTTCCAAAAGCGGGAACAGTTCTTTTACCAGAAATTCATCGCGGGCGGGAACAAGGCGTCCGATACCTTCTTCGCCGTAGTAGCTTAGTGCGGCGGCCTCTGCTTTTTCCGCCCATTCCGCCGTTTTTTTAAAGAGGCCGGTTATTTTTTTGGGCAGTACGCTTTTTGACGCGTTGTTTTTTTTGACGAATGACGGCAAAAAGGCCGCCGCGCGGATCAACAGGCCCGATTCCGAAAAACGGTTTTTTCGATAGAGCCTGGTACTGTTCCGCTGAATGGAAAAGCGGCTCCATTCATCAGAAAAAAACGCCGTCGCCGCTCCTTCTATGGTGTGCGCTTCATCCAAAATGATTCGTGACGCGAACGGCAGCACCACCTGGGTTTCGTAACCCGCTCCCCGCATACGGGCCGAAAGATCCGCAAAAAGCAGATGATGGTTCACCACCAGCAGGCGCGCTTCTTCCGCCCGCTGCCGCAGACGGAAATAAAAACATTCCGCCTTGTGCGGACATTGAAAACTCATGCATGAATCGGATTCGGAACAAACGCGGGCCCACAGGGCGTCCGGGGGCGGATGCTCCAGTTCGGAAAAACTCCCCTCGGCGCTGGAGCTTGACCAGCGGGCCAGCGCCGCCAATGCGTCGTTTTCTTCGCGGTCAAGGGAGGCCTCGCGCAGGGAGTCTTCCAGCCGCCGCAGGCACAGATAATTTCCCCTTCCCTTGACAAGCACCGCTTTAAGATCGCGGTCAAGCGCCTTTGCGATAAGGGGAATATCCTTGCGGTAAAGCTGATCCTGGAGCGTAATGGTTGCCGTAGAAACAATAACCCGTTCGTCTGTTTTTGCGCTAAACTCCGCGGCCGGCAGCAGATAGGCAAACGATTTGCCGACCCCGGTACCCGCTTCCGCGGCGGCGATAAGATCGTTGTTGAACGCGTCCGCCATAAAACGGACCAGATCAAGCTGCGCCCCGCGTTTTTCGTACGAGCCAAGTGATTGTGATACCGAGTCTTCCAGTATGGCGCAGAGCGATTCCGCGTCAAGGGGACCTTCGCGATTCTCGCGGATAGTGACGGCCGTTGATGTATCCTCCCGATGCAATTGACAATAACCGGTTTTTTTTATAGAGTAAATGGACCACTTATTTGTCTCCTTCGTCTAGTGGTTAGGACACCGGGTTTTCATCCCGGCAACAGGGGTTCGACTCCCCTAGGAGATGGAACGTAATTCCTTGTATTACAAGGAATTATGAACTACCGGAAAACCGGCGTTAATGATAATTCAATTTTCTGTAGCACAGAGTGTAGCAAAGGCATATATATGCCTCATGCTCTGGGAGGAGTTGAAATCATGCGCCGGTTTAATTTTTATAGGCGTAACGGCATTTACTATGCCAGACTGATAACCCCGCAAGGTATCCAACTGAGCGGGCGTTCCACCAAGACCCAGAACCGGGATGACGCCCTTCTCGTTGTAGCCGAGTGGCTCAAGAGCGGCGTACCCATGGGCAGGGATCGGAAGCCCAAACCCGTGGAACTGGCCGCTGACCTTCCTGCCATCCTCAAAGCAATCAGGCAAACCGATCTTGATACCGAGGGGGCTATGTCTATAGTTTCGGCTCTTCGGGAGCGGGAACTTGTCGATTTTGGGGCAGTAAAGACAGGGCCGGGGCGGGAAAAGTTTATCCCCTTCCTACGCCGGTTTTGGGATCTAGAGCGTTCTCCCTACCTCAAGGACAAGTTTGCCCACGGCCACCAGATAACCCGGAGATATTGCCGGGAAGCCTCTCAAAAAATAGAACGGCATTGGAAGCCCACTTTCGCTGATATTTCTCTTAACCGGATAACCCGGAAAGAATTGCGAGCTTATATCGCTGCTCTGGTCAGCCTTACAACTGGGATTCGAAGCGGCGAAGTCCGGGCATTGCGGCGGGACAACATCGAGGAGGAGGTTCTCGATGTATCGTGGAATTGGTCTGATACCGAAGGGTTAAAACGTCCCAAAAATGGCGAACCTCGGAAGGCTCCCCTTCTCCCCGAAGTCAAGGGCTTGCTCCTGAAACTGCTTGAAGAATCCCCTTGGAAGACTCAGGAAAATCCTTTTATCTTCTATAGCGAAAATCCAGATAAGCCTTGTTCTGCAATGTTGTTTCTGCGGAATCTTCGCCGAGTCATAAAAGAGACGGCAAATAATCCCCTCGGCTGGTCTAAAGAGGCGTTGGCGGGGAACAACCCGCTCTGGGTCATTAAGGGTGAGAAAAACAGTTTTGGTGATTTGGAAGGTGATTGGAGCAAACCTGAACTGACGGCAAGCCCAAGAAGCCCGAAAGGAGAAAAAACCAAGGTACGGAACCATTATTTTGAGTACCGCTACCTTCGTGCCGACATCGAGCCCGATAAACCCAAGGGCATAGAGATAGCGGACCGTAAGATAGATTTTCACAGTTTTCGACATATCTACGCTGCCCGAATGGCCGACCGTATGGCAGCAGACAAGGTAGCCAAGGTTACCGGTCACCGGAGTAAGGCAGCGGCAAAAATCTATCAGGACCATGTTACGGCGAGGATACTCAAGGAGGCCGGGAATGAGGCTGCCGCAGAGTTTGGGAATATATTGGAGTTTACACGATTAGAAGCGTAATTGGGTGGAGATGGCAAAAAACTGCATGATAGTGTTACCAACAGGTATTGAATGTTTATTTTTTTTGTGCTATATAAATGGAAATCATTATTTGGAGGGTGAGATATGGCTAGCCAAGATTTTAACAAGGTAATTGGTAATTTCACTATCAGTATTCATTTTGAAGAACAAAATAGTAAAATGAAAATACTTTATAAAAATTCTCTTCTTTACGATAATCCATTGGGAAGGGCAAAGGTTATAGTGCCGGAGGAATATAAAACGATGCCGCTTGATAAAAAAGAAAAATATTTTGATGCTTTTTTCAAGGAGGTCTTTTTTTAATGAAGGAACTAAGCAAGGAAAATGATGACAACATAAAAAAAGGTATAGTATGTGTTTTTGGACTTATAAACGAAGCCTTAAAAAAAGAGTTGAATGAACCTCCTCCAAAAGTGCCTGAATACATTGAAAGACTTATAAACGAAGGGTTTCTATATCCTGATGGCAAACGTGTTGTAAGAAGACTAGAAGATATTGCATACTGGCTATCGGATGATTTAAAAATGCCTATAACTGAAAAATTTTTGGCGGAGACATTTCTTAAAGCTGATGGCAAATCATATTCACCTTCAGCTTGTAAACATGCAATTAACATGGCAGAAAACAGACCCGCAAAGTCAACAACCCCTACCAAAGGCGGGGGCTTGAATGGAAAGGCTCCAAAATAGGACCTGTAAGAAAGTTTGTGTAAATGGCCATAAACCGGTAGGATACCGGGGGGAGATATTATGGCCAAGAGAGAAAAGAAAGAGAAGGACCAGTGGGATCTACTGCTAAATCAGCTTTGCTGCGGTGACCTGGAGATGGTTAATTATATACTTATGATTATGGCTTATTGTCTCACGGGTAGGAATTATTACCACTACTTTTATCTTTTGTTTGGCCTTGGCCGCAATGGAAAAAGTGTGTTTTTGGAATTCATGGAAGATTTTCTCGGGTCGTACTTCGGAAAAATTCCAACGGTAAAATTTTCTACGAGTGCAACCGAAAAGGTGGAAAAAGAGGTTTACTATAACCGCTCCAAACGGCTTGTTGTTATTGATGAGACCCCGGACAAATTTAAGCCCAATACGACGGTGTTAAAGACGCTGACTGGAGGCGATTCATTCACCGCGCCCACTGCCTCAAACCACCACGTATATCATCCGGAATTTAAGCTTATAATCAACACTAATCACCTGCCAAATATTGGATCAGACCAGAATATCGGGATGTGGGAGCGTCAGAAAATTCTGATTACCCGTCCTCCTCTACCAAAAGAAGAAAGGATTAAAGGGTTTGCAAAAATACTATTAACGGAAAAAGATGCGATTTTAGTGTATCTTCTCGAAAATTACCTCCAAAAGGCACTTTCAGGAGGCCTTGATGAATCACCCCATCGCATGAAGCTCGCCTACGAGTATAAGCGGTTTCAGGAGAGCCCTGTGGAATATTTTATGGATAAAACTTTGCAGGTTTCCAACATCCCGCTTCCCAAGAACTTGTGGATTCGTTCTCGGGCACTTTATGGGGAATACACACAGTTTCACTTAAATGTGATGAAATATTTTCAGAATAATATTGGGTTTTTTAATACGAACGAAAGTAACAAGCTTCTGGTGCAGAAAAGTACGGAAACGGCCTTTTCCCTTAAAATTGATAAGCTCGGTGGTTTCAAGAAAGAGTATAATGGACGAGAGTATTGGACGAACCTATACTTCCATTCAGAACGTGTCTGGAGCGAAAACGGTATGAAAGTAGCGCCTGGGGGGATTGAGAAGGCCCAGGAAAAACTAAAGATGGTAAACGAGGAACTATTTGCGGCAAAGCGCCAACAACAGGAACTTCTGACACCGTTGACTCAGACTCAGGCTATTTCGGGTATGCTGAATAACCCGGTAGACCATTTCGAAGACCCGGAACCTGCCGCAACTGTCGTATTCGATTGGAATACCTATCTTTTGATGAAGACGATGAATGATACGGATAATAAGTAATTAAAATTTACGCCAAACCTCCGCCAACTGGCGGGGGTTTGGCCTTTTTTTCCAGAATGTATAATATTCCTGGTGAGCCGGGGGGATTATTTTTGGTAAGCCCAAGGTGGAAAGAAGCGGTGAGCCGTCATCATAACCTATTTCGGTTATGCCTCACTATACCCTGTGATAGACCGCCACTACCCGTCCGGCTACCCTGATGTCCCCGGTCTCCGGTCCGGAGAAACGGCGGGGTTCGTAATCCGGGTTGGCGCTTATCAAGATGATAGACTGGCTGACGGGGTCCCTGTCTAACCGCTTTACCACAAGGGAATTGCCAACGGAGACCACGAAAATCCCGTTGCCTTCGGTCAATCCCGGATGGAAAATGGCTATATCCCCATCGGCAATATGGGCTCCTATCATGCTGTCCCCGGCCACAAAAACAGCCTGTAAACGTCCGGGTCGGTGGGGGGCTATGAGAGAGCCCGGTATCTGGAAAACCCGCCTTTCGGGGTAATCCCCCACATCCCGGCCATATCCGGCGGCGGCTTTCTGGTCAAGGAGTTCAATCTCCACGGTGTCATTTTCAAGACCGGAAGGCCCCTTCCCCATGAGGAACCAGTGCAGATTGACATTATGCATATCGGCCAGACGGTCCAGAAGGTCACGAGGCAGTTTAAGGCGGCCTGTGGCAATCTGCCAGTTCATGGAGACGGAAAGCCCCAGGCTTTCGGCAAAGCCCTTTTTGGACAGGCCCGACTTTTCCCTGATAAAATTGTACCGTTCCGCTTCTCCCGACATTGACAGCCCTTGCAATATACTTTAGTATTTACTAAACTCATATTGAGTATAATCTAAAGTCAGTGATTTGTAAAGGGACAAGGTAACACGGGAGATAAATCAAAATCATTGCCGACCCCCGGAAAATAACGGCTGATGAGCGGGTAACCTCTCCAGTCTCTGTTCCCGGAACACAGTACAGGCCAATATCGAGGACGCCGACGGCAGAAGCCTAATCATAATATCCACGGCGGCGGGCATGGACTCGCCAAGAGCCCAGGCGAGACGGCGGACGGAAATCGAAGCGAACGCGGAAAACTGCGGGGAGTAAAACCGTTTTTCGTTAGTGAAAATCATAGGACACCTCTAAATGAACCCGATAGATACCGGGCAGTTATGGCAGGAGCTAAGCCAACCATGAACCCCAGGCCAACCTTGTTTTTCCCCCAAAGAAAGGTGGCCAGGGGCTCACAGACCTCCCCCTAGTCCCCCCCGAGGGGAAAAACACTGATCCACCGGCCTGACTGTTTTATGGAAGGAAACGCTACAGAATACGCAGTCTTACAAAAACAACCGAGGGGAGGGTGTGCCAAAGGGAGCTGTCGTAAATCTTTCAGAGAATAATACGTTTTTCTTGCAAAATCTCTTGACAAAAAGCGAAAAAGGGGGCACGATAATCGAGACTTGAGGTGAAGGACAGCGTGAAGTCACGAAGAATTAAAAAAAAGAGCGCCGCCGGAGCGGGTCCGTGACTGAGGCGTTATTTGCGGCGTTCGCCGTTCCCATAGCAATCATCGATATTAAAAAATTTCGTATACCCGATCTGTTAATTGCCGCGTTAGGCGTATCCTTAATCATTTACGATATTGTTTTCGCGCCAAAAATAATTGGAGAACATGTGCTTGCCGCCGTAATTGCCTTTGGCTTGTTCCTTGCCGTGTATGTGCTGCGGGGCGGGCTCGGATTTGGCGATGTAAAGTATGCCGCCGTGATCGGGTATTATACCGGCTGCGCGCGGCTTATGCCGGCGCTCCTGGCCGCCTGCGTACTGGGCGTCCTCTACTGGAGCGCCGCCGTTATGGTGAAGGGAAGGAAGGATGGGCGCCGCTTACGAATTCCCTTTGCGCCCTGCCTCGCGGCCGGCGCGCTGGCCGCGGCTTTTATTCCCGCCGAGGTATTCCGGGGGATTGCATGAAAGGGCGATCCCTACTGGCGGTGTTTATTCTGCTCTGTATCGCGAACATACACGCGCAGAGGATCCGTTCGATGGATTTCCGTAACCGCGCGGTAGCGGATATTCTTTTGGCGTTGGCGGACAGTGCGGGAACAAGCGTAATTCTTGACGAAACGGTGAGCGGACAGGCTACCTTTCATTTTAGCGACAGCGAGTTTTCCGAAGCGTTGTCCAGGTTTACCGAAGCCTGTCACCTGTACGCGGTAGAACGGGACGGTATTTGGTACGTGTCGCGTATCGAAGTGAGCGGGAGCGAAGACGCCGTTACGCTGACTGCCGAAGATACCGACATCGAAGCGCTCCTGAAAGCGGTCGCGCGGAATCTGGGCGTAACGATACTCTATGATCAATTGCCCCGTCAAACGGTGACGCTGTTTATAAAAGAACAAAAGCTGCAGGAAGTACTGGAGCTGGCGGTCAAAAAATATCCGGAATACGCGGTACAGAACGAAAACAGCGCCTTCTATATAAGAAGGCAGACCGAAGGGACGAGCAGCGCGGCAAGCCGCCTTGGTTCCTCTTCGATACGGAAGTCGGGCGAAACGTACACGATGCAGATTGCGCGGGGAAACTTTTCGGCGGTGGTGGCGTTGTTGTTTAGAACGGCGGGGCGGGAATATTCGCTGTTACAGCGAAATGAAACGGCTATCGAAAATCTTTATTTTGAGGGAAAGACCTTTGACGAACTTTTACATCTGGTATGCGAGCAGGGAAACAGCGACTATACGGTAAAGGACAACGTGTATTATGTCTTTGAAGTGCAGCGGCGCGACGTCTTAAAAAAGCTGCGGGACGTGCGGGTGATAGAACTGCGCTATTTACAGGCGGCGGAACTGACGGCGCTGATGCCCGCCGATTACGCGGCCTCTTCGTTTGTCAAAGTACAGGGTAAAACCAATTCGCTGTATTTAAGCGGATCGCCCGAGGAGCTGGACCCGATAGAAGAATTTATTATGACGGCGGAGGATCGCGCCGCCGGTTTTAGACAGGAAACGTACGCGCTTAAATTTATCAAGGCGGAAGACGCCGTCAAGATGCTTCCCAAACATATAAGCGAAGCGGTGCAGATACTCGCCGGAAACAATTTGCTGGCGGCGGTTAACGACCGGCTTGACGGAGAACTGAAAGAGTTTCTGGCGCTGGTCGACAGGGGCGAAGAAGGGACGGCGGTGAGGCTGCGTTATATTACCAGCGAAGAGCTGCTTAAAAATCTGCCGCCGTCTGTGGCAAAAGAAGACCTCAGCGTGACCGGGGATCCGACGCTGGTTTTTTATCAGGGGAGCGCGGAAAAGAAAGAACGTTTTGACGCGGAGCTCGCGCTGCTCGACCGGCCGAAACCGCAGATCCGCTATCAGATTCTCGTGGTGCAGTACCAGAAGAGCAACAACGTGACCTGGGATCCTTCGGTGTCGGTTAATTCGGTGAACGCGGCGGAACATATCGCCGGGAATTTTTCGAATATCGTCAACGTTAATTTTGATATTGTTTCGGCGCTGGGGCAGAATTTCGCCGCCCAGCTCAACTGGCAGCTCGGCGAAGACAAGGCCCGTGTTTTGGCCGACACGACGCTGAACGGACTTTCGGGCCAGGAAATTAAATTTGAAAATACCAATACGTTCCGTTATCTGGATGTCGCCCTTGATCCTGAAACAGGCAAGCCGCTGTACACCGGGACGACGCGCGAAATCAATTCGGGTCTGTCGCTGTCGATTAACGGCTGGGTTTCCGGGGACGGCATGATAACGATGAAGGTCGACGCCAAGGTAAGCAAGCAGGACGAATCGTCTTCGACCTCTACCAATCCGCCGCCGACCAGCGAACGAACCGTGAATACCCAGGTGCGCACCCGCTCGGGGACCCCGATTATTATCGGGGGGCTTTTACAGATCGAAAAAACGGAATCAAAAAACCGTTTACCGGTGCTCGGTTATATTCCCCTGCTGGGGCTGCTCTTTCAAAAAATCGTCATATCCGACGTGACGACCGAAATGGTGATTTACATCGTGCCCCACGTCTATTCCGGTTCGCTGCAAAAAGAAAGCCCCGACTTAAAAAACGAAAGTTATCTGCGGAAGTACGGGGGCGTCCTGTGACGGTGAGCCTTAAAGATTTTGTTTTTTCTTCGAGCTGCGGCGAGCAGTACGGCGAATCGTTTATGGTGCGGCGCGGCGCGGTCAAATACGCGGAAACGGACGACAAGGTGACCGTCGTCCTTGCCGAGGGAAGCGGCAAGGAAGTATGCCGTTTTCTTGAAGGGTTTCATCTTCCCAAGAAAACAGAATTTATCAGCGTTCCGCTGCCTGAGTTTGCGAGTTTTGTCGGATCACGCCAGGGAAACAAAACGGACGGAACGGAAACGGTACAGGGCTTTGCCCTTGAAGCGATTGACGAGAGCGCGCCGGTGGTTAATATTATCAACGCGCTCTGCATTGACGCTATCAGGACGGGCGCTTCCGACATTCATGCCGAGGCCCAGGAAGATTCGGTACATATACGCTACCGTGTCGACGGCGTACTTCATCCGGTTAAAGAGATCGCCCTGCCGCTGTTCCGCCAGCTTTCGAACCGTATCAAAGTGATGGCGCGCCTTAATACCATGGAACAGCGTCTGCCGCAGGACGGCAGAATGACGGTGAGTGTCGCCGGAGAAACGCTGGATCTGCGGGTATCGATTGTGCCGACCTCCGAGGGCGAATCGATCGTATTGCGTCTTTTTCGGGGAAGGGGAAAGGCCTACGAACTTGACGAGCTCGGCTTTTCGGGCGGACAGCTCGCGGCGCTGCGGAGCGCCGTAACGATGCCCTACGGGCTTGTGATTCTTTCAGGCCCGACGGGAAGCGGCAAGACGACGACTTTGCACGCGCTGTTAAAAACGCTGCCCTATAACGAGCGAAAGATCATAACGATAGAAGATCCGGTTGAACAAAAGCTCGCCGGGATCAACCAGATACAGGTAAACGAGGCGATCAATCTGGGATTCGGCGGCATGCTTCGCCGCGTATTGCGTCAGGACCCCGACGTGATCATGGTCGGCGAAATCCGCGACGAGGAAACGGCGGAGCTTGCTTTGCGCGCCGCGCTTACCGGACACCTTATCCTTTCAACGGTGCATACCAACGACAGCGTTACCGTCATTAACCGGCTTATCGATATGGGCCTTGAGCGCTATCTTATCGCTTCGAGTCTGCGCTGTGCCTGTGCCCAGCGCCTCGTACGAAAGCTCTGTGCCTGCGCGCGCGCGGCGAAACCGGGAAAGCGGGAAAAGGCGCTGTTCGCGAAGTACGGCATTGCCGTATCGAACTACCGCGAAAAAACGGGCTGCGAAGCCTGCGGCGGCACCGGCTACCGGGGACGTACCGTGATCGGGGAAGTGTTCGGCGTCGGCGGGGAACTTTCGGCCCTCATCGAAAAAGGCGCGGCGGAAAGCGAAATACGGCGTGCCCTTAACATGAAAAGCCTCGCGTATAGCGGCCTTGAAAAATGCGCCGCGGGCGTTACCGGTTTTAGCGAACTTGAAGCGGAGGCGCTCCTTTGAAAGCATATCCGCCCGCGGTTATTGCCGAGTTTACTTCGCTCATGGCAAGCCTCCTCGCGGCGGGAAGCACCGCCCAGGGCGCGCTGGAAATCTGCCGCAGTATGGGCGGAGTCCGTCTCCGTTCGCTCTGCGAAAATCTCAAGGCGCAGGTGGATCGCGGAAAAAATTTTGCCGCAAGCATTAAGGCAAGCGGCGCGTTTCCGCCGCTGTACGAAGCGCTTGCCGCCGTGGGAGAAGAAACCGGAGAAGGCGCCTTAGTGTTCGGACGGCTTGCCGACTACGGAAGGCGGGCCGAAAAAATGAAGGGCCGTTTGCGGAGCGCGCTGGCGTATCCGCTTCTGGTACTGACGGCGGCGGTCGGAGGAACGGCGGCGCTGCTTTTTGTCGTACTGCCCCGTATGGCCGAAGTGTTTGCCGTTTTTGGCGGCGAAGAAGAAGCGGCGGTACAGATCGGAAACATGTACCGTTCGGTTATCATTCTGGCCTCGGTCCTGCTCCTGATACTGCTCGCGACGGGGACCGCGTTCGTCTCGTACCGTACGAGTGACAAGGCCGCCGCCGTGATCGACGCGGTACTGATAAAACTGCCCGTCGCCGGGGCCCTGATCAGCGCTCTGGCGACACTCGACCTCTTTTTCGCGATGGAGTGCTGCGGTAAAACGGGCATGAACGCCGCCGCCGCCCTCGCGAGTTCGTCCATGGTGGTAGGGAACCGCGCCTTTCGTGCGGAGACCGGCCGTATTCTGGGGAAAGTGGAAAAAGGCGGGAGCGTTGCCACGGCCTTTCGCGAAGGAAAATTGTTCCCTCAGGCGGTGGGCACCTGGCTCGCCGTCGGAGAGGCGACCGGGGAAGGCGAGAACGTCTATGCGCGGATACGCGAAATCTTTGAAACGCAGGTCGAAGAGCGGCGAGAGACGGCCCTTGCCCTGATGGAACCGGCGATTATTCTGGTAACCGGAATACTTATTTTGCTGCTGGTGATGAATTTGGTAGTTCCCCTGTATTCCCTGTACGGAGCGGGCTTATGAAACGCAGGGGCGAAGAAGGCTGGACCTTTATGGAAACGATCATCGTGATCGCGATCGTGTTGATACTTTCCAGTACGGTCGGCTACGTGGCGGTGCGTAATATTCCCCGCAGCCGCGTTGCCGCGGCAAAGAGCCAGATCGATTCGTTTTCCGCGGCGCTCGAATCATTTTATATCGACTGCGGGCGGTATCCGAACGAAGAAGAAGGGCTTGCGGCGCTCTGGGCAAAACCCGACAGTGCCGAAGGCTGGGCGGGACCGTACCTGGTCAAAAAAATCCCGAAGGATCCCTGGGGCCACGAATATGTATACCGAAACCCCGGAGCCGAAGGCTTCCCCTACGGGATTCTTTCATACGGCGAAGACGGCAAAGAAGGAGGAGCGGACCATGACGCGGACCTTGGCAGTTGGGACGGATAGCGGCTTTGTGATGTTGCGCACCCTGCTTGCCCTGATCGTGATCACTATCTGCGCCTCCGCCGTCGCGTTTGCCGCCGCCGCTTCGGCAAAGCAGGGAGCGAAGGCGCGCGTAGAGGCGCGGAGCGAAGTCGACTACCGAAACGGGAGCGTGAAGTGAAAAGGAGCGAAGCGGGTTTTACCCTCGTTGAAACGATCAGCGCGATAGCCCTGCTCGCCGTCCTTGCTTCGTGTATGTCGGTCTTCTTTTTTACCGTACGGCGCACCCTTATAAAAAGTACGGAAGCGGGACAGGAAGCCTTTGCCCTTATTAAAGCGGACGACGGCCTGCGCCGCCTTGCCGCGGATATTGTCGTTCCGTATTGGGAAGAAAGCGTCCGTGGCGTCGAACGGGTCCAAGAGATATTAGAAGCGCAAAAAGAAACGCCGGGGGTTGAAGTGCTTGCCGTCGGCGACGGGGAAAACGGCATGATAGCCCGTTACCGTTTGGACAACGGAGCGGAAGCGGAATGCCGTGCCCGCTTTGGTTCCGTCCCGGTGTGGGAGGGTAAATGAAAACCGTTTCCGCGCTCGCGCTGGTTATATTTTTCGCGCTGGTGATACAGGCAAACGCGCTGTACAGCGCCGCGGTACTCCGTTTTGCCGCCGCGAGCCGTGAGGATTACCGGGAGCGGGAGCGGGTGTACGCGGCGTTAGACGAAATCGCCGAGGACTTTACCACGCTCCTTGGCGAAAGCTACGACGATTACCGGAGCGCCGCCCTGCGGTCGCTCGCGTCTTCGTATACCGGACTGTCGATCGAAGACGCCGGGGGAGTTAAACTTGATTTTTGTACCGACCGCGTTTTGTCCGCTCCGGAATTTGCACCGTTTTTCTTTGCGTCCGGCAGCGCCGATGCCTTTATCGCCAGGCGGAACGCGTTTGGTTTAACAACCGATAAAGAAGACTGGAAAGCGCTTTTAACCGAAGACGGTTACGCCTGCGCGAGCGGTTACGGATGGCTCGGCGAAGGGGACGAAGAAAGTTTTGCCGCCCGGTATCTTGCCGTTTCTCACGGCGCGGAATTATTTCCGGTAGCGAACCGTCTGAGCGGGGTCAACGTGAATACCGTGAACCCCAAAGCGCTGTATCCGATCATCGCCTCAAGTAAACCGCCGCTGGTCGACGGCAAAACAAAAGCCCGCGATCTTGCCGCCGCGGCCGCCTCGGGGCCGGTGACGAAGGAACTACTGGCGCGCGTGCTCGATGCCGAACCCGATCATGAAATTTTTAAGGCGCTCGCCGTGAGGACGGGCTTTTGGAAAATTACTTTAAAGGTAGAAGGAAAACGCTATACCGGCACCGGGATTGTCGCCGCGCTTCCCGAAAAAGAAAGCGACGCCGTCAAAGAATATCGTTTAATAGAACGGAGGCTCGTCCGTGCGCGGTGAAGACTTTATCGACCGCAGACGGTACTCGGTTTTCGTACTCGGCGAGGCCGCCGGTTCCCGGCGCGAAAAGGAAGCGGCCCGAGGGGACGAACTGGCGGGCTGGTATCCGGGAACGCTTGACGGCAAAACAATCGTACGGCGCCGTAACGGAAAAGGCGTGGTCGCCTTCGTGTTTGAAGGGGACGATCTTGAAAACGATCCCCTGATCCTCTCTACGCTGGCCGCCCTCCGTCTTGCCGGAAAAAAAGACCGCGTAAATATCGCCCTTGCCGGGAAGGACTGGATCGAATACGTTACCGCCGAACGCGGCATGCTGGTAATGAGTACGGTGCGGGCCCGTAACGGTTCGCTGCTTTTACAGACAAGCAAGGATCGCCTTCGTGTGTACGGAGACGGCGAAACGCTTTGCGTGTACGGAGATGAAAACGAAATCCCCCTTGACGGGGGAGACCTGCTCAGCTTTATGTCACTTGAAACGGCTCTGGGCCGTATCGGGCGCGAGGGGGTATCGGCCGCCCCGCAAAAATTACCGGCGGTACGCGTACGCCGCCGTTGTATCGCTGCGGCGGCTGTCCTGTCCCTTGTTTGTGCCGTGATAGCAGGACGCGCCATTGTGGCGGAGGAACAAAAAAGGGCCGAGGCGGAGCGGATGACGGCGCTCGCCGAGAGTGAACGGCGGCGGGAAGCGGAAGAATTTGCCGTCTACCTTGCTTCTCTTGAAGCCGAATATAACGAACTGGCAAAAAATAAAACGGCGGGCGTTTACGAAACGCTTTCCGTTTTGGCTTCCGCCATAAGTCCCGCCGTTCATCTGGTCAGCACCGAAGTAAAAGACGGCGCCTTTCATATAGAAGGCGTCTGTTCCGACGCTCTTGCCGCCTTTGGCGAACTGGAAGCGCACGGACGCATAGGTAACGCCGTCCTGTACCAGGTGACGTACGAAGGCGGCGCGGAGCGCTTTAGCTCCGGCGGAACGGTCGCCCCCGTTCCCTCGGCGGCCTTTAGCGGCGGGGAGCTCGCCGCCTTTTACGAAAACGCCCTGCGGCGTTTAAAAACCGAAAAAGCGCGGAGCAAAAGCGCCGCCGGCGCGGGGCTCGCCGCGGAGCGCCTGCTGCTTCTGCACGGCGCGCGGATCAAAAGCCTTCGTTATACGACGGCGGGCGGCGCGTGGCAGATAGAAGCTTCGGCGACGGTGGCAAGCGAAGCCCTCGTGCGGCTGCTGGAGGATTCCGAAGATCCGCGCTTTCCTTTGCAGGTAACGAGCCTTTCCGCCCGCAACAAGGGCGCCGGGATAGAAGTTTTGATTGTATTTACCGCGCCCGAGACGGAAGCGCCCAAGAGCGGATTTGGCGCGGGCGAAAACTGGCAAATTGCCGCCCTGTACCGTACTGCCCCCGCCGCTCCGGTTCAACGTCCGGTAGTTGAGAGCGGGGGAACGGGCGGTATGCTGCTTTCGACCGAAACGGCGGCCTCGGGTACCGGTGCGGGCGATTACCTGGGATTTATCGAAGTCGAAGGCAGCGGTCGCTATACCTATGTAAAAGACACGGTTTCGGGCGAAATAAGGAGGGATCGTGAAAGGTAAATTTTTAGCCGTCGCCCTGATCCTTCCGCTTTCCTGTTCCGGCGTTAAAGCGGTGAAACGGATAGGGGGGCAGGCCGTGATGTACGGCATGGTCTACGACGACGAAAACCTTCCGGTAAAAAACGCCGTCGTCGCCGTCGACGGAAAACCGGTTACCGCCACCGACGTACAGGGCCGTTTTATCCTGATTTCCAAAAAGCGCGAAACATTCGCGGTCGCCGTTGAAAAAAGCGGGTACGAAAAAGCCGCGGGCGAATTTGTTTTTGATCCCATGGACGTACTGCATTTTAAACTGGTCAACGCCGACCAGCTTTTGTACCGCGCGGAACAGGCCATGGACGAGCGGCGCTTTGCCGAAGCGATCGTCCTCTGTGACCGCGCCCTTGCCCTGGAAGCGGCGAAGGCCGATGCCGTGTACCTAAAGGCCCTCGCCTATTACCAGCTGCGCGACTATAAACAAGCCGCCTCCATACTCGAGTATCTGGAAAGCCTCGGCGGGAAAAAAACCTATATCGATACGCTGCGGGAGGCGCTTAAATGACCCGCGGAAAAAAACTAAAAAGCTATGCCGCCTATAAAAGGAACCGGCAGTGGGAGGGGGAGCCGTTTGCCGTTACCTTCCGGGAGTGGCTGTTATTCCAGCTGCCCCGCATACTCCCCATTGTATGTACCGTGCTGACCCTCGCCCTGGTGATTCTGGTCCCGCTTGGCTGCCGCTCGATACACAAACATCTTGACGCGCAAACGGAACTGCTTAGCGCGCGATTAATGGCCGTCGAAGAAAATCTTGACAAACGCATTACCGAAACGAGCGATGAAATAATGCTGAGCATTGGCGAAACGCGAGGTGATATCGCCCGCCTCAACGCCGTTTATACAAGCCTCCTTGACGCGCAAAAACGGAGAACCCTTGACAGTCTGTATCAGGAAGATTTTTTGCCGGCCAAACTCCGCGAAGCCGAGACCGCTTTTAGATCCGGCCGCTACCTTGCCGCCAACAGCCTCTATAAAGAAATTACCGATCTGCAAAGCGATAACCGCGAAGCACGCTTTTATCAATACTACGCGCTCTTTTTGTCCAATAAAGGCGCCCATAATAATTACAAGGCAATAACGGACGCCTTTAGTACGCTGGAACGCTCCGGCTACAGCCGCAGGGAACTCACCGAAACGCTCGCCTACATCGAGGCCGAATTACATCCCGGAGGCGGGCAGTGAAAAAATTCATAGCGGCTTTGTTTCTTGCGGCAAGCCTTTGTCAGTATATACAAGGACTGGAAATCCACATAGCGCCCCTGTACTTTATCAATGAAGTCGAAGACCGGGGAGCGAGCTCCAACAATTATCACCACCGCCTTGCTTCCGCCCTCCGTGAATATGAAGGGGGCGTCGATCTCCACTTTACCGTACTGGGCGCCCTCGTGAACCGCAACGCGCCCCAGTCGCTGACCGACGCCCTTGCCGTCGCGCGGAGCGCCGAAGCCGATTACCTCCTCTACGGGTTTGTCTCGCAAAAAGAATTCAGCATACAGGCCGAGATACGCCTCCTTGACTGGGAAAAGCGCCAGGTGGTAGTAACGTTTTTTACCATGGACGAAACAGGACAGAGCGACCGCATGTTCAAAGATCTTGCCCGCAAGATACGTGAATACACGGCCGAACACTACGATATACCGCTTGTCGAAGAGCCCGACCAGTATATGAATTTTTCGCTCCCGGTGAGTTTAGGCTATTGGACACCGATAGGAAAATGGTTTCCCCTGCTTACCGGAACTTTTACGCTGAACTTCGGGCTGAGCCTTGTTCCCCGCGATCATCTCTTTGTGATGCGCGGCTATGTCTGTTATCTTTCGACCGGACTGCTGGTTAATTACCGGCTGGGACTGGGAAAAGAATATGACGCCCACGATCACGGACTGGCTTTTATCGTCCCTTTACTTATGAACCAGAAGCTCAATGCCGAAAACGAAATCTTTTACGGCATAGGACTGGGATATTATTTTGATTTTTTAAATATAGCGGAACCCTATAGCTCGCGCGAAGTGCAGCGCTATAACGCCGTGGGCTTTATGCTGCAGGGCGGTTACCGTTATTACTGGAAAGAAAACCTCGCCCTCACCATCGGCAACCGTCTGGAAATGCGGGGTTACAAGACGCGTTTTATAAGTATTTCGTTTGATTTTGGCATTAACTGGAAATTCTATTCGCGGGAGGTCGTGAAAAAATGGTAGGAAAAAAACTACAAAGTCTGATACTGGCGGCAGGTATAACCGTGGCCCTGATCACGTGCAGTTCTCCGATGTACGAGACCCTCGCACGGACCACGCGGGATCCGTTTTTTACCGTGCCCTCCGTGCAGTCGTTTACCGAAGACTACGCGATTGTGGTGAGTTGGCCCTATGACGAGGCCGCCGACGAATATATACTCTACCGGACGCGTGACGATCTGTATCCGGTCTACTCGGTCGTGTACCGCGGCCTCGCGCTGGAATACCACGACCGGTTTAGCATTGACCATGCGGACGAACGGTATTTGTACCGTCTTTCAAAACGGCGGGGCGGTAAAATATTCGGCGACCTGGGCACTTTGGGAAAAACCGCCCTGGGGGTGGTAACGGGGGAACGGCTTGACGCCTACGAGCCCAATGACGCGCCGGGATCGGCCGTCGAACTGAAACACCTCGCGTTTGAAGCGAGCAGTTTTTTTTACGGTTCCAATTATCTGGACGCGGTCAGCTTTCATGACGACGACTGGTACTATGTTAAAATTCCGCCGCACTGGATGGCGCAGATTGTCGTACACGATAAAGAAGTTACCGACGGGGTCGACAGCCACTTTCAGGTAGTCAAGCTGAATGTCGGTACGGAAACGGTACGCAGCAAAAATCCCTTTAATCTTAATAATCACAGCGACGAATGGGTCGACTATTACTTTAGGCTTACGCCTAATCTGGACCGGTATATATTGGATGCCGGAAGCATCATGAGCGGTTACGGCAGGTACGTGCGGTACAGCATTACGCTTAACAACCTGCAGCCGGAAATATAGGGGGAAGTGAAAATGAAAAAGCCGGGCATACTGACGATAACAATAACGGCGGGCGTACTGCTTTTTGCCTGTCTGTCGCCGTATGAGGGCGGTCCGGCGGATTTCGGAGAAAGCGGACGCGAAAACTTTGTAAAAGTCCCCGCCGCCTTCCAGGCGCAGGAAGACAACTGGATACGCTTTTTTACCAACGATCCCCGTTACCGCGGAGGTTCGGGGTATACGCTCTGGACGCTTTTTGGATCGGAGACGACGTTTACGGACCGGAGCGTGATCGTAAAAAAATCCCAGGGGAGCCAGATAGCCGGTTACGGCATCATATTCTGCCATGCCGAACGGCAGGGCAAAGAAATAATGCTGACGGCCATGGTCAGAAACTCGGGAGATTACGCGATAGGAAAAGTGACCGACGGCGCGTATGAAGCGCTCAAGACGTGGACCAGTGCCGGAACAAGTTTTGACAAAGGAAGCGGGCTGCCCAATACGATCAAAGTCGAATACCGGGGAGAGAACCGGTACGAGCTCTTTATCAACGGGACGTCCATGGAAACGTTTTATGACGCCGACGAACCGTACTGCGAAGGATACGGCAGGGACGGGTATGTCGTGGTAATCGCTCCCGGCGATCTTAACGGAAGCAGTGTCGAAGTGTTTTTCAAAGAATAGTTATAAAAAAGGAAGCATGAAATGAAAACGGGGAAAGAAACCGCAGCCGTTCTGCTGAAAAAAGGCGCCGCCGTGCTGGTCGCGGCCGCCCAGTTCGCGCAGTTGGGGGCAAGCTGGCAAGAGCTGCCCGAGGTTTCCTTCGCGCTTCCGTATACGGCGGTGTCGCAAAGCGCAGTGACACAAAGCGAAGAGGCCGCGGAAACTCCGGTAAGCACGGAACAGGCGGTACCGGTACCGGTCGTGAGGGAACGGCCGGTCGAAAGCGCCTCCGCTCTTATCTCGTGGGAAGAAGGCGGCGTGATAACGCTGGGAGAAGCGTCCATAAGCATACCTCCGTACGCATTGAGCGAGGATACCGAAATATCGGTGACGCGCCTTTATGATACCGAACGTACCGGCGAGGGAATGGAAAACGTAACGGCGGGCGGCGGCGGTTACCGCTTTTTACCCGCGGGAACGCAGTTTGTGGTTCCGGTAACCGTCAGATTACCGTTTGAACAGAGCCTGTTGGAAAAACCCGCCGCGCTGGAAGAACTTTCTACGTGGTTTTACAATACCGAAAGCAAGGCGTGGGAAGCGCTTAACAAAATAGAACTTGACCGCGAACACCGCGTGCTCGCCTCGGCGACCATGCATTTTACCGACATGATCAACGGCACGCTGACCATGCCCGAAGGCCCGAAACCGTTAAGCTTTAACATTAACTCGATCAAGGGCCTTGAGGCCGCCGACCCCGGCACGGGAGTGATCCCCCTGCAGGGTCTTGAACCGAATTATACCGGCGCGGGGAATTTTAGTTTTGAACTGGAAGTACCTCCCGGGCATGCGGGCATGCAGCCGAAAGTAACGGTCGGGTATTCCAGCGACGGGGGCAACAGCGTTCTGGGGCGGGGTTTTAACCTCGAAGCGGGAAGCGAAATTACCTACGACACGAGAAGGGGACTTCCGCAGTTCGGAAAAGCGGAAGCATACAAGGGAACTTTTAGCCTTGACGGCACTAAACTCAGGCTGATGAATAACGCGAACCCCTACCGGTATAAACCGCTTAAAGAAGCCGGTTTTGAAACGATACTGCACTATACCGGGGCCAAGGATTACTGGCAGGTGACCGATAAAAGCGGCACGGTGAGGGTGTACGGTTTACAGGACGGCGCGGAAAAGAGCTGGGGAGGCGGCGACGGCGCGCGCAAATACCGCTGGCTGCTGGAAAGCGTTACCGACAGTTTTGGTAACCGTATCCGCTACCGGTATTTTACCGATGACGGAGAGTTGTATCTTGAAACGATATCGTATACCGAATGGCAAAACGAGGAAGGGGCCTATCGAATAGCGTTCGGTTACGAGGACAGGGGCGACGTGAGAATTGACGGCCGGGGCGGCTATATCAGCGCGACCGGAAAGCGGCTCGGGCGGATTGACGAATACCACGAAGGGGCATGGGTACGGGGATATGCCTTTGAGTACCGGACGGCCGGTGATTTCGGTTCCCAGGACGTCGATTACGGGATAAGCCAGCTTAAAAAATTCGGGCAGCTGCGGGAAAAAGAGAGCCGGGAATGGTTTTGGGCCTATGAGTTCGGCTATATCGGTTTTCCGACGGTCAACGGCGAAAAGCGGCTGTTTGACGATCAGAAGGAATGGCCGGGGATGGGCGGGGCCATCCACGCGCAGACCGGAGAAAGCGGCGGGGCGAACGGGGCGATAAGCGGCGGAGCGGGAATCGGACCGTCGGACCAGTCGGACGTGCGCGCGACCGTAGCGGGCCAGTACGGATCGGAGTCGGGAAGTACCACGACAAAGCGGACACTGATCGACATTAACGGAGACGGGATGCCCGACAACGTGCATTACGAAAACGGAAAAATCATCGCCCGTCTTAACAACGGAAACGGCTTTGACGGAGCGGCCACCGCGTACGATATAGAAGGCGGCGGCATACCCGTCGCCCTGGGATTAGAGACCACGACGACCAGAACGAGCGGGATGACTATGTACGGCGGAGCGACTCTTAACAAGCCGCCCAATATGGGCGGTTCCCGCGCCGAAACGCAGCAGGATATCTGGACCGATGAGGAAATCGGCTTTAACGATATAAACGGCGATGGCCTGATTGATCTGGTTAAAAAAGGGGCGGGCGGCTACTGGCAGAATACCGGCAGCAGGTTTATGTATACCTCCTATCTGCTTACCGCGGCGCCTTTGGAGGATCTTGTCCGGTGGCTGGGCGATGACGAAAAGAAAAGGTATGACGCCGTTTATTACCAGCAGGCGCCTTTTAGGGCATGGCGGGCGCCGGTACGGGGCACGGTAACCGTTACCGAACAGGTCAGTGCGGACCGCGCGGCCGATATGAGTATCGACGGGATAAGTACCTATGTCTATAAAGGAGCGGGAGAGATCCCCCGCGTAAGAACGGTAAGCGGGGGAGCGCCGTCATACGCGGAAGCGACGACGCTGGACATGGCAAGCGGCGAAGCGGTCTATTTTTTAAGCGACGCTCACAGCGACATAAGCGCAGGCGACGATATTACCTGGAACATTGGAATTACGTATACCCGTATCGCCTATTTTGAAGGGCTGGACCGGAATTTGACCTATTACCAGGATGATCTTGTGAATAGCGATGGAGCATATCTTGCGATGCTCTATGCGGGCCAGTATGTGCCGGGCGTATTGTCGGTTGACGGTTTTAACCTTTTACTCGCGAAGGCGCGCCCCGAAGGCGGAACGCCGCTTGGATTTATACGCAACGGATGGACGCCCGACGTGCGGCGTGACCAGCAGAATAACATAATAAGTGAACCGTGGCCCGTACCGCTCGATTCGTTATTTACGTATTACAAATACGATGCCGGAAAGGGACGGTATCTTTTAAACGAAGGCGCGAAGAGCAAGTACGACGACCGCGACTGGCAAAAATTCCAGTCGCAGATAGTGGAATTAATTCACCGCTCTACGGTCGAAGAACGCCTCGCTCTCGCGAGCGTTACCCTTGGCGGAACGGACGAAGCGTATACGCCTAATTATGACGCCGCGCGAAACCGGTATTATTACGGAAAGGCGGGCAATCCGGTGGCGACCGGAAACGAATACGGCGGTATCGGACATTACCGCGACGGCGATTTGCACCTTGACACCTATGACGGCGAGATGCTCGTTGTGAAGGGGAATACGGCGTATCACGGTGCGGAAGCGGCGGGTACCGCCGTCATAAGCGGTGCCGGTCCCGATCCTGTTACCATACTCGTAAACACCGGCGGCTCCCTGCTTACCTATAATTTGGGCGCGTATTCAAAGTATAGCATGGTTTTTAAGGCGGACGAATTCGAAGAGCTGCTGGACAAAATCGAAGCGGTCGATTACGCGGCCGCGGAGTCCTGGAAAACCGTAAACGGAAGCGGCTACGGAGCCCTTAAAACGTTTGCCGGAGCGGAAGGCGATTTTGTCGAACTTTGTTACGAACCGATGATGGGCGGACTGTACCGGCAAAAAACGCTTGACGGCGAATCGAAGGAACGGTTGAACGGTATCATCGGGGCCTATGTACGGTTCCGTTTCGCGGCGTGTTATACCGCGGAGGCGGACGACACATACCGCCTTAAAGCCGCCGTTCCCGACGAAAGCAGGCCGTGGCTTGACGATTTAAGCGAAACGTGGAACCTCGGCGGCTGGGGGTTTTTGACGCGCGAAGTGCGCAATTACCAGGACGTCCTGTTTCCGGCGGCGGACGGATACGTGACGTTTATCGACATGGAGGACGACCGGTTTTATACGCGGAAACAGGACGTCACAGGTGTCTATACCTGGGACAGCGGTACGGATTTTAGTTCCGCCGATCCGGTCACCCAGGGCGCAAAAATAAAACAGATAGCCGCGGACGATCCGTCTTACGAGGGCGAATACCAGATCGAAACCGTCGAAACGCTCTACGGCGGATATAAACAATGGTATTATGGGTTCTGGCTTAGCGGTCAGGAACAGACCGCGCTGCAGGATTCGGTCCCGTTTAGTGAAAAAAATCTTAATAAATATTTGACCGAAGGAATATCTAAGGAGGTTGGGTCATTCCCTTATCGGAATCCCGAGACGCCGATTCCCGCAAGCGGCGGGCGGGGAGATATACCGTTTTACGCGCGGGCCGGCACCGTACGGCAGATAGAGGGCGAAGTGTCCATTGTTACCGACAGCGGGAGCGGAAAAGTTCTGTACGATCCTGAAAAGATAAGTGGTAAAAAAGCGGCTCTGGTAGGTCCGGTAACCATCTCCAGCAGCCCTGCCGCGGGCGGCAGTGACGTCCGGTTCGCCCCCTGGATAGAAGGGGACCATATTCATACCAACCGCGTTGGCGGCGATGCCTATGATACCATACCGGGTATGCTAAAGCCTCCCGTAAGCGGCGGACCCTTTGGCATGATCTCGCTCAGTAAAAGCCATACGAGCGGAACGGATGTGGTAAAGTCCGTCGGCGGCATGGGTCTAGGCGGCTCCTCGGGCAGTAACGACAGTACGACGACGCAGAGCCAGGGATTGCGCGATATTAACGGAGACGGTTACGCGGACATCGTACAGCAGGGAGCGGGCGGCCTTTTGGTTTTACCCGGCGGGGAAACCGCGTTCGGCGCCTCGTACCCGATAACGGGAGGCGGACCGCTCAGCGTGAGCGTAAGCGACGGATCAAACGTGGGCGTTACCATGAACGGACTGGGAGGCCAGCATCCGATAACCAAACTGATAACCGGCGGCGGATCAGGAACTACGTCTTCGGACGGTACCAATATCCAGCAAACGGCTCTGCTGGATATTAACGGAGACGGACTGCCCGATTATCTTGACGGGCCTGTCACCAAAGTGAATATAGGGCCGGCCTTTGTGCAGAGAAGCGCGTGGGCGATAACGAACATAAGTACCGGAGTGCATCGCAGTAACGGGATGTCATCTTCGATCGGAGGCACCCCGGTAGACATTGGCATACCCTCTAAAGATAATGAGGCGACCGGAAAGTCCAACAGGGCGGTATCGTTTAACGTGGGGTTAAGCGGCTCGGTAAACTATTCCAACTCGTACAGCAAAACAAACATGCAACTCATTGATATGAACGGCGACGGACTCCCCGACCGGGTAACCAAAACAGGGAACACGTTTTTGGTTGAATATAATACCGGCTCGGCTTTTACCGGAGGAAAATCACTGCCGGTGGCTAATTGGAACTATTCGTCATTTGACACTTCGCTTGACACCCTCATACCCACCATCGGGTTCGCGTCGCTGCCTTTTTTTGGGAGCGCGGTGATGGCGACGATTTATGGGCTTAACAGTTCTTTAACAAACCCCGATATCAACGGGATAAGCTATACCAGTACCCGCAGCTGGGGCCTTACGGGCGGTCTTGACGTTTCATTCCAGTTTTCCATTCCGTTACTGCCGACGCCGTTACGGCTCAATATACCCGTTTCCACCGGCGGTTCGGTAAGCTGGTCGTCCAACGCCAGCGACGTGAGCGTGCAGACGATGGATATAGACGGGGACGGATTACCCGACCGCGTATTGCGGAAAACGGGGACGACGAGTATTTACGTGATGCGTAACCTTACCGGACAGGTGGGCCTGTTAAACCATATTACCGTACCCCAGGGCGGCACCATTGATCTGGAGTACGCGTATGAAAAACCCACCGTCGAAATGCCGCAGAGCAAGTACGTGTTAAGCCGCGTAACCCGCAGTGACGGGGACGGCGCGCCCGGTCGCACCGCCCTGGATTACGAAAGCGAACACGCGGTCAGCGTCGAGTTTAGTTATGAGGACGGCTATTACGACCGCACGGAAAAAGAAAGTTACGGCTTTGAAAAAGTAACGGCGACCACGCCGGACCAGACAAGAGCGGAAACGGTCTATTACCGGGGAATCTATTATCTTAAAGGCGTGCCAAAACTGCAAAGGACCGGTAATGCCGGATGGAGCACCGAAACCCTGTCGAGCTATGACCTTGAAGGTATCGCCCTGATCACCAAAAGCGAAACGACCGTACGCGAAAACGCCGGCGAACTCCATACCAGCACAAACTATTACTATGACGCCGACGGCAACGTGGTACGGCTCATTGACGAGGCCGGAGAAGGAACCGAACAGCTCAGCGCCGAAATAAGCTACTGGGGCGACGGCCTGTACCGCGCGCATCCGGTTTCGATTCTGGTTAAGAGCAACGGAACGATCCTGCGCCAGCGGGAAGGGAGCTATCAGGCTAACGGCGCGCTGAACGAATTAACACAATACAGCGGCACCCGCGACCCGAATGTTGTTTCGACCATTGAGTGGGACGACCACGGAAACATAAAGGAGATACGGGACGCGAACGGAGCGTACGTACGATACGAATATGACGGCAAATATAAACAGTTCCCCGAAACGATAAAGCAGGGCGGGGGAGGAACCGAGTACGCATCGTATATTACGTGGAAAAAAAGCTTCGGCCTTAAGGAAACGGAAAAGGACGAAAACGGCAATTATATTACCTACGTCTATGACGATTACGGACGCCTTATCGAAGTGTACAGCCCCTACGATACGACTATGCCTGCCGTTAAATACGAATATTACGGCGCGCCCGAACTGCCCGGCGGCGAAAACTGGTACGCCGTCACCGCCAACAAAATCAGCTTTGACCAGGATAACGGCGACGCCATCCAGACCGTCATCGTCATTGACGGCTTTGGCCGGGCGATAGTCACCGCAAAGACAGGAGAGATCCGCCTCGGGGACCGGAGCGCGACCGGATGGAACATCGGCGGCGGCGTCTCCTATGACGAAAAAGGCCGCGCGATAGCGCAGGGGCAGCCCGAGTTTATCGAAGACGACACGATAGCCGCAGTGCTCGACTATAACTACCCCGCACGAGAGGGCTACCATAACGGTATAAAAACCTACGGATTACGTTTACCCACGGTAACCGAATACGACACCCAGGACCGACCGGTCAAAGTAACGCT
>JAIRYT010000086.1 GCA_031267675.1 Treponema sp. | reverse complement strand
TGCTTAGGGACGCGGCGCTGGACGACCGGGGCGCCGAATTTTTGGGGCCGCTGTGCCAGTTTGCGCTTGACTTTGTGGTGGAACAGTCGGCGTTGTTCCCCGGCGACGCGGATATGGTAAATCTTGCCGTTCTGGCGGTCAGGGGAATTGGATCATCGGCCTACAGCCCTTCGTCTTCCGCCCTTTGGCAGGCCTTTTTATCGTTTCCCGACAATGTAATCCGCTACGAGGTTCTTGCCGCCCTTCCGCGTCTGGGGTCGTCGGCGGCCGTGGAAGAAATTAACCGCTTTCTGGCGGAACAAAACAGCCTGTACGGTTTTGCGCCGCCCGATACCGGCATACTTAACGGCGTTATAAAAACCCTTTCCGAGACAGGAGACGAGCGCAGTTACGCCGCGCTTTTTTCCGCGTATCTTGTCTATCCGGGCGAGAGCGGCGACAATGCCGCGCTGGCGCTTTTTTCGATCAACGGGCGGATCGGCGGCCTTGATCTTTTTTTAACACAGCTTGTGTTACAAAATCCGGTGCGCGAAAAACTTGAAGCCATGCGCCTGGGAAGGCATCCGCTCGCAAAAATTGACTACCGCGCCCTTGCCGAAGCCGCGCTGGAATCGGCGCTTAATCAAAATAATTCAGGTGAATGGGAGCGCCAGTTACGGGGCGAAGCCCTGCGCGTAATCCGCGAAGAAAAAATAACGCGGGCGCTTCCGCTGGTTGTCAAAAATTATACCCAGTGCCTTTCCGTCTACCGCGCCAGACCCAATGAGGGAAGGGGCGATTATCTGGAGGCGGTCGACACGCTGGCGGCGATGGAAAGCGTGGAAGGCGCCCGGCTGCTTGCGCTCCAGCTGGCGCTTGTCAACTCGAGCCGCGAACAGCCGCGGTCCGGAATTGACGGTATTGGTGATACCGGTGATACCGGCGATATTTATAATATCGGTGATGACGAAGAAGTCGTGCTGGCGCTGGTGAACGGACTGGCGCGTCTTGCCTATAAAGAGGCGTACGATCATCTAAACCGGATGCTTGCGCTTTCCTACAGCGATACAATAAAAGCCGCCTCCCGCGAGGCGCTTTCCCGTCTGCAATGGTAAGCCCGCTCATATCCGCCGCGCTGGGAGCGGCCGCGGTATACTACGTCCCCGTTCCGCTGCGGCTTTTTATTCCGCCTGTCTGTATCATCTGCGTGATTTTCGGGCGCGGAATGTGCCGCAGGCATTTTGCCGCCGCCGCAATCGGTACGTTGGCCGGATTAAGCGCCATCCTTCGTATCGGAACATTCGCTCCCGGCCTTCCGGTCCGGGACATTGGCGCCGTTAAAGGAACACTCCTTGAAGATCCCCGGACCGCGGGCGCTTCGCGGCAGGGAATGGCCGTGCTGGATCTTGATGAAACAGGAGCATTGCCGGCGGGTATGGTCCGGGCGTCGGCCCGTGGAAAAATTACCGTATTCTTTCCCGCGCTGTCGACAGAGCGAATCAAGGAGTCGGGGAGGGGCGCCGTCGTATATGCGGAGGGATTATTTCTGCCGCCCCGCGATATAAACGGGATTCCCGCTTTCCGGGCAAAAACTATTCATACGGTGCACGCCGCCCCGGCTTACGAACGCGTTCGTACCGGATTACGCGCAAATTTACTGGAACGGCTTAACAGCAAAAGCTGGGGCGGTCTTTCGGCGGCGCTTTTGCTGGGCTCGCGTGAAAACCTTGACGGGGAACTTTCCGGCGCGTACCGTGACGCGGGGCTTTCCCACATTTTGGCGTTGTCGGGAATGCATCTGGCGTTTTTGTCGGGGCTTCTCGCCCTGCTGTTAAAAAAGCCGCTGGGCCTGCGCGCGGCGATTATCGCGGGGCTTGTATTTACGCTTGCCTATCTTGCCATTGTAGGGCCGCTGCCGTCCTTGGTGCGGTCGGCGATCATGTACATACTGGGAAGCGCGCTGGTTTTAAGCGGCGGGCCAAAAGCGCCGCTGCCCCTTTTGGGCGCAAGTTTTTTAATTCAGCTTCTTGTTTTTCCCGAATCGCCGTACAGCCTTTCATTTATTTTTTCCTACTGCGCCCTTGCCGGTATTCTGATCCTCGGCCCCGGCGCGAAAGAACTGTTAAAAGGCCGGCTGGGCGATAAAACCGCCTCGGCGCTTGCCGCCTCAATCGGCGCTTTTATTCCCGCATCTCCAATCGCCGCTGCGGTCTTTGGAACGCTGCGCCCCGCCGGCATTATCGCGTCGCTTGTCGTAACGCCGCTTTCTACCGCCTTTATGGCCCTGTCGCTGGGGGCGTTTTTTTCCGCATCGTTTATGGATATTCCCCTTTCCCTGCTGGAAAAGAGCATCCGCCTTTGCGTCAAAACCGCCGCCGCCGCGCCCGGTGTTTCGCTTTCGCTTTTTCCGGCCCTGGGCGTTTCGCTGCTTTGTTCCGCGGCGCTCGTAATCGCTTCCCGTAACAGAAAACGGCGCAGGAGTTATTGTGCTCCCTTTGCGTGACGATGTCAAAACGCCCGATTATAATTCCGGCCCCGCGCTAAAGGCGTTTTTACAGGAGCGCGGTTTTGCGTTCCGTAAACGGTGGGGCCAGAATTTTTTAATTAACCCGTCGGCCCGGGGGGCGATTGCCGCAAAACTGGATTTTGCGCCGAATGACGCGGTTTGGGAAATTGGTCCGGGCCTGGGGTCAATGACCGTAGAACTTTTTAAAAATAACGCCAGGGTCAGCGCCTTTGAAGTTGACGCGGGGTTCTGTTCGATTATCAGGGAATTGTTTCAGGCGGAAATCGCCGGCAAAAAATTACAACTTATCCAGGGGGACGTGCGTAAAACCTGGAAAGAACAGCCGGCCGCGCCCTATTTGCTGGGGAATCTTCCCTATACCATCGCCCTGCTTTTGCTGGGGAATTTTATCGAAAGCGGCGTTTTTTTTAAGCGAATGGTCGTTACCGTACAAAAAGAAGCCGCCGAGCGTATTACTTCCCGTCCGGGCGATAAAAATTACTCGGCTATTTCGCTTTTGTGCTCGCTCGCCTATACGGCAAAAATTTTTATGACGCTCAAGGGCGCTTCGTTTTATCCGGCGCCCCGCGTCGATTCCGCCTGTGTATGCCTGGATCTGCTGGAAAAACCCCTTGCGGTCCCGCCGCGTTTTTTTACGCTGGTCCGCAGCCTTTTCGCCGCCCGCCGTAAAACACTGCGGAATAATCTGGAGTATTTTTTGTCACATTCTGCTATACTAAAGGGCGGCGGAAACATCAAGGACGCGATGCAGGCGGCGCTGGACGGCTGCCGAATCGCGGGGAACCGACGCGCGGAAACCCTGGGGCCTTTTGAGGCGGCGTCTCTTGCCCGGGAACTTGAACGCTATTTTGAATGGAACGGACTATGACAGGCAGACAAACCCAAAACACCATCGCGGACAGACTGGCCGCCGTTGAAGAACGCATCGTCCGCGCGTGCGCCCGCGCGGGCCGCCCCCGGCGTGAAGTCAGCCTTATGGCTGTTTCCAAATTCCACGACAGCGATGAAATCCGCGAAGCGATCCACGCGGGCGTCGGCCTGTTCGGTGAAAACCGCGTGCAGGAAGCGGAGCGCAAGTTTCCGGCCCTGCGGGCGGAGCATCCTGTTTCCCTGCACCTGATTGGCTCGCTTCAGCGCAACAAGGCAAAAAGCGCCCTTGCCGTGTTTGACGCTATCCAGTCGCTGGACCGCGACGAACTTATACACGCGCTGGTCAAACATATTCCGGCAAAAGATACCTTTCCGGTGCTGCTGGAACTTCATACCAGCGAAGAATCAAAATCGGGCTATCCTGATGTCGAAAGCCTTTTTCGCGCCGCCGACATTATTTTTGGCTGCGGGGTTTTAAGGCTTTCGGGGCTTATGACCATGGCGCCTTTTACCGGAAACAAGGGGGCAATCCGGCAGTCGTTTAAAAAACTGCGAAAAGCCCGGGACGAATTAAAACTGCGGTTTCCCCGGGCGGATCTTGATATTCTTTCCATGGGAATGACCAATGATTTTGAAATCGCCGTTGAAGAAGGCGCTACGCTGCTTCGAATCGGAACCGCGATTTTTGGGGAACGTCCGTGAAAGGCGCGTGCCTGTCTGCGGCTTTTTTTGTGTGCGCGGCGCAGCTTTTTGCGCAGACGCTGCCGGAAAACGGTTTTTCCCTGTCGCCGGAGGCGGAATTCCCTGTTTTTTTTGCCTCCGCCGATTCCGTTACGCTGACGACGCTGGCCGGCGAGAATGAAACAATTATGACCGGCGCGCCGCAATGGGCAAAGGATCTTCGCCGCGCGGAAATCGTTTTTTTTGGATCGGCGCCGTTCACCTTTTTTTTTGCGCGCTTTGTCTTTGATATCGCCCGCTCCGGCTATCATAACTGGGATACACGCTACGCCCCCTGGCCGGTAAGAAGCGGCGACTCGGTTTCGCTCAAAAAAAAAGATGTTGTCATTATTATCAGCGCCGCGTTCAGCACCTCGCTGGTTTTGGCAATAACCGATTACCTTATCGTCCGCAATGAACGTAAAAAACAGTCCACGCAGATTTATGGATCAGAATGACACTTTCCAGGACACATCAGATTCCTTTTGATTTTCCGCTTGTTACCCGGCTGGATTTATATATCGCGCAGTCGCTGTGTCTTTTGACCCGCTCCCAAATTAAAGCGCGAAAATTAACGGCGCTGGTAAACGGGGCGGCGGTAAAACTTTCCCGTCCGGTAAAAGCGGGCGATGTGCTTGTATTGTCCTGGCTTCCCGAAGCGCCGGAGTATCTGATACGCGAAAATATACCCCTTCGTATTATATACGAGGACCAAAACTGCGTGGTGATCAACAAGGCGCAGGGAATGGTGGTGCATCCGGGGGCCGGCAACAAATCGGGAACGCTGGCAAACGCGCTGGCATACCGAAGAAACCCCGCCGAATACGATATGACCGATCACGGCGACGCCAGAACGGGAATTGTACACCGTCTTGATAAAGATACTTCGGGGGTGATTATTGCCGCCTGCAACGACGCGGCGCTGCGCTTTCTTTCCGCGCAGTTTAAATCGCGAAAAGTTAAAAAGCGCTATATCGCGCTGGTAAAGGGCGTTCCCCCGCAAACGGGAACAATTTCCGGATTAATGCGGCGGGAAAGCGCAAACCGTAAACGCTTTTCGCTACAGCAAAACCGTCTGCCAAACGAGCGCGGTAAAATGTCGCTTACCTTTTACCGCGTGCTTAAAACATGGAACGGATATTCCCTGCTTTTGCTTAAACCCAAAACAGGGCGGACCCACCAGCTGAGGGTTCACCTTAAAAGTATCGGTTGTCCGATTCTGTGCGATCCGCTTTACGGAAAGCCCGACAAACAGTTCCCCGGCGGAACCTTGATGCTTCACGCGTACAGCCTGAGCGTTACGCTGCCCGGCGCGGACCGGGAATCCCGCTTTACCGCTCCGCTGCCCTTACGGTTCAAGCGCGTAATTGACAAGCTCGGCCCCGTCCCTGAACGTGATTGACGAAGCCCTAAGGGCAAGGCCCTGTCCTGTTTCCCTGCCGCCGTAAAGCCGGTCGTTTAAAAGCGGATACCCCGCCCATGCCAGATGGCAGCGTATCTGGTGGCGAAAGGCGCGGTGAATGCAGATCCGGAACATAACGCCGCTTTCTGTTTTAACGGAAACGCCCTCGCTCACATAGGTCCTGGGCGCACCGCCGGGAACGGGGCGCACCGCCCTGCGTCCGGGACCGTATGCGCGAAACGCGCTGCGTATCGCAAACTCCTGCAAAGCCCCGGCGCGCGCGGCAATCGCGCCGGCAAACGGCGGAAATCCCCCCGGGGCGTTTTCGACTCCCGCCGAAAACGCGTCATACTGTTTGGTAAAGCCGCCCTTTAGCGCGTCAAAAAGTTTTTGCGTCCGCGCGATAAGCACCAGGCCCCGTGTTTCATAATCAAGCCGGTAGAGGAGGCCGCCTTCACCCGCCCGGTGTCCGTTGACGGCAAGAATGTCAGGATATTTTTGCGCCGCCCACCCGAGCAGACTGCCGTCATCCGGAGCGCGAAGCGGCGCGGTATGCAGGCGCGGCGGTTTATACAGTATAAGATAATGCGGGCATTCCCTGAGCACGCGTTTTTCCGCATCGCGAGATTCCCAAAATGCGTTCACGACAGCGCGTTTCTAAGCGCGGCGGCAAGGTAAAAACTTCCTGTTCCCAACAGCGGTTTCCGTGTCCGCGCGCGCAAATCCAGCGCGTGTTTAACCGCTTCCGCGGTATCGGGGATCAGTTCAATGGATTTTACGCCGGCCGGCAAAGGCGATGCTTTACCCGCCGATAAAAAAAGGCTGTACAGGGCTTTCGGATCAAACGCCCGGCTGTTTCCCGTCGAGGTAATGACAATGCGGGAAAAACGCGCCGCCAGTATTTTTGCCATGGCGGCCGCGTTTTTGTCGCGGGAACAGGCAAAAAGAAGCAGCGCTTCTTCGCCGTAAAGCCCGCAGAATGTCCGCGCGCAAAGCGCGGCGCTTTCGGGGGTGTGCGCGCCGTCCGCCACAATTGCCGGCGCCTGCGGATCTGCGGCAAGCTGTTCAAAGCGGCAGGGAAGGGCGCAGGCCTCAAGGCCGTTTTTAATAATTTCGCCGCTGATCATATCCGGAAACAGCGTCGTTATTGTTAAAACGGCGAGCGCCGCGTTATCCGCGTATACCTTTCCCGCGACAGGCAGCGAATAATCGCCGCAGACGTTATTTAACAGGAGGGTAAATTCGGTACGGTCAAAATGAACGCAAATATTCTTTACCTGGGCGTGATCGTCGACGCGGTAGAACGGCGCGTCAAGAGAAGCCGCCTTTTTCCTGAGAGGGGACAGCGCCGCTTTTTCCTGTACGGCGCAAAACACCGGCCTGCCGCGTTTAATAATTCCCGCTTTTTCCCGCGCGATTGCTTCCAGTGTGCCGCCCAAATAGCCGGTGTGCTCCATTTCGATACGGGTAATCACCGATCCCAGGGGCTCCACAATGTTGGTGGCGTCGAGTCTGCCCCCAATCCCCGTTTCAACCACCATCATTTTGGCGTCCCAGGCGCGGGCGCATAAAAAAAAATACAGCGTAAAAAGTTCAAAAAAAGTCGGCTCTTTTATTCCGGTCCGCCGTCCGGTACGTTTAAATTCATTGTAGACGGACAAAAGCTCGTTCCCCGCGTCTACATACACGCGCTCTTCCAAAAAACCGCCGGCGCTTCCTATCCGCTCCTTCCAGCATGAAACATGGGGCGAAAGATAACGGACTGTTTTTATTCCCGCTTCCGAAAGGATCGCCGAAATCATCGCCGCCGCGGAACCCTTTCCCTTGGATCCGGCAAGATGAATTACCGGCGCGCACGCCTCGGGATGCGCGGCGATTTTGGCAAGCGCCGCCATACGGTCAAGTTTAAAGTGTTCCCGGGGGGAGCCGCCGATTCCGCGTTCAAGATTAATAAAGGCGCTTATCCACCCGTATACTTCCTCTGATCCGGTAAATGCTTTTACCACTAAGTTTCCCCGAGTCACAAGGCTCTTTTTGTCAAAATAATAAATAACCGGCCCCGGTGTAAAGGCCGGTTATTTTAGGCGGGGAATTATTCCTCCTCCGCTTCCTGGGTTTCCTGCGGCGCGTCAAGTTTGCGTAATTCTTCGTTAATCAGATCCCAGTTGATCGCGTCTCCCATTGCGCCTGAAACCTCAAGAGCGTTGGTAAGAAGTTCCTTTTTGACGACGGGATTTTCGGTCGCAAGGGCAAGTTTATACAGTTTTACCGACTGTACATTGCCTTCGACGGTAGAGACGGCTTCCTGTTTTACAAACCGTTTGTCAACGACAACCCAGTTTTCGGGCAAATAGCCGCTGACGCAGGTAAAATTCTTTTCCGATGAATTGTGGTGTACGCCGACAATGGTATACTGCGGGAGCACGTTGTTCCTTGTGGTAAGCGGCGAATCAAGCGCGGCTTTTGAATACAGTACGGTGTCATTCTGCAGAATTACGCCGGGCACGGCATCGCCCGCGACCAGGCCCTTGATTACCCACAGGTCGGTATCGTCGCTGTTTACCAGTATAAAGTCGTGTTCGACTTTTGCGGGCATGCGGGTCATACGCCGCTCCTCGCCCCGGTATTGAAGGGTGTCACCGGCGTTAAGGGTTTTTTTCCAGTAGACATTTCCGTCGTCGCGTAATTCCCACAGGCTTGCCTGCGCCAGAATAACGCCGGGGGAAATTTCCGGTCCGTCGAACGCTTCCATGACAAGTTCGGCTTCTTCCCCGGAATCAATTATTTCGGGATTTTCCACCGCCGGTTTGGAACATCCCAAAAAAGCAACAATAAACGCCAAACCAAAGACAACCGTTTTCATTTTTCATAATCCCCCTGCTATGTGTTGTCACGGCATACACCGCGAATTAAACGCCTATGGCAGAATATTCCCCGCCGCCAGATAGATTTCGTACCATTCATCCCGCGTAAGATTGATTTCGGCGCCTTTGACGCATTCGGCAAGGCGTTTTGGATTCATGGTGCCGGTAACGCTCTGGATTTTCGCCGGATGCCGGGAAATCCACGCGATGGCGACAGCCGTATTGGTGGTATGATATTTTTGGGCGATTTTGTCAACCGCCCTGTTAAGTTCCGGAAATAATTTCGGGTTGTCCAAAAATACCCCGCTAAAGAAACCGTACTGGAACGGCGACCACGCCTGTATGGTAATGTCGTTAAGGCGGCAGTAATCAAGAACGCTTCCGCTCCGGTTTACCGACGGATCGTCGTTCATATTTACATGAAGCCCTTCGCTAAGCATGCCCGCGTGGGCAATGCTGAATTGAAGCTGGTTTGCCACAAGCGGCTGCCTGACAAATTTTTTTAACAGCGCCATCTGCATGGGATTCTGGTTTGAAACGCCAAAGTAACGCACCTTGCCCTGGGCCTGGAGCAGGCCGAAAGCTTCGGCGACTTCTTCCGGTTCTACAAGAATGTCGGGCCGGTGAAGAAGAAGCACGTCAAGGTAATCGGTATGAAGCCGCGCAAGGCACTGTTCTGTCGCGTCAAGAATATGGGCTTTGGAAAAATCAAACGCCTTTCCCTTGCGTATTCCCACCTTGTCCTGAATAAAAATTTCGGTGCGTTTGACGCCGGAAAGGCAGCTTGAAAAAATTTCTTCGCAGGCGCCGTCTCCGTATACGTCGGCGTTGTCAAAAAAATTCGCCCCAAGCTCCAGGGATTCCTGGATAAACGCGTTTGCTTCTGTCCTGCTGACGGTATTGATACGCATGAGCCCGACTGCGACGGCGGGTACTTCCAGACCCGACAAACCAAGATTGATCGTTTTCATAATGATTCCTTTTATTTATAGTGGTTGGCATTATAGAATGCCGCCTGATTTTGATAATGATTCAAACAATATGGGAAGCGAACGGAAGCCCTGGAATAATGTCGAAAAATCGCGGTACCAGCTCATGTTGCAGTCGTTGCAGGGTTCGCGCCTAAAATCTTTTTCTTTCATGGTGAGCATGTTTCCCATGACGCAGGGCAGCTGCATACACGGCCGTACGTCAAAAAACCAGTCGACAAAAAGAACATGCCTGCCCCCATGGCAGGGGTACTTTACCGTTGCCGGATCGCGAAGGTAGTTAATAATATTCTGCATGGAAATATCCGAGTTGATAATATGATACTTTCCCTCGCGATGCAGTTTTATTCCCTGTTCAAGGCCGTGGATAACGTCTTCTTTGGTAAAATTTATCGCCTCGCCGCCCAGCGGGTAAACCTGCGATTTTGAAAACGTAGGATAATTGAGCGAAATAAAATCGTACCCCATATTTACCGCGTTTTTGCACACGTCTTCCAGGTGGTAATAATTATTGTTCCAGATAAGGACCGAGGCCATTGCTTTTATGCGCGTTTTTTTTATTTTAACCATTGCTTCGGCCATTTGATCCATAATGTGCGGTATTTTGCGGCTTTTTTCCATGGTGGCCGGATCGCCTGAATCAAACGAAATGGAAAGAAGGTCGCAGCCTGAGTCTTCCAGCTTTGATAAAATATCGCCGCGCATTAAAAGCGACGGAGCGGCGTCGAGCACGGCGTTGTGCATGGAGCGTTTTGTCGCCAGCTTTACAAAGTCAATAACCGCGGGATGCAAAAGCGGCTCGCCGCCGGTGAACGTAAGATGGCCCACGCCAAAATCGGCAAGCCTGTTGATAACCAACTCGGCCTTTTTTTTGTCGACAAATACTTTCGGCTGCTGCTTCCATATGTCGCAAAAATCACATTTTGCGATACACGCGTTTGTTATGGCAAATTCACACGCCTTAAAGCGGTTTAAAAGATAGTTTTTTGCGATGTTGAATTTTTTACGCAGTGACATGAAAATTCCTTCTAGCTGTCCAGAGCATCTTTGTATAGGTTGGTGTATTCACGGGCCGACTTGTCCCAGGAAAAATCCTGTTTCATTCCCCGCAGGCGCATTGCCGCAATATGATCCTTTCTGTTATACCACGCCCAAATCGCCCAGCCGACAGTATTATAAATGGCGCTGGGGCTTAAATAATCAAACATAAAACCGGTGCCGCTTCCTGTTTGTTCGTTGTATTTTTCTACCGTGTCATAAAGGCCGCCGGTGTTCCGTACAATGGGCAGTGTGCCGTAGGCAAGGGAGTACATCTGGTTTAGGCCGCACGGTTCATACTGGCTGGGCATAAGAAAGAAGTCCGAACCCGCTTCGATAAGGTGCGAGATTTCTTCGCTGTAGCCGATGTGGGCCTTAAAATTTGCCAGCCGCGAAGAAAGGCCTAAAATCTCGTGTTCCGCCCAGGGTTCCCCCGAGCCCAAAAAAACAAACTGTACATTCATGTCGCGGCATATTGAAAACGCCGAACCGTATCCCGGACCGAATAATTCGCCTATTCCTTTTTGGGCGCTAAGCCGCGTAACCATGCCGATCACCGGAATTTCGGGGTCTTCGGCAAGGCCAAAGCGCTTTTGCAGCGCCTGTTTTGCGAGCTTTTTTCCGTCCGGATCCTTTGCGGAAAAAGGCGCCGGCAGGAATTTGTCCCGCGCGGGATTCCACACTTCGCCGTCAACGCCGTTAAGAATTCCCCGGTAGTCGCGGGCCCTGCTTCTAAGACAGCCGTCAAGGCGAAAGCCGTGTTCCTGCATCAGGGTTTCCCGCGCATAGTTGGGCGATACCGTGTTTAATTTATCCGCCGAATAAATTCCGCCCTTTAAAAGATTCATCATGTTCCAGTCGTCAAAACAGGACTGGTAAAATACATCCCAGCCAAGGTTTGTGTAAAAGAAATCGTCTTTATTGTAGATTCCCTGATATCCCAGATTGTGAATGGTAAGCACCGATTTTGTTTCGGCAAATGATCCCGATTCGCTGGAAACGCCGTATTTTTCGCCGTATTTAAGATACACGGGAACAAGCGCGGCAGGCCAGTCGTGCGCGTGTACGATGTCGGGGTACCAGTCGATTTTTCGGCAAAGCTGGAAGCATGCCCTGCACATAAACGAAAAACGCCGGGGATTGTCGCGAAAATCACTTTCGAACGGCGTGCCGTAAATTCCGTCCCGGCCAAAAAACGCCTCGTGATCAAAAAAGTACACAAGAACCGGATTCTTTTTACCGGAACCGGGAAGCGCCGCAGTGTACACGGCGGTCCATTCTTCGCCGCCGCCGGCGGGAACACCCATTGCCCCTTCCAGTTTGTCAAGCGCGCCGCAGTCGATATGGTAATAGCGCGGCATCGCGATTTTAACCTGATGACCCAGTTTTGCGAGCGCCAGTGAAAGCGAAGAAACCGCATCGGCAAGGCCGCCGGTTTTGGCAAAGGGCACCGCTTCGCTTGTACACATTAAAACGCGGCGCGGAACAAGGTCCGTATTTTTGCCGTCAGGGTAAAGATTTTTCCTGGACGCTGTTTTTGCCATTCGTTATATACCGGTTATTCCTAAAACGACTCGATCATTGAAAGGCCGTTTTCGGTGATTATCTTAAGGCCCTTGTCGTGATCTTCCAGTTTAAAAATTACCACGGCCTTTCCCTCTTTTCCTTCAAGGGACGCGTACAGGTATTCTATATTTACGCTGGTTTTGCGGAATAATTCCATAACGCCGGCAAGGCTCCCCGGCTTGTCCTCAATTTCAACCGCGGCGACATTGGTTATTCTGGTGGTAAAGCCCGCCTCGTTCAGGGCAAGCACCGCCTTTTGGTGATCATTGACAATAAGGCGCAGAATGCCAAAATCAGCCGTATCCGCAATGCTGATGGCGCGCAGGTTAATCTGCGAATCGGAAAGCACCCTGGTAACTTCGCCAAGCCGTCCCGCGTTGTTTTCAAGAAAGACAGAAATCTGTTTTATTTCCACAATTGCCTCCTGTGGCTAAATATCCGCACTCGCCCGCAAATAAATTCGCAGGCCGCCCAGCGGGGGGTCGCCTAAAGCTGCCGTTTATCAATAACCCGCTTTGCCTTGCCTATGCTTCGTTCGATGGTTTTGGGTTCTACCAGTTTTACCCGCACCCCAATCTGTAATTTTGATTTCATTACATTCTGAATTTTTGTCCGCAGGCTTTCCAGGTTCTTTGTTTCATCGCTAAAGAATTCCTGTTTTACTTCTACCTGTAATTCCACCTCGTCCAGATGGGTTGCGCCGCGGTCTACTACAATGACATATTGCGGCTCGGTGCCTTCGATTTCAAAAAGGGCGTGCTCGATCTGGCTGGGGAATACATTGACCCCGCGTATAATCAGCATATCGTCGGTACGACCAAAGAGCCGGTGCATCCTGACAGTTGTTCTTCCGCAGGAACAGGGTTCCTCCATCAAATACGTGATATCGCGCGTACGGTAGCGGAGCAGGGGAGTGCCTTCTTTGGTAAGGGTGGTAAAAACCAGTTCGCCCTTTTCGCCCGGCGCGGTATGCGTTCCGGTTTCCGGATTAATCACCTCGGGAAAAAATAAATCTTCGTTAATATGAAGGCCGTTCTGGGCCTCGCATTCAAAGGAAACTCCCGGCCCGATAATTTCGGTAAGGCCGTAAATATCGTACGCCTTCATCCCGTAGCGTTTTTCGATTTCCTTTCGCATGTTTTCGCTCCAGGGTTCCGCGCCAAAACAGCCCTTGCTGATCGGAAGGCCGCGTAAATCGATACCCGCGTCCGCCGCTTCCTCCGCCATAAAGAGCGCGTAACTGGGCGTACAGGTGAGCATGGTTGAACCAAAATCCTGCATTACCATAAGCTGCCGCGCCGTATTGCCGCTGGACATGGGGAGCACCTCGGCTCCTATGGCAAGCGCGCCGTAGTGGGCCCCCGGACCGCCGGTAAAAAGTCCGTAACCGTAACAGTTCTGTACAATGTCGTCTTTGGTACAGCCGCCCGCCGCCATGGTTCGGGCCATCGCTTCGCGCCAAATGTTGATGTCGGCAAGGGTGTATTCATCCACGACCGGCTTTCCCGTGGTCCCCGAACTCATGTGTACTTCGATAATACGGTCCTTGGGACAGGCCAAAAGCCCGTGCGGATACATCTCGCGCAGATCGTCCTTGGTGGTAAACGGGAGCTTTTCAATGTCCTGTAGACAGCCGATATCGGCGGCCCGCACCCCCAGCGCGTCCATTTTTCGCCGGTAAAAGGGCACCCGCTCATGGAGCGTCTCTACCAGGTTCTTAAGGTGCGCCAGCTGGAGCTTTTTCCGGGCCCCGCCCTCCATACATTCATATTCAGCGTTGAAAATCATACGTCATCCTTTCTTTGTCGATTATAGAGGATAGGAAAAAAAATGGGAAGTGGACCGGGAGCCGGCAACTGGAAGGCCTGTACCAGGCATGTCCGGTCCGATTCATAAGCGGCCCTGCCGCCAAAAACACCGAGATATGCCGGAGACTCCCACATTGTCCCATACCTGGTTCTTAGGACCGGGCCATACCCTCGGTTCTGCGGTTCCAAACTTGACCAACAACTCAAAATTTGCCAGTTTTCGCTGTTCTTTTGCCATGACTAACGGCATCCGTGCCGCCTTTCATATTGATATTTTACAGCCGTTTATAGTTTCAATGGCTTTGATAATACACTTGTTTAAATCTTTTTTAATGTCAGTTGCCTGAAACCGTAATACAGTCCAACCGTTTGTTTGATAGTAATCATTCACTTCTTTATCACGTTCAATATTACGCCGTATTTTCTTTTGCCAGAATTCAGAGTAAGAGGACAGCAGTTCTTCCTGCGATGAAAAATGACGTTTTTTCCAGTCGTTACCATGCCAAAAATCGCCGTCAATGAATATGGCGAGTTTATATTTCGTTATGGCGATATCGGGCTTTCCGAAAAGTTTTTTAACGTTTTTTCGATAGCGGACTCCCCATTTCCACAACGCTTTCCGGAAAAACACTTCCGGTTTTGTATCGGAACTGTGAATATGGGACATGCATTTGCTTCGTTGTTCAGGCGTTAAAACATCCATTATTTTGTTTTCTTGGCAAGAAACGTGGAAACTGATTTTGCAATATGCCAAAACATAACCGGCGGGATCGCGTTTCCGATCTGTCTGTAAGCGTCAAATTCGGAGCCGGCGAATTCAAATATATCGGGGAATGACTGAATCCGGGCCGCTTCTTTTGGGGTAAATCTCCGGTATAATTCCTTTGCGGGGTCTACAAGTAGAACAGGGTCCCGTGAATTTAAACTTGTTTTTGCCAAATGACTGGTAACAGTAAGACACGGTTCGTCAAGATTTTGAGCCAAACCGCGTTTCATATTGTTTTTTGCCTTTTTTAACCCAAGGACGGCACGCTCGGAAAAATAATATTTTTCACTGTCTATATCAAGTTTGGGGACGGCAGCAGAAAGCGGAACCTTTTTATCTTCGGTTGTTTTTTTGGGGAACACAAATTCACCTTTTATATCATATATATCCTTACGAACCGCGACAATTATCACACGTTCCCGCTTTTGCGGAACGCCGTAATCGGAAGCATTTACAAGAGAGGATGTAACCTTAAACCCTATTTTTTCAAATTCTGAAATAACTGTATTAAATATTGATCCACCGCACAAGGTTTTAAAACCTTTCACGTTTTCGGCAATTATTATCTTGGGCATTTTTTCTTTCGCCACGCGAACCATTTCTATATATAATTTCGCTCTATCATCAAAAGGGTCTTTTGTCGGGTTTACCGTGCTGAAAGACTGGCAGGGAAAACCGCCAACAAGAATATCACAGGCTGGTATAGCTTCGGTTTTCACATCCTTTATATCAGCACATACAACAACGCCGCCCGAAAAATTTTTTTTGTAGGTTGAAACGGCTTTCTCGTCAATATCGGTTGCATAAATAATTTTAAACGGCAATTTTCCATAATTTTGATTGTTGTAGGTAAATTCGCCGAGAAGTCCCAAATCAGCCCCGCCGCATCCACAGAACAGAGAGACAGCTTTATGCATCACTACCTCCGGTTGCGTTTTCCATGTATTTATTGGTAACGGAAGCGGACGAAAAATAAACCCTGAAGTTGGCAGGAATTATCTGAATTCTGCCAGTTTCTTTTTGATGATAAATATCATCAATGAAATATATAACAACGTTATCCCTGCAAAAATATACGCGGCAAATAGAATAAAGCTCTTTGTGCTGACAAGCAGCATCCCATTCGTTTTTTGTAATTTGAACGACATCCTCCCATGTAGTATCAGTTAAATCCGGTGCCGTTACACGTTTTGTTGTTTTTACTTCTATGTATTTTGCTAACTCAGGATTTTCCGCGTCTTTTACCGCAATAATCGACTGGACATCATAACCAAGCCCTTTTATTTTCCCCAAATAAACTACTTTGCCGACTAAATGTTTATTATATTCCTTTATTCTTTTTCTTTCGTAATTGAACACATAACGTTCGCCTTCTTCTCCGATTTCTGTTTTTCCCGGTTCTGCTGCCTCGGTAGATATACCCTTGTCACCCGATGGAATTACACCAAGGGCAGAGGATGAAGTGCGGAAAACGGAGGATTTTTCGCCTATTTGCGCATATTCAATTCCCCATTGTATTGCAAACTTTTTTCGACCGGCTAATGTTGAGAAATCCTGAGCGTAAATATCAAACATGGGACTGGCATTATAATAATCGGAAATAAATTTTATGGCGTTTGTTTCGCGTTTATTTAAAATAATAGTTCCGTCGTTATGCGTAACGACCAAATTTGCAAGTTCGAGATAATTCAATTGTTCATTTATGTGCTGTCTGTCGTATGAACTTGCTTTGCCCGGTGTGTGAACTTCCCTTGTAATTGAATCGGTTCTATCCTTAACAATCTGGGTAATTACTTCGTCCGGCGTTGCTTTGCCACTCAACACATCATGCGAATTGAGAATATAATAACCTATTTCTTTTTTCGTTAAAATTAAATGGGCGTCATCGGCGAGGCGCATTACTTTCAAAACAAAAGAGTAGGGTCTGATTCTTATATTATTTTCGATATGTTTTTGAATTATTTGCGGTTTCTCCATTCCGTTTGGAAACTGCATTTTATAACAGAAATCCTTAAAAAAGGCGGGTTGGTCATTGTCCGCAAGAAAATTTACGGTTTTATCCGATATTTGAACAAGTCCGTTTTTTTCATAGAACATGCCGAACAGCTTTCCCGCTGTTTCAGTTCTATGATTTGAAAGAGTTTTTTCAGTGTCGTTTTTGAGATATTTCTTTAATTCACTGTTAAACAGTTGTGGAAAATCCGCCGTTTTACACGGACACACCGCGTCAATAATATTCGCGTATGCCGGAAGAAGATCATCAATCTCCCTTTGAGATTTACCGCGAATGATGGGGCATCGGTACTGTTTTGTATGGTCATACATAATAATTTATCCTTTCCGTAATACTGGATATACCTTGTCCGCGATAACTTTCGCGAGCATTGGCGGTACCGCGTTGCCGACCTGTCGGAATTGCCTTGTTTTAATACCGTAAAACACAAACGTATCGGGAAACGACTGAATACGCGCCGATTCGCGGACGGTGGGCACACGGTTTTCCTTGTAATGGAAATGGTGATTGTGGCCCGTATCAATGGTAAAACAAGGACGGGTACTGTTCATGCGTGTCCATGCGATATGGACTTTCCGTGTTGCCCACAATTCCCGGGGCAGGGTTTTATAGTTTCCGCCGTCCGGCACCATTGCTATAATTTCCTTTGTACGTTTCCTGTGTATGACCGCGACATGGTTATACAGGTTTTCGCTTTTATTCCTCATCAGTTTTTGGTAGGCATTAACGGCGGGCAATTTATAACCAATACATCCGTCCAATTCGGTATCATCGGGTATAAAATCCAAATCGGATATTGCATCTTTTACAGTAACAAACGGCGTTAGATCGTCTCCGGTTCCATGAGTGGGCGCGGGAAATTCAAATTTGGCGGTATTCTTTATTTTTTGGGGATTAATACCGACAAAAAAAACGCGCTTTCTCTGCTGCGGCACTCCGTATTTTTCGGCGGAAAGCAATTCGGTTTCGACTGTATATCCGATTGCGGAAAAATCCGCTACAATCTGTTCTTTTACTTTTCCGTTAAAAAGCCGCATAACACCGGGGACATTTTCCATTACAAAAATTTTTGGCTTGTAATGCGCGACAAGTGATACAAACGCCTTATATAATTTGTTGCGGGGGTCATTCATAAGCCGTTTACCGGAAACTGAAAAGCCCTGACAAGGCGGCCCGCCGATAATAACATCAATATTGTCAACAGCAATTTCCCGCGGGGTTACATTTTCAATATTGGCATTTATTGTCTTTGTATCAGGAAAATTGCGGCGATAGGTAACAAGCGCGTCCTCCCAGTTGTCCAGACCCGCGAGGATAGCAAACCCCGCCTGCCGAAAACCGCAGGACAACCCGCCCGCGCCGCAGAAGAGGTCGATTACAGTGGGCTTTGAGGCGAGGACATTTCCCCCATTCCTGATACTCGCCATACGGCATTATATCATGGACCGGACAGGAGGTCAACTACCTGGGTATGACAAACCGTCACGGCTCACTTATACTGTCTGCTGATTTCGGCAAAGCGATCCTGAATGTGAATAACGGCGTCGGTAAGGTCGGGATCAAACTGGGTGCCCCGGCCTTCGGCGATAATCGCAATCGCCTCTTCGTACGACATGGCCGCCTTGTATACGCGGGCGCATACCAGCGCGTCGTACACGTCGGACAGCGAGGCAAGCCGTGCCGCCAGGGGAATCTGTTCGCCTGACAGCCCGCGCGGGTAACCCCGGCCGTCGTAACGTTCGTGGTGGCAGTAGGCAATATCAAGACAGTGGCGAAGGTAAATTGAATCTTTGTCAACCACCGCCTTCATCATTTCTTCGATTATGTTTTTTCCCACGGTGGTGTGGGTTTTCATTATTTCGTATTCATCGGCGTCGAGCTTTCCGGGTTTTAACAGAATATTGTCGGGAATGCCGATCTTTCCCACATCGTGCAGCGCCATTGCCTTGACAATAATATCCGGCTCCATTGATTCAAGGGTTTTGGCATAACGCGAATTGGATTCAATAAGATAATCGATCAGGGCTTTACAAAAAAACTGGGTCCGTTTAACGTGGCTGCCCGATTCAAGGTTGCGGTATTCAATAATGTTGGCAATGGCCTGGAGCGTATTGTCCAGGGTGCTGGTCGCTTCGGCCGTTTTTTCGGCGACCATGCGCTCCAGATTGTCGCTGTAATTTTTTAATTCAACCTGGTTTTTAACGCGCAGTTTTACAATTTCGGGAAGAAACGGCTTTGAAATAAAATCGACGGCCCCCGCCGAAAGCGCCTCGCTTTCAGAATCCGAGGTGGTAATAAAAATTACCGGAATGCGCTTGTAGTCGTTATCCGCCTTCATGATCTCAAGCAATTCATAGCCGTTCATGACGGGCATAAAAATATCGAGCAGAATAATCTTTGGAAGCACCGTTTGGGTTTTAAGAACCTCGAGCGCCTGTCTGCCGTTTTCCGCGGAAAGGAGCGAGTACTCATCCTTGAGGATTTCCTCCAGGATAAGGCGGTTCATCTCCACATCATCAACGACGAGCACCGTGGGGAGACGGCGGGGGTCAGCCATCGGCAAGCACCTTGTCAATTTCGGCAAGGGTTTCGGCAAAGCTTGTTTTGACCGCCTCTGCCGTTTCGGGTTTAACTTCGCGCGCCTTGATTTGGGTTTCCAGGTCCACCACTTTTTCGTTAAGGTCCTTAATGGAAAGATTGGCGGTAACCCCTTTGATTGTATGGGCAAGGTTCCGGGCGTCTTCCCAGGCGCCTTTGTCCAGGGCCGCAAAAATCGGTTCTATGTTTGTTTCCGCCCTGAACTTGCCAAGAAGCTTTGTGTAAAGCCCCTTGTTATTCATTACCCGTTTTAAACCGTCTTCCTGATCAATCAAAAGCGCCATCAATTTCTCCTCTCTACAATATAGTCCATGCTCGTATTTCCGTCCAGTAAGGAGTGACCTAAAGGTCAATCGGTTTTACGGTAAATGTCATGCGCTGAATGGGGGAAGGGCCGTAACGGGCGATTGCCTCGCGGTGCGCCTTTGTCGGGTAGCCCTTATGCCGTTCGTAGCCGTATTCGGGGTAAAACCACGAGTAGCGGAGCATCATGGAATCGCGGGCTGTTTTTGCCAGAATGGAAGCGGCCATTACTTCGGGAACGCGCGCGTCGGCCTTGACCTGCGCTTCACAGGGCAGGGGAAGGGGCGGAACATGGAGTCCGTCTACTATGGCGCGCAGGGTTTTTTGCCCGCCGTATTGGGGAAAGGCCAGCACAAGCGCTTCCCAGGCGCGCGTCATGGCAAGAAGGCTGGCCTGGAGAATATTGATACGGTCAATTTCAACGGCTTCGGCGCTCGCGATTCCCCAGGCAGCCTGCCGGATAATAAGCCCGGCTGCCCGCTCCCGCTTCTGTTCGTTCAATTTTTTTGAATCGTCCAGAATTTCAAGCGGAAAGCCTTCGGGAAGCAGAACCGCCGCCGCATAGACCGGACCGGCAAGGGGACCCCGTCCCGCTTCGTCAAAACCGACAACCAGAACCTACTCCAGTACGTCAAGAATTCCGCGCAGCGCGGGATCATGCCGGTAGTAATGAGTTTCCAGTTCCCCCCTGCCCAGGCCGACCAGTTCGTGGCTCAGGTAGTGTATCCAGGTGTCCTCGTCATGTATGGACGCCTCATGCTTCCGGCACCAGTAATCAGGATGAAGGGGAAGCTGTTCCGGCTTGTCGTAAAAATACTTGTAATCGTGCACCGCGATTTTTAAATCGCCGCGCGGTATTCCCGTTTCCAGAATAATTCCGGCAAGATGATTGATTGTTTTGCCCGAATCAAAAATATCGTCAACCAGAAGCACCTTGTCGCCAATACGCAGATGATCGGGCTCGTAGGTCCAGCCTTCTACCTTTATCTGTTCCGCTTTTCGTACATCCGTATAGGAACGGGCTACGACCGCCGCATAATAAACCGGCCTTCCTTCTTTGCGTACAATTTTAAAATACTCGCTGATTACGTTTCCCAGATAGGCCCCGCCCCGCAGCGAAACATAAATTACATCGGGAATAAAGCCGTCCGCGTAAATACGCGCGGCAAGTTTAAGGGCGTTGTCGCGGACAATGTTGTAGGCAAGAAATTCCTTTTTCATGTTATTTGCTCCTTGCCGGCCTAAAAAACCCAAACAGACTGCCGCAGAAACCGCCGACGATGTGGGCAAATTCAGAAATATTGTTGGTGTCGAATGAATGAATAATTTCCCTGCCCAGATAGATAAGCAAAATTAAAATAAAGGTAAGCGGAATTTCGCCCCTGCTAAAATTGGTAAACGAAGCCAGCAGGATCATCATAAAAACAATGCCGCTCGCGCCCAAAAGCCCGCCCGGAAAGAGCAGTACGTTAAGAATGCCGGTTACAAGGGCGGTCACCGCCATCATAATTAACAGGGACGCCGCGCCGTAACTTTCTTCAAGAAGGGGTCCGAGCAGAAGAATAAAGGCAAAGTTGGAAATAAAGTGATTCCAGTCGGCATGACCCATTACATGGGAAAAAAGGGTAAACCAGGATCGCGGAGACGAAGGGTCAAAGCCCCCGCGTCCGGAGACGGTAAACCAGGTGCTGACAAGCCCCCGCATAACTGTCTGCGAAAGCAGCAAAAGCAGCGCGCACATAATCGTAAAGCCAAGTATAACCGGCGCATTATATTTTACCCTCATGCGTATTCCTTTGACGGCAGTTGTATCTGCAATTCTACCGGACAATGATCGGAACCTTCAACCGTGTCAAGAATGGACGACTTTGTAACACGGGAAAGGAACGCCCTGTTTACGCAAAAATAATCCAGCCGCCATCCTACATTCCGCGCGCGGGCGTTCATGCGGTAGGACCACCAGCTGTAGCGATCTTTTTCGCCCGGGTGAAAGCGCCGAAACGTGTCGATAAAACCGGCGTTCAAAAAAGCGTCCATCCAGGCCCGCTCTTCGGGCAGGTAACCGGCGCTGTCTTCGTTTTCTTTGGGCCGGGCAAGGTCAATGGCGGTATGGGCGACATTGTAATCGCCGGCCAGTATAACATTGGCGCCTTTTTTAACCAAATCGGCGCATTTTTTTTGGATCGCGGCGCAAAACCGCAGCTTGTAGTCAAGGCGCGCGCCCGCATCCTGGGAATTGGGAAAGTACGCGCAGAGCAGCACAAAGTCATTGTAGCGCGCCGCAAGAACGCGGCCTTCATCGTCCATTTCGCCGACGCCCAGAGTCTGCACTTCGAGCGGTTCTTTTTGCGAATAAATCGCCACACCCGAATAGCCGGGTTTTTTGGCGCTGGCCCAATAGGTATAATACTCCCTGCCCCTGGCCCATTCAATGTGCAGCAATTCCCCGAGCTGTTCCGGACGCGCTTTGGTTTCCTGCAGGCAAATTATGCCGGGCTTTTCGCCGGCAAGCCAGGCCGAAAACCCTTTTTTTCCGATTGCCCGTATGCCGTTTACATTCCAGGAAACTATGCGCATATACCAATATAATACAGAAGCATGCGCGGGGCAATAGCCCAGGTTGGCTTTTATGCCAATCTGCGTTATACTTTTGTCATAATGCCGTATGCAAGCGATGATATAGAACTGGTCCGCAAAAAGCGCGAAAAGGTTAAGGAACCGGAGGAATACCGCGTTATTCTGCTTAACGACGACTTTACCACCATGGAATTTGTCGTCGAGGTGCTCATAAGCGTATTCCACAAGGCGGAAGAAGACGCGGTCAGGATTATGATGGACGTACACCAGCGGGGCAGGGGGACGGTGGGGGTTTATCCCTACGACATCGCCCACACCAGGGCCAATCAGGTTCACGCGATGGCCCGAAAGCTGGAATTCCCGCTTAAGTGCATAGTGGAAAAGGCGTGACCAAAGGTTGGGGATTTGCCTTTAGGTCGGCGGCCTTTAGGCTGCCCAGCCGGCAAATTCGCAAGCCGCGCAGCGGGTTGGCGGGGATTGACCTTTAGGTCAGCGGCAAGCCGCCGGCGAATAAATTCGCAACCTGCGCAGCAGGTTGGCGGGGATTGGCCTTTAGGCCAATCCCGCCGCCTTGTAATTTGGGGCTTTTGGCGGTACATTAAAACTGGGGAGCAAATATGAAAATCAGCCGGCATGTGCAGGCTATTATAAACGCAGCGTATAACGAAGCAAAGGTCAGGAATCACGAGTACCTGACGCCGGAGCACATATTGTACGCGGCGCTTTCATTTGACACCGTTCAGGGGATTTTACAGGCATGCGGCGCTAATCTGGATCAGCTTAAAACGGGCATGGAAAGTTACTTTGAACAAAAAGTGCCCATGGTGATCAATTCGGAGCCAACGCAGACCGTCGGGTTTCAAAGCGTGCTTGAACGGGCCGTGCTGCAAAGCCAGTCGAGCCAGCGCGATACGCTGGATATCGCCGATATTCTGGTTTCGCTTTTTGATGAGGAACGGAACTACTGCGCCTATTACCTGCGCAAGTCCGGCGTAAAACGCTTTGAACTGGTAAGCGTGCTTTCGCACAGCGAAGGGGCGTTTCATTTTGGCGAAGGAAAGCGGCAAAGCCACGGCGAGGAGCGGGCCGAGGAAGAGCCCCGTAAAGGCGCGGCCAAAAAGAGCGTGTTGGAACGCTTTGCCACCGAACTTACCTCCCTGGCCCGTGAAGGCCGCCTGGAGCCGGTAATCGGCAGACAGGACGAACTGGATCGTACCGTACAGGTGCTTTGCCGGCGGCTAAAAAACAATCCCATCCATGTGGGCGATTCGGGCGTGGGAAAAACCGCGATTACCGAAGGCCTTGCCCAGCGCATTGTGGCGGGCGACGTGCCGCCGCTTTTAAAGAACTGTACCATTTATTCCCTTGATATGGGGGCGCTTGTCGCGGGAACAAAGTACCGGGGCGATTTTGAGGAACGGCTTAAACGGGTTATCGAAGAACTTTTAAAAAAAGAAAAAACCATTCTTTTTATTGACGAGATTCATACCGTTGTCGGCGCGGGTTCTGTTTCGGGATCTTCGCTTGACGCGGGAAACATTTTAAAACCGGCGCTTACTTCGGGAAAGCTTCGCTGTATCGGAAGCACCACCCACGAAGAATATGGAAAATATTTTGAAAAAGACCGGGCGCTTTCGCGGCGGTTTCAAAAAATCGACATTAACGAACCCAGCGAAGAAGACGCGGTAGCCATTCTTAAAGGCCTTAGGACAAAATACGAGGAACATCACCACGTCCGTTACAGCGACGCCGCCATCGAAAACGCGGTAAAGCTTTCTGCCCAGTACATTACCGACCGCCGCCTGCCCGACAAGGCAATCGATGTTATTGACGAAACCGGCGCGTTTATGCGCATACAGGCGTACAAAAAAGAGCGGGCCGATAAATCCCTTAAGGAGTTTGAAGAAACGACCGTTACCGCCTCAAACACCGAAAGCGATTCTGCGGTGACCCCTGCGGCGGAAGCCGAAACCGTCAGCGCCCAGGAAGCTTCGTACATCAATATAGGGCTGAGCGAAATTGAAACCGTAGTCAGCAAGATTGCCCGCATTCCCGAACGCAGCGTCGGGATAAGTGAAACCGACCGGCTTAAAACCCTGGAAGCGGATCTGCGCACGCGGATATTTGGTCAGGACAGCGCGGTAAGCGCCGTGGTCAAGGCGGTAAAACGCAGCCGCGCCGGATTCCGCGCCCCGTTAAAACCGGTGGCCAATTTTCTTTTTGTGGGTCCGACCGGCGTGGGTAAAACCGAATTGGCGCGCAGCCTTGCCGATCTGCTCGAAGTGCCCATGCACCGTTTTGACATGAGCGAGTATCAGGAAAAACACACCGTATCGCGCCTTATCGGGTCGCCGCCGGGCTATGTAGGGTACGAGGACGGCGGCCTTCTTACCGACATAGTACGAAAGCAGCCCCATGCCGTAGTTTTACTTGACGAAATTGAAAAAGCCCACCAGGATATTTACAATATACTCCTGCAGATTATGGACTATGCGACGCTTACCGACAACAACGGGCGCAAGGCCGATTTTCGTAACATTGTTTTTATCATGACCAGTAACGCCGGCGCGCGCGATATAGGCAAAAGCCTTATCGGTTTTGGCGAGCGGGTAAACGATGAAAGCACGGTAGACAACGCGATAGAAAAGATCTTTACCCCGGAATTCCGCAACCGCCTTGACGCGGTAATCCGCTTTGGACATCTGTCAAAAGAAATTATGATCTCGATTGTCAACAAGGAACTGGATTATTTTAAGGATCAGCTTGCGGAAAAAAACGTATACCTCGAAATTACCCCGGACTGTATAAACCAACTGGCGGACGAAGGCTATTCGGGGGAATTCGGCGCGCGGAACGCGGGCCGGCTTGTCGAAGAAAAAATCAAGGGCTTTTTTGTAGACGAAGTGCTTTTTGGCGATCTGCGTTTTGGCGGCAGGGCAAAGGCCGATTACGCGGAGGAATACCGCATCACGGTGGTAGAATCGTTTCCGGAACCGCCTGCCGAAGAAGCCTTGACCGAAGAAACCTTGACCGAAGAAACGTTAGGAATGGAAAAGCTTCAAACCGGGGGCGGCACTCTAGCGGTATGAAACCATGAGGGGGCCGGATCCTGACTTTCCCTATCTTGGCGAAAATGACCGTTATCGTTTTCCCGATCCCGCTAAAGCGGAAGACAGCATTATCGCTGTTGGGGGGAATCTTTCACCGGGGATGCTGCTTTCCGCCTACGAGCAGGGCATATTCCCCTGGTATAACGCCGAAGATCCGGTTTTGTGGCAGTCGCCCGACCCGAGGTTTTTACTCTTTCCCGGAAAACTCCATGTTTCCAGATCAATGCAAAAAACTCTGCGCGGCGGCAGGTACCGCATAAGCTTTAACGAAAATTTTGAAGGGGTGATCCGGGGATGTTCCGAAATTGACCGGCCCGGTCAGGGCGGCACCTGGATAAGCGAAGACGTTATCAGCGCCTATCTGGAACTGCACGGCCTGGGTTACGCCTTTTCCGCGGAAAGCTCCCTGGACGGCGAGCTGGCCGGCGGCTGCTACGGCGTTCTTTTGGGCAGGGTATTTTGCGGCGAATCAATGTTCGCCAAAAAGCCGGACGCCTCAAAAGCGGCCTTTATTTCGCTGGCCGAAAAACTGTTTTATTCGGGGCTGGCCTTTATTGACTGCCAGGTGCCGACGCCCCATCTGCGCAGCCTGGGCGCGGAAGAAGTCCCCCGCACGGAATTTTTGCGGCTTTTGGCCGCAGCGCTGGCATAGGCCATGACGGATACCTTGATTTTTTTTCAAAAACTCAACAACTCATGAAACTTTACATTGAGATTTTTGATTTCTTAAAAATGAAAAATTTTACGCCGTAGTGTCAACTTATTCGAAAGACAGTGAAAAACCTGAAGGAAGGTGAAACCTGAAAGCAGGTCGAAAAACCAGCGGGACTATACCTGGAACGAACGGAACATGCTGGTAAAGACTTGACAACAAGTACAACGGGAAATAAAATCGTTTTATGAAATTAAAAAAGATCGTAAAGATTTCTGTTATCTCCATCCTCGCCCTTATGCTGGTTTTGTTATGCGTCATACTGGGAATGTTACGATATCTGGGTGCCGGTTTAAATAATTTTAGCGGGATCGAAAAGACCTTGAAGAATATATACCCCGTTGATGGAATGTCATCCGAAGTTAAATCTGATGTAGTGTCCGTGAAAATATCGTTAGACAGATTCTATTCAAACTATAAATTAATTCTTGATATTGATCTGGGCAATAATAGAAACATCATACTAAGAGACTTTAATGGGTATTTAAAATCTACGGACATTCAAAAAATTAACGACTACACTGTTGGCGGAGTGTTTTATGATGAGAATGAAACGCAGGAAGATAAAAAATATTGGACTCCTTTTGAAGGAATTGGTTTACGAGCAATTAATGAAGCGTCCGGTCTAAAACTAAAGACCATAAATAACATTTTAAACCACTTTCAAGATATTTATGATTAGACTTGTTTAATAACCATCTAAACCAGCCTGTCATAATTTATAACACCACAAATTAAAGTCATCCTCAGGGAATGCCGGTTGCGGCAATGCCCCCGGTAAGGATATGCCATGCATTT
>JAIRYT010000079.1 GCA_031267675.1 Treponema sp. | reverse complement strand
TCAGTTGGAAATGTTCAAGGATAACTAACCGCAACAGCCGCCTTTAGGCGGCTCATAAACCAACCGCTTTGAGCGGTTCACAAAAACAAGCCGCCGGTTTTACCGGCGGTATTTTGACTCCGGCGAAACAACACGACCGCCGCGTAATTCTTTGGGGTAGACGGCTATCCCGAGTTTTTTTTCAATTTTTTGCAGATTACGAAGATCCTCTTCGTCGCCTATGGTTGCCATAATTCCGCGCCGTCCCGCGCGCCCGGTGCGGCCGCAGCGGTGCAGATAACTGTCGGCGCTTTCTCCTGTTTCCAGGGCGATAACGTGGGTGATACCGTCAATATCAAGGCCCCGGCAGGCAAGATCGCTGGCTGCCAGAACAGCGACCCTTCCGGCGCGAAAATCATCCAGGGCGGCCTTGCGGGCTTTTTTGTCCATGCCGCTCCAAAGGCCGGCGGCGGCAATATGGTGATGCTGTAAAATGGAAACAAGCGTCCCGCAGCGTCCGGCGCTCATGACAAATACAAGCGCTTTTTTGGGTTTTGCCGCCGCCAAAAACGATCGCAGGGCCGCGTTTTTTTTTCGGCTTTCGGTAAAAAACGCCCAGTGCTCAATGGTGTCAGGAACAGTGCCGCCCGCGCGGGCGAATTCCCAGTCCGCTGTTTTGACGAGCGAAAAAAAACGTGAACCTTCGCGGGGCTTTGTGGCTGAGCAGGCAATAATTACCGGCGGCGCGGACGCAAACGCCGTTTTGAGGATTGCGGCGGTATCCTCAAACAATTCCCGGTCCGCCAGCCTGTCCCCTTCGTCCAAAACAATAAACTCCAGGGCGGCAAGATTCAGTTTTTTCAGGGCGAGCAACTGTAAAATACGCGCGGGGTTTCCCACGATACATAGCGGTTTTTTTTTCTTTATGGTTTCGATCTGGCGCGAAAGGGCGGACGATCCGGAAAGCAGAACGCTCTTGCCTTCCGCTACAAGATCAAATTCTTTTTTTATCTGGGCGCAAAGCTCCAGTGTCGGGGCAAGCACCAAAAGTTTTGGATATTTTGCGTTCGGCCGCGATTGGGTTGCCGGGTTTAATTTTGTCCGCGATAAAAGACGCTGTACCAAAGGAAGCGCGTAGGCCAGCGTTTTTCCCGTGCCGGTGGGCGATGAAAAAAAGAGCGGCGCGTCCGGCCCCGGCGCAAGCAGCTTTGGAATAACAAGACACTGTATTTCGGAGGCGGCGGCAATTCCCTTTTTGTCAAGCGGCAAAAGAAAGCGCGCTTCTATTCCCAGATCGGTAAACGTCATTGCCCGCCCGCGAGTTTACGAATTAAAATTTTGTCAATGCGGTTGCCGTCCAAATCAACCACGGTAAAACGGTACGCGCCCTGGTCAAAAAAAGCGCCGCAGCGGGGAATCTCTTTGGCAACTTTTAAAATAAACCCGGCAAGCGTGTGATATTCCCGGCCTTCCGCTTCGGGCGCTTCAAATTCCGGAAGCTGCGCCGCAAGCGCGTCAATGGAAAGACTGCCGTCGGCAAGATAGCCGCCGTCCTCCTGTTTTACCAGCTCGCCCGTCGCCATTTCGCCCACAATTTCTTCTACCAGATCGCGCAGGCGCAGGGAGCCGGCAAAACCGCCGTATTCGTCCATCACGCACAGATAATATTCTTCGCTTTGTTTGAACGCTTCAAACGCCTTAAGCGCGCTCATTGTTTCGGGAACAAAGCGCGGCATTTTCATTACCGCCGATAATCCCTTCCACTCGTTTTGTTTTTCCCGCTGTAAAAGCGCAAGGAGTAAATCGGCTGTTGACGCGACTCCGGCTATATCGTCCTGGGTGCCGCTTACAACAGGAAAAAACCCCTGGGTGCGGTTCGCGCTGATTTTTTCGAGTATCGAACCGGGATCCTCGTTAATCTGGAGCCATTCGATTTCCGAACGGCGCGTCATAATCGCGCTCACCGGACGGTCGCCCAGATACAGAACGCCTTCCACCATGGAGCGTTCTTCTTTTTCTACCGCGCCCGATTTTTCCCCTTCGTCAAGGGCAATGTTAAATTCAACTTTGGCGGAGTCTCCGGTTTCGCCGGACCGGCGCGAAAAGCAGGGAAGCGCGGCGGCGGCAAGAAAAAGAAATTTCCACGGAAATCCCAGAATAATCAGCAGGGGAAGACAAAAGTGAAGAATTTCTTCGGACCAGGAAGCGGCGGCAAGGCGCGGAATACATTCGGTAACGGCGATAAAAAGCAGCGCCGTCAGCGCAAACGGACCGGTCATTTGAAGCAGCGAATAATTCCCGAACAGGTCAAGAAGCAAAAACACCGCCGCCAGGTGGGAAAGTAAATTCCACACACGCAGCGAAAAAATTAACGGCTCGGTGTCTTCCAGCGCTTCCAGCGCCCGTTTGTTTTTTCTCTCCGCCGCTATAAGCCGCAGCCGGCTTTTGCGGAACAGCGAAAGCGAGGCGGCGCAGAGCGAGAATAACGCGCTTGGCAGGGTGAGCGCGAGAAGCAAAAAAGGGAGGGGATCTTCCATGGCTTACGAGATTTCCTCCCGTTGAAGGGGGCGTGAAATACGAACGCCTTCGGCGGATGTTTCCAGAATTTTGTTTTTACCGTCGGGAGTCAGTTCGCCAAAAACCTGCACCATGGGAAATTTGGGGTTTTCGGGGTTTACGTCAACCACCTGGCCCTTTTTGCCGTTCGACAAAAGCACGTAAAGGCCGATGGGGTAAATGGAAAGCGAAAACACCAGCGCCTTGACAATGGCGTCGTCGTACTGTTTACCCTCGTTTTTTAAAAGGTCGAGCATTCCCGAGTAACCGTCTTTCGCGTCCTTGTGCGGACGGGCTGCGGTCAGCGCCTCGTAGGAACAGGCCACGGCGATAATTTTCGCGTACAGGCTGATTTTATCGCCAGTCAATTTTTGCGGGTAGCCGGCACCGTTTTCCCGTTCGTGGTGTTCCAGCGCCGCAAGGCTTACCACCAGCGGAAAATTCAGCGACTTAAGCAGCGTAAACCCCAGAATGGGGTGCGTCAGGATTGCCTTGCGTTCCTGGGGCGTTAATTCCTTTTTTGCCAGATACACCTGGGGAGGAAGCATAAGCATGCCCGCCTCGTGTAAAAGCGCGGCCACGGCCAGTTCGATAAGGCGGTGGTTGGGCAGTTTAAGGAATGATCCGATGATAAGGGCGATAACGGTCGACTTAATCGCGTGCGAGGCAATATAGTTTTTTCCTTCCTGGGTGTCGTTGCGCATAACCCGCAAAAGGTAGCGGCTGTTTTCTTTTGTCATGTCGCAAAGCTCCTTGACCCGTTCGGCGACCTGGCTAAAGTGAATTTCACTTTTTGCCGCAATCTGGGTAAAGAGGGTTTCCACATATTTAAGAAAGTTGTTGTAAAAGTGTTCGCATTCACGAACCTGCTCGCCGTCGGAAAGAAAGGCCTTTTCGACAATACCTTCAACTTCCTGTACGATTTCTTCTTCTCCGGCATATTCTTTCTGGGGCTCCCCGTCAGAGAACAGCTCCCTAAAATCCCACTCTTCCAGCGTTTTAAGCAGTTCCTTCGAAAAATTGAGCTCGGGCGCGGTGAGGATAAACTGGTTGTCCAGATAGACCGGCGCGGAAAAAAAACTCCCCGCCGGAATGTCCTTAACGGCATAATTTTTCAATCAAAAATTCCTTGCAAACGTTTATTTCCGCGTCATTGACGATCCTGCTCACCTTTACTATCATGGCATATCTTTGAAAAAAAGGAAAGGGGCGGCTTTTGAAGTTTGGTACGGTGATTGCGGCGTTTAACGTGCTGGTTTTATGTTTCCTGGGGGCTCTTTTTTTGATTCCTCCGGCAATGCTGGGCCTGGATCTGGCGGCGGAATTTTTGTACGGCATATGGTTTCTGTGCCCCGCCGTTCTTGGCGCGGCGGTGTGGGTGGATATATTTTACGTCCGCAACCGCGTTTTGTACCGGCTTTTGGAAAAGGAAGACTGGCCCGCGCTTATCCAGGAGCTGGAAGATCGCGTATTCCGGCGCGGGAACTATTCGCGGCGGCTGGTAAAACTGCTGGCAAATACCTATCTGGTGCTTTCCGACGCCCGCGGCGTAACCGAACTGGAAAAAAAGCTCCGTATGAACAAGGCGGTTCTGGTAAGCGAGAACGCCCTTGTTTTTGGGGCCGCGCGCATTCTTGCCAAGGATATGGACGGAGCCGCGCGCTTTTTTGCCGCCCGGATGGAAGAAAGCAAAAACCCCTGGCTTTACTGGTACTACGGCTTTGCCCTGCTCCTTGACCGCAAATTTGCCGGCGCCGCCGAAATCTTTACCAGTCTGGCGCGGGAAAGCGACGACGGAATCATCTGCGGGCTTTCGGCGTATTTTTTGAGTGAAACCCTGGACAAATTCATGCCCGAAAAAGCGCTGTATAAAATTGCCGCCGAAGGCAAAGCCCGGGTGCGCGCGGCGCTTAAAAGGCGGTCCGACTGGAAAGCCTCCCTTAAAAACATCGAAACAGAAGTGTTTGCCGCCGTGCTTAACTCCTACCTGGCAAAAGCGGCCGACTATATTTATCAGTAATGCCCGGCATTGAAACCGGCAGTCAGGAGAAAAAATGAAGCTATACGAAAAGTCCAGCAAACTGGATCATGTTTGTTATGATATCCGGGGCCCCATACTGGACGAGGCAAAGCGCCTTGAAGAAGAGGGCTACACGATCCTTAAGCTGAACATCGGCAACCCCGCGCCCTTTGGCTTTGAAGCGCCCGATATGATTACGCGGGATATTATCGTGAACATGCATAACGCCCAGGGATATGGCGATTCCCAGGGTCTTTTTGCCGCCCGTCAGGCCATCGCCCTTGACCAGCATGCGCAAGGAATAGCCGATGTCGACATAGGCGACATTTATATCGGCAACGGGGTAAGCGAACTGATCATGATGTCCATGCAGGGCCTCCTTAACCAGGGCGACGAAGTACTTGTTCCCATGCCCGATTATCCCCTGTGGACTGCGGCGATTACGCTTTCGGGGGGAAGGGCCGTTCATTACCGCTGCGACGAGGCGAGCGCCTGGAATCCCGATCTGGATGACCTGGAGTCCAAAATAAGCGGTAAAACAAAGGCAATTGTGGTTATTAACCCCAATAATCCCACCGGCGCCGTCTATGAGCGCGAAATACTGGAAGGAATTGTCAAAATTGCCGCCAAAAGGGAATTACTGGTGTTTTCCGATGAAATATACAGCCGCATTACCTATGACGGAGCAAAACATATACCCCTGGCGTCTATTGACAGGGGAATTTGCAGCATAACCTTTAACGGCCTTTCCAAAGCCTACCGCGCCCCCGGATACCGTTCCGGCTGGATGACCATTTCGGGAAACAAAAAAATGGCAGGCGGCTACATAGAAGGGCTTGCCATGCTCGCCAATATGCGGCTCTGCGCCAACATGCCCGCCCAGTTTGGCATTCCCACCGCCCTTGGGGGAAAGCAGAGTATCGAAAAATACCTGCTGCCGGGCGGGCGGCTGCGGGAACAGCGGGATACCGTTGTTTCCCTGGTAAATCAAATTCCCGGGCTTTCGGTAACCGTACCCAAAGGCGCGCTTTACTGCTTTCCCAAAATTGACACCGCCCGTTTTGACCTGAAAGATGACGAGGCGTTTATAATGGACCTGCTGCGCGCGAAACATCTCTTGCTGGTGCAGGGTACCGGCTTTAACTGGGATAAACCGGATCACTTTCGCATTGTGTTTTTACCCGAAAAGGACGTTCTTGCCGACGCGCTCGCCCGTCTGGGTGATTTTTTGGCTGCGTACCACCAGACACCCTAAAAAAAAGACGATGCGTCTGGACGTCAAATGACACGCACCGTCTGATAGAAGCTGATGTTGCTCCTGGTGCTTTGATTGTCGGCGACATTTTTGGGAACTTTAGCCGGTCCCGGTTTTTACCTTCGGGATGCCAAATAGGCCCGGGGACCGCTTTTATAAAAATCGTTCCCATGGCAGTCAACAATCACGGTCGCGGGAAAATTTTCCACGATAAGAAGCCTGACCGCCTCGCTTTCCAGGTCCTCAAAGGCAATAAGGCGGCTGGAAACAATTTTTTGGGCCAAAAGCGCCCCGCAGCCCCCAATCGCCCCAAAATAAACCGCTCCCGCCGCCTTTATCGACTCAATCACTTCCATCGAGCGGACGCCCTTGCCAATCATTCCGCGCAGACCCAGCGAAAGCAGGCGCGGGGTATAGCTGTCCATCCGGCTGCTGGTGGTCGGTCCCGCCGCGCCGCTTGCCGCCCCCGGAGGCGCGGGAGTCGGCCCGACATAGTAAATCACCTGGTCGCGTATATCAAAGGGAAGCGGCATTCCTTCGTCAAGCAGGCGCATAAAACGCCGGTGGGCCGCGTCACGGGCGGTATACACCGGGCCGCACAATAAAACCTCGTCTCCGGCCTTAAGGGAAGCGGCTTTTTCGGGTAAAAGCGGCAGCGAAACACTAATCACAGCGACTCCGAGGCGTGGCGGCAGACATGGCAGTTGATGTTTACCGCGCAGGGAAGGGACGCGATATGGGTGGGAGCCGTTTCGCACGCGACAGAAAGCGCCGTGGTAAAACCGCCGGTACCCATAGGGCCGATTCCAAGGGCGTTGACTTTTTCAAGCAGCTCCCGCTCCAGTTCGGCATAGTACGGATCGGCGTGACGGCTGCCCGGCGGCCTTAACAGGGCTTTTTTTGCCAGCACAGCGGCCCGGTCAAAATTCCCCCCGATACCAACGCCAAGTACGACAGGCGGACAGGGATTCGGCCCCGCGCGGGTTACCGTTGACAGCACAAAGTCAACCACGCCGCCTCGGCCCTGGGACGGCGTAAGCATGGCGAGCGCGCTCATGTTTTCGCTGCCCGCCCCCTTGGGAGCGACCGTTACTGTAAGGGCGCTTCCGGGGACAATCTCAAAATAGAGGATGGCGGGCGTATTGCCGCCGGTATTGACGCGTCCGTTCAGGGGATCGGATACCATTGACGCGCGAAGGCGGCCTTCCCGGTAACCCTGCCGCACGCCTTCGTCAACCGCCTCCCTGATCGATCCTTCTATGTGGACCTCTTCGCCCGCCTCCAGAAACACACAGGCGGCGCCGGTATCCTGACAAAGCGGCATCGAAGCGCTCCGGGCAAGCTCGTTGTTTTCGATAATTTTGTCCAGAACCGCCCCGGCCGGCTCCCAGGGTTCCCGCGCGCGAAAATCCCCAATCGCCGCGCGCACGCCGGACGGCAGCACGGTATTTGCCCTGATGCAAAGCCGCCTGATTACCGGCGTAAGCGCCGCCGCCGCAATAATCCGCATATCCGCATGATAACGCATATCCCGGAATAAACCAATCATTACAGCGGTTTTTACGCCGGACACTAAAGCGAAACCCGCCGTCACGCCCTCCTGTTACCGGGGGAGAAAGCATGGAAACAGAAACTGCCGATCTGCTGGCGGAAGACGACGATCCGCTGGACATCCGCCTCGACAACGTATTTAAGGCGGTGTTCACCCGGGACAGCCCCGAGTCGAAAGAGGCGCTGTCCCGGATGGTTTCGGGCATTACCGGACGGACCCTTTCGGTTATCCGCCTGGACGCCAACGAACCGCCCGTCGGCGACACCGCCGACCGGCAGCTGCGTTTCGACATCAACT
>JAIRYT010000045.1 GCA_031267675.1 Treponema sp. | reverse complement strand
TCTCTTTTCATTTCCAAAGCGCCGCAAATATCCAATCCCTCTGTAAAAGCATGAATACAACCAGCGCTGAAAGCCATCCGCCAACCGGGGCGGGCGGCCACCGGCGTTTTTACCGCGCGGCAAACGCCGTGCGCCGGATTCTTGCCGTTTTGTTCCCCAAGGCCTGTCCCCTCTGCGGTAAAAACACCGGTACAGATGCCGTGTATGGCATCTGCGCGCCCTGCCTGCGGGGCGCAAGGGCCGCCTTTCCCAAACAGGAAGAATGCTGCCGTATCTGCGGACAGATTCTTGTCTCCGAGCGCGGTATATGTATGAACTGCCGCCGCCGGGAAACAGCGGCCTTTGACCGCGTGCTGGCCCTGTACCCCTATGGCGGAGTTTACCGTTCCCTGCTTAAGGCGTATAAATTCGGCAGATACCGTGAAACAGGCGGTTTTTTTGTTGAATGTCTTGTACGGGCGCTTTCATGGATGGAATGCCAAACAGGAGTAGTTGTTCCCACTCCGCCGCGCGAAGGAAAGATTAAAAGCACCATGTGGGACCAGATTGAGTACCTGGCGGCGCTGCTGGAAAAAAAACGCGGCGAAAATCCCCGGATTCCCGCTGTATACCGCTGCCTTAAACGATTTTCGTCCAAAACCCAAAAGGTCCTGAACCGGACGGAACGGGCGACAAATCTGATTGGAAAAATCACGGTAAAAGCGGGCTTTACCGCCCCGGAAACAGCGATTCTTATTGACGATGTCTATACTACGGGGGCGACCATGAACGCCTGCGCTCAGGCGCTCAAACAAGCGGGAACAAAAACGGTAATAGGCATCAGCCTTTTTTACGGTTAACCAGACAGCCGCAGTACGTCCCCTGACGTTTTAGCGGCGCTACCAGTACAGGTCTTTACGCATACTGATTGTTTTCCGGTTTTTGTTATAAAGCTCGCTGTTAAGGATAAAGCCGTTCTTTTCATAAAAGGTACGGACGCCTTTATTGTGTTCAATGTCCGCATCCACGGTAAGGAAACGGCAGGCGCAGTAATCGCGGTTACACTTACGGGCGATGGTACGGGCGCAGGAAATCATAAAAGAGCCGATACCCTTATATTTATTGCCAAAATCCTGCGAGACCGCGAGTTTGGCGATTTTCACAGCGGGAACGGTCTTAAAGGGATAGTTGAGATTATGCAGTTCTTTCTCGGCAATCGAAAGTTTAATAGCATCGGCAATTAGGGACATATACGCCGCTATTTTTCCGGTGGAACGCTCCCGCAGAAGCCAAGTAAGGGCTATATGATCATTCCGGGATCGAATGGTGTCTTTTTGAAGATATTCGTCATATTCCGCAACAGAACAGGAAAAAACGTCTATCGGCGCGTCCGGAGCTAACTGTTCCAGCTTAAAATAGGCGCTGCCGACGGTTTTGCTGAATTTCACGGAAATTAAGCCTATTTGAAGAATTTCATGATTAATTCATCTTCTTTCTCAAGTTTCCTTTCAACCGATCGGGGGACGGGCTTGCGGATCTGTTTGATCACTTCACGGACGATCTTCTTGTCCTTTATCTCTGTCGGCTGTACCGGCTTAACTTTCGTTCCCATGATCTTCTCCAGTGAACCAAATATATCCTGTTTTGCTGTTTTCGGCAAGGGATACGGGGAGGGGCGGACAGCCTTTTTACCCGCCCGCGAACGGCCGGATCATTTTGGGCTGCGGCGGTATTGACACAAATGCGGCGCTCTGCTAGTCTGTTTCCAGACAGCTTAGTTTCTGGAGAAAAGGGCCGGTCTGGGTCCTTTTTTTGTTGGTATGGTTGTTGGTGTTGGATAGATACAGATGAAGTACCGGGCGCTTGAAGCGGATCACGAGCTTATTTTACTCAGGACCGAGCTTGAAGGCTTTATCGAGGGGATGGGCTTTTTTCTGGTAGAACTGAATTTGTTCCGGCGGTCGGCGAGGCGGACGCCGGCGCAGGTACAGGTGAGCGCGGTGATTGCCGCGCAGTCGCACCTGCCGATGGGGACGGACGAACTGGCAAAGGTACACCGCGCGATCCTGCCCCGCCTGGAACTTTTTTTTGAGGGCGCGGATATTTCGGTGGAACTGAGTTCTCCGGGGCTGGACCGGCGCATTAAAGAAGGCGCGGAATTCCGTTTTTTCCAGGGGCAGGGAGTCAGCTGTTATCTGACCGCCCTTTCGCGCTGGGAATCGGGCGTGTTGAGCGCCAGCGGCAGCGAGGGCATTGAACTGGAAAGCGGCGGCGCGGCGCGTTTTATTCCGTTTAACGAGATAGGAAAAGCAAAATTGCGGGAGGTTTGACAGTGAGCGCAGCAGAAGGAGGAAAGCATGGCGACTGATATGTCGGATGCGATAACCCAGCTCATTCAGGACAGGGGAATTTCAGAGGAATTAATCCTCAAAACCATAGAGAATACACTCATCGCGGCGTACAAGCGGCGCTTTGGCAATGCGGAAAACGCCATTGTACGCTTTAGCGACGACAATAGAATTGTTTCAATTCTCGCCCAAAAAAAGATTGTCGACGGCGTATATGATCCTGTTTCAGAAATCGATATCGAAGAGGCGCGGGAGCTAAATCCCGAAGCGGAATTGGGAGACGAGCTTCTTATCGAAGTCGACCCCCGGGAATTCGACCGTGTTTCCGTGCAGAGCGCAAAGCAGACCGCCCATCAGTCGATTCGCGGAATTCAAAAAGATACGCTTTATTCCGAATTCAAGGACAAGATCGGCGAAATAGTAATCGGTTATTATCAAAGGGAGCGGAACGGCACCATTTATGTGGACCTTGGAAAACTCGAAGGTATACTGCCGCGCAAGTTCCAGTCGCCCCGGGAGCTGTACCATGCAAACGACCGGATAAAAGCGCTCATTACCGAGGTAAATAGAACGCCGGCGGGCCTCCAGGTGGTGCTTTCGCGGACCCATACCGATTTTGTCAGGGCGATTTTTGAACTGGAAGTACCCGAAGTCTACGATAAAACGGTCGATATCCATAAAATTGTCCGCGAGGCGGGGTACCGTACCAAACTTGCCGTTTATTCAAACCGCGAAGATGTTGATCCGGTGGGGGCCTGCGTCGGACTTAAGGGCGTGCGCATCCAGGCGGTTATCAGGGAGCTTGAAGGCGAAAAGATCGATATTCTTAAATACGATCCGGATCCCCGGCGTTTTATAAAAAACGCGCTTTCGCCCGCCGAGGTGCGCGATGTAATTATTCTGGACGAAGCAAAGCATCAGGCGCTCGCCGTTGTGTCCGATACCCAGCTTTCGCTGGCAATCGGCAAACAGGGACTTAATGTCAGGCTTGCCAACCGGCTTGTCGACTGGAACATCGACGTAAAAACCGATGTCCAGTTTGAAGAAATGGACATCGCTTCGGAATCGCGCAAGGCGGTTTCGGAACTTTTTGGCGATTCCGAAGAAATTTCACGTATCGGCGAACTTCCCGGCATTGCCAAAGAAACGGCGGACGCCTTTCTTGCCAACGGAATTGATTTTATCCAGGATTTCCTTGAACTTTCCGAAGAAAAGCTTTCCGCCCTTGAGGGAGTCAATCCGGGGCAGATTGCGGAACTGCGCAAGCTTATCGAGGAATATGTTGAAATAATGGAGGACGAAGAAGAGACTCCAAAGGAGGGACCGGCGGAAACCCATGAAGAAAGCGAAGAACAAACAGAAACAGAACCGGCGGAAGAAGAAGAATATGAATGTCCCGAATGCGGAGCCAAGATTACGGTTACCATGACCAATTGTCCCAATTGCGGCATAGGGTTAAGCTTTGAATATGAAGAATAGAGCACAGGCCGTAAAGAACGGATTTTTACCGGAACAGGCCGGGAAGGGGCTCGAATAAACTATAGCTACGGGAGTAGTAAATCGGCGCGCGAATAAACGCCCGCGAACAAGGAAGAAAATGGCAGAGGAAAACGGACAAAAACCAAAAGTCGAACTTATTAAGCACGTCAAATCAAAAGGCGAAGCTGCCGCCGCGCCCGTCGAACGCCGCAAAGTTGTGGTTGTTAAAAAGAAAAGCGCCTTTCCTCCTCAAAAGGCGGTGGTTAAAAAAACTCCCAAAGTGGTTGTTCAGGTTCAGGAGCCAAAACCGGAAACCGAAGCCGAAAAACCGGTGCGAAAAGCCGTCTCCATGCCGCTTACCCAGCGGCCGGTTGGAGCCGCAGGCAAGGTCGGCGGCCGGCAGGTCGGCGAGTCCAGTCCGTTTGCGCAGCGGCCGGCCGGCAGCGCCGGCAGAGTCGGCGGCCGCCCCGTCGGCCAGCGGGATAACCGGCCCCAGGGAACAGGACGGCCTTCCGGGCCGGGCGGGCGCTTTACTCCGCGTCAGCCGGGAACGGGCGGGCCGGGCTTTACCCCGCGCCAGCCGGGAACCGGACCGGGCGGCAGAAGCGGTTTTACCCAGGGAAGGCCCGGTTTTACCCCGCGTCCTCAGCGTCCCGGAACAAGCGCCGCGCCTCCTCCCGACGGAAAGGGCCCGGTAAAGAAGTCGTTTAAGGCCAAAAAAACCGTTTACCAGCGCAAGGAACAGGAGATGGAGGAAAAACTCCTCCAGACCAAAAAGAAAATAACCCATATCGCCAATCCGGTTCCCAAATCAATCGATATCATGGAAGTTATTTCTGTTTCGGAACTTGCGCGTAAAATGAATCTTAAGGCTTCGGATCTGATCCAGAAGCTTATGAGTATGGGAATGATGGTTACCATCAACCAGCAGATCGACGCCGATACCGCCACCATACTTGCCTCGGAATTCGGCGCGGAAGTAAAAATCGTCAGCCTTTACGATGAAACGCTCATCGACACCGGTATTGACGGCGAAGATACCATGATGCGGCGTCCTCCGGTGGTAACGGTTATGGGCCATGTGGACCACGGTAAAACAAAACTGCTGGACGCGATACGCAGCTCCGATGTGGTTTCAGGCGAATTCGGCGGCATTACCCAGCATATTGGCGCGTACATGGTCGACACCCCCGAGGGCTCCATCGCCTTTCTTGACACGCCCGGCCACGAAGCGTTTACCCGCATGCGCGCGCGCGGCGCGCAAATTACCGACATTGTCGTGCTGGTTGTCGCCGCCGACGACGGCGTAATGCCGCAGACACTGGAGGCGATTACCCACGCCAAAGAAGCGGCTGTTCCCATTATTGTCGCGGTAAATAAAATTGACAAACCCGAAGCGAACATTGACCGCGTCAAAACACAGCTTTCCGAACGCGGCCTTATCAGCGAAGACTGGGGCGGACAGACAATGTTTGTAGAAGTATCGGCCCTCAAAAAAGAAGGCATCGACAAGCTTGTCGAAGCGATACTGCTCCAGGCGGAGATTCTTGATCTTAAGGCAAATTATGACCGCAACGCCGAAGGCAAAATTCTTGAATCGCGCATCGATCACGGGAGGGGTGTTGTCGCTACGGTAATGATCGAACGCGGATCCCTTAAGGTCGGCGATTCGTTTGTCGCGGGCGTCTGGCCCGGAAAGGTCCGCGCGATTTTTAACGACCGCGGCGAAAAAACAGAAAAAGCGACGCCGGCCATGCCTGTCGAAGTTTTGGGCTTTGAAGGAATTCCCAACGCGGGCGATCCCTTTCAGGTGGTCGACGACGAAAAGAACGCGCGGGGCGTATCCTCGAAACGGCAGGAACTTAAACGCTTTGAAGACGCAAAAAATATCAGAAAGGTAACGCTCGATAATCTTTATGATACGATCAACGAAGGCGCCATTCAGGAACTCAAGGTGGTTATCAAGGCCGACGTGCAGGGCTCGGCGGAAGCGCTGCGTTCAAGCCTTGAAAAGCTTTCCAACCGCGAAGTGCGGGTCAATGTAATTCAGGCGCTTCCCGGCGCCATTAACGAAGGCGATGTCGATCTGGCTACGGCGAGCAACGCGATTCTTATCGGCTTTAATGTACGGCCGACTCCCAAGGCAAAGGCGCTGGCCGATCAGGAAAAAGTAGAAGTCCGTAAATACAACGTCATCTACAAGGCGGTCGAAGAAATCGAACACGCCCTTGAAGGCATGCTTAAACCCGACACCCGCGAAGACATTATAGCCACCGCCGAGGTACGCAATACCTTTAAGGTTCCCAAAGCGGGAACAATCGCCGGTATTTATGTATTGACCGGCGCGATTAAACGAAGCGCGCAGGTAAATGTTATCCGGGAAGGGATCGTCATACACACGGGAAAGATCTCAAGCCTTAAGCGTTTTAAGGACGACGCGCGCGAAGTCGCCGCCGGTTTTGAATGCGGCCTTGGCGTGGAAAATTATGACAACATACAGGTGGGCGACCAGCTCGAAATTTTTGAGGTTATACAGGTCGCCCGTAAACTTGACAGCGTGGAACAAAAGGCAGGCCCGTCATAATTTATGGAACACAGAATCGAGCGGATAGGCTCGCTTATGCGGGAAAAAATCGGCAGCCTTATTTTAAGCGGTAAAATAAAGGATCCAAGGGTCGACTCGTTTCTTTCGGTAACCCGCGTCGAAGTGTCCAAAGACATCGCCTATGCCGAAGTATTTGTTTCAAGTTTTAAGACAGAAGAAGGGCTTGCCAAAGGCGTAAAGGGACTGCAAAGCGCCGCCGGTTTTATTCAGGCCGAGCTTGCCCGCCTTATGCATATCCGGGTAACCCCAAAACTCCGCTTTCACGCGGATACGGGAATCCGCGAAGGCTTTGATATGATTCAAAAGATTGACACACTGGTTAATTCACAGGCGGAATTATCATAAGCGGAACGATGACGGATCTGTCCTATCTGCTGCTCAATAAAAGAGCGGGCCTGACTTCGTTTGAAACACTGTCGCCGATTAAAAAAATTTTTAACACCGGCAAAGTCTGCCACACCGGGACCCTTGATAAATTCGCGCGGGGCCTGCTGGTCGTCCTTATCGGCAGAACCGTTAAACTCTCTTCGTTTTTTTTACACTGCGACAAAACATACCGCACGTTAATTCACTTTGGGGACGAAACAGACACCCTTGATCCCGAAGGAACCGTTATCGCCAGCGCCCCGCCGCCCCCGGAGGATCTTCTTGCAGAGGCGCTTGACCGCTTTCGCGGTACAATACTGCAGGCCCCGCCGCTTTATTCGGCAATCCATGTTGACGGCAGGCGCGCCTGGGAAATCGCCCGATCCGGCGGCGCCGTCGAAATGAAAAAACGCCCCGTGACGATTTACGGGATCAATCTTCTTTCGTACAAAAACGGCGAGGCGGAACTTGAAGTAAGCTGTTCCGCGGGAACCTACCTGCGTTCTCTTGCGCGGGACATCGCGCTGGCGGCCCGTTCCCGCGCGTATCTAAAAGAACTTACCCGCAGTTCCGTCGGTCCGTTTTTGCTTGACGAGGCGGTGGAACTTCCCCCGGCCCCTTTTGGAGATCCCGCCTGGAGCGCGTTTAAGGCGGGCGCGCTGCCGGTGGATCCGGGTCTTTTTGAACGGCTTGGAACGCCCGTCCTGTACACGGACCGGGAAACTTCGCGGGCGCTTGCCAACGGTAAAAATATCGAGTCGCTGCGCCTGGTCCCTCCCGGCGGGGAAGACGGCTCCCGTCTGGCTGTTTTTGAACGCGAGCGGAATACGCTTGCGGCGCTTATCCGGAAAGAAAAACAGGGCTGGACCTACGCGTTTGTGGGCGGGGAGTAGCCGTATGATCCGCGTTTTAAACTGGGAAGACCTCCAAAACGGGCCTTTGTACAAGGGAAACACCGCCGTTACCATCGGTGTTTTTGACGGCGTACACCGGGGCCACCAGGCCTTGCTGGCCCGAATCAGCGCCCGGTCGCCGGCGCTGATCCCCACCGTGGTAACATTCAAAAAAAGCCCGAAAGAAAACGCCTCATACCGGGGGGACATCAGTTCCTTTGACGAAAAATGCGCGCTTTTTGAAGAAGCGGGGGTGGAGTTCTGTGTGATCATTGACTTTTCAAAAAATTTCAGTAGAATGAGTGGCAGGGATTTTGTCAATTCCCTTAAAGTATACCTAAGCTGCGCCTATGCCGCGGTCGGGGATAATTTTTACTGCGGTTTCAGGCGCGATACCGGAGCGGAAGCGTTCAAGGCGCTTGCCAAAGAGCGGGGAATCGAAGTGGAGATTCAGAATCGCGTGCTTGAAGGCGGTAAGCCGGTTAGTTCCAGCCGCATACGGGAGTGTATTGAGGCGGGCCGCTTTGAAGACGCCCATCTCCTGCTGGGAAGAAAGCTTACCCGCCGCGCTTTGTACATACATTAAGTCGGCGATATGCACATTAGAGAGGAGTATTTATGGCTTTAAGCAAAGAGGATGTAACTTCTACCATCGTAAAATTCGGTAAAAACGAAAAAGATACGGGAGCTTCGGAAGTTCAAATTGCCCTGTTGACCAAACGGATCAGTCAGTTGACGGAGCATTGCAAGCGGTTCAAGAAAGATAAATCGAGTCAACGGGGACTTTTAATCCTGGTAGGTCAACGGCGGCGCATGCTCAAGTACCTTCAACGGGTCAATCTTGAAAAATACCGTTCACTTATTAAGGAATTGGGTCTTCGCAAATGATACATACCATAACACATACAATCGCCGGAAAAGAATTAATTCTGGAAACAGGCAAAATGGCAAAGCAGGCCAACGGATCGGTTTTTGCCCGGTACGAAGGTTCCGCGGTGCTGGCAACCGCCTGCGCGTCGCAGGATTCGGTAGAAGGTCTTGACTATGTGCCGCTTACCGTTGATTACAACGAAAAGTATTACGCGGCGGGAAAGATTCCCGGCGGTTTTATTAAGCGGGAAACCCGTCCCAAAGACAGGGAAATTCTGGTTTCCCGCCTCATCGACAGGCCCATGCGTCCGCTGTTTGACAAAGGCTTTGGGCGCGAAATACAGATTGTCCCCACGACAATATCGGCCGATCAGGTAAATCCCCCCGATATTCTGGCGATTATCGCGGCTTCCGCGGCGGTTCATATTTCCGACATTCCCTTTGGCGGCCCTGTCGCCGGAGTGCGGGTATGCGCCGTTAATGACGAGCTTGTCGTCAACCCGACATACGAAGAAATAGAAAAATCGCTCCTTGAAATTGTCGTCGCGGGGACAAAAGACGGCATAACCATGGTCGAGGGCGGCGCGCATGAAGCCAGCGAAGAACTGATGGTAAAGGCGCTGGAAAAAGCGCGGGAAGTAATCGGCGAACTTTGTTCGCTGCAGGAAAAGCTGCGCGATCTGGCGGGCAGGGAAAAGCTTCCGTTTGCCGCCGACACGCACAGCCTGGAAAACGCCGGCGCGATACGAAGCGAAGCGTATCCGCAGCTGGAAAAGGCCTGTTTTGAACCTTCCAAGGAAAGCCGGCATGATTCGGTCAGGGCGGTAAAAACAGCGCTCGCCCAAAAATACGCCGCGCAACTGGAAGATGAATTTCAAAAAAAACTTTTTGGCGCGCTTTTTGAGGATATGCAGTACGAGATTCTTCGTTCTTCCATTTTGGACAGGGGCCGGCGTGTCGACGGGCGCGGTACCGAAGAAATACGGCCCATTAGCTGCGAAATCGGCCTGCTTGAACGCACCCACGGTTCGGCGCTGTTTACCCGGGGCGAAACACAGGCCCTGGCGGTAACGACGCTGGGAACCGTTATGGACGAGCAGGTTTTTGACGATATCGAAGGCGACAAGCGCGAAAATTTTCTTTTGCACTATAATTTTCCGCCCTTTTCGGTGGGCGAAGTAGGAAGGCTCGGCACCGGACGCCGCGAAATCGGCCACGGCAATCTGGCCCGCCGGAGCCTTGCGCCGATGATCCCTTCAAAAGACGAGTTCCCCTATACAATCCGCGTGGTGTCGGAAATCCTGGAATCAAACGGCTCCTCGTCAATGGCGAGTGTCTGCGGAGGAACGCTTTCCATGCTCCACGCCGGAGTACCCATAAAAAAACCGGTCGCCGGTATTGCCATGGGGCTTATCAGCGACGGCAGCCGTTATGTGGTTCTTTCCGATATTCTGGGCGAAGAAGATCACCTGGGCGACATGGACTTTAAGGTTGCCGGCACCGAAAACGGAATAACCGGTTTCCAGATGGATATCAAGATTTCCGGCGTCAGCGCGGAAATCCTGCAAAAGGCGCTCGCCCAGGCAAAACAGGGCAGGCTTCACATACTGGGAATTATGAACGAGACCATAAAGGAGCCTGCGGGTACAATCAGCGAATTTGCTCCCAAAATCGTTACCCTGCGTATTGATGTTGACAAAATCGGGGCGCTGATAGGGCCGGGCGGTAAAAATGTAAAGGCGCTTTGCGAACAGTACAGCGTTACCATCAACACCGAAAACGACGGCACGGTAACCATTTACGGGCGTAATACCAAAGACGCGGAAGAAGCAAAAACCGCTGTTTTGGGAATTGTCTCCGATCCGGAAACCGGCCGGATATATCAGGGTACGGTTAAACGGATTATGGAATTTGGCGCGTTTGTAGAAATACTTCCCGGAAAGGAAGGGCTGGTCCATATTTCGCGGCTTTCCCGCCAGCGTATCGCGCAGGTAAGCGACATACTGCACGAAGGCCAGGAGATTCCCGTTAAACTTTTGGAGATCGACAAGATGGGCCGGCTTAATCTTTCCTATATTGACGCGATTGATCCGGACGGCGCGTCGCCGGAAGACGATTCGGGCGGCCGCTACCATGACCGGCCGCGCCCGCCGCGTGACAACCGCCGCCGTTTTTAGCCGAAGCGGTTAAAACCGGAGGCGGGCGGACGTGACGGCGGTTAAGGTATATCGCAAAAAAAGCGGCGCGGCGCTGCCTTTTTACGCTACTTCCGGCGCCGCGGGGGCGGATCTGGCGGCGTGTATCGACGCGGACATTGTGCTTTATCCGGCAAAGCGGGTAAAGGTTCCCACGGGGCTTGTGCTTGAAATACCGGAAGGTTTTGAGGCGCAGGTCAGGCCGCGTTCGGGTTTTGCCTGGAAAACGGGCGTTACCGTGCTTAACGCGCCGGGAACCATAGACAGCGATTACCGGGGCGAACTTGAGATACTTCTTGTTAATTTGGGCAGTGAACCCCGCACCATAAAAAACGGAGACCGAATCGCGCAGCTTGTTGTCGCCCCTGTTGTAAAGGCGAATTTTAAAGACGGGGAGCCCGCGCCGACAGGACGGGGGCAGGGCGGTTTCGGTTCGACAGGGACATAAAATGGAACGGCGTTTCGCCAGGATTATTTTTTTTTATATCACAAAGGAAACGCTTTTTGCCTATTTTGTCTGTTTCCTTTTTTTCTTTTCCATTTTTTTTGTTAATCAAATCCTGTATTTGGCCAACGACGTACTCTCGCTGGGGGTCCCCCTTAACGAAGTCGCCCTGCTCCTTTTTTTTTCGTTCCCTGCAATTGTGGCGCTTGCCTCTCCGTTTGCCTTTCTTACCGGAACACTCATGACTACCGGACGCCTTGGCTCCGATAACGAGATTCTGGTTTTAAGCGGAACAGGCTTTTCGTACCGTTCCGTATTTATGCCGGCGCTGTTTGTTGGAATTCTTGTGTCGCTTTTTTCTTTTATCGCCAATGATGTACTGCTTCCGTTGGGAACGGTGCAGTTTTCGCGTCTTTACCAGCGTATCCTCTACTCAAATCCCGCGCTTGAACTGGAAGCGAATTCAATCAAGCGTTTTAAGGATACCCTGGTGGTAACCGGTCCGGTCGAAGACAAAGCAATCAAAGATATATTGATTATGGATAGAACCGCGGACGGGGAACGCCGCCTGATTCTGGCAAACAGCGCCTCCCTTAGGGATACCAAAGACGGCAATATAAGCATTGAACTTGCGGACGCGTTTGTCCACTCGGGCAAAGAAAATGTACGCGAAGCATACGATTACATGTCCGCGTTGTCCCTGCAGTATATTGTTCCCCAAAACGATATTATCCAGGAATATAGTATCGGCCCCCGCGAAATGAGCTCGGTAGATGTCAAAAATGAAATACGGCAAAAAGAAACGGTCATAAATAATACGCTGCAAATCGAAAAAATGCGCCTTGTGCAGAGTTCCCTTAAACTGGAAGCGTTCCTGCGGGCCGGCGGCGGCGGTCAGGACAGGTCAATGCTCGGCGCCGAACAGGAGGGCGTTTCCCGTGCGGTGCATGAAATCGAAAATGATCGCGGCCTTTCAATTTACCGCCTGGAATATTATAAAAAATTCGCCATTCCCTTTGCCGCGCTTTTTTTCGTGCTCCTTTCCGTCTCTCTTGGCCTTCTTGCGAAACGTTCGGGACAAACGATAGGGTTTCTTTTTGGCATGATTATAGCGGCGCTTTACTGGTCGGCCCTTCTTATCGGACAGTCATTCGGCACGGACCAGGGCTTTTCGCCGTTCTGGTCCATGTGGTTTCCCAATATAGCCGCTTTGGCCGCGGGATGTATTATGGCGGCAAAGAAGCTCCTTGCATGACGCTGGAAAAGTATCTTTTAAAACATTTTTTTCCTGTTTTGATTGTCTCGCTTCTTATGTTCATGATGCTGGCGCTTTTAATTGATCTTTTTTTAAATCTGGTTAAATACCTTAATAACGGAGCCGCGATAGGGGCAATATTAAAAACGTCCCTTTTCTTTTTGCCAAAAAGCTTTACCTACGCGCTGCCCGCTTCGCTGCTCTTTTCCGCATCGTATACCATAGGGTATCTTTATGCGGGAAACGAACTGGTTATGGTAACCGGATCGGGTATTCCCTTTTGGCGCTTTTGCCTTCCCCTGATTGCCGCGGGAATCCTGTCGTCATTTTTCGCGTTTTTTTTTGAGGACAATGTTGTTGTTCCCACCCTGCGAATCAAAAACAGAATGAGTTCAACACTGCTTGGAAGAATAAACGAAGAAAACCAGTCCGACGTGGTAATAAAGGCCGAAGGCGGAAAGCTCATCTATGTGGTCGACTATTTTGATCCCGACTCCTGGAATTTAAACGGATTAACCATTATTGAATTAAACGAGGATAAAACTTTTGCGTCAATGGTCCGCAGTCCCCAGGCCGTCTGGAAAAACGATCGCTGGAATTTGTCAAACCCGCTTCGTTACGCGTACCAGGACGGTTTTTTGCGGCCGCAGGTTATTTTTGATCCGGATCAATACAATGAAACCCCCGATACTTTTAAAAGAAGCGCCGTGGTGTCTTCGGATTTAAAGGCGCGCGAAGTACGGCTGCTTGTAGCGGATTTAAAACGGGCGGGGCTTCCCTATGTAAGCGCTTTGGCGGATTATCACCACCGCTTTTCGTTTTCGGCGGTGTCGTTTGTCGTGATTTTTTTATCGCTTACCATGGGCGGACGTTTTAAAAAAAATATTTTGCTTATGAGCCTTTTGGCCAGCCTGGGAACCGCGGTTATTTATTATGTTATAGAAATGATAAGCATGATGAGCGCGCGGGTAGGGCTTTTGCCGCCTCTTTTTGGCGCCTGGATACCGGTAGTGTTTTGTACCGCGGCCGGTCTTCTGCTGCTGGCAAAGTCAAAAACATGAGCGGCTTATTCCGCGTTTTGGAAAAAGACGGCCGTGCCCGCAGCGGCGTCCTTGCGCTTTCCCACGGGAATGTGCGCACGCCGGTTTTTATGCCGGTCGGCACCAACGGATGCGTAAAGGCGCTTGCCAACGAAGACCTTGCCTCAATCGGGTTTGAAATAATCCTTGCGAACACCTACCATCTTTATCTGCGGCCGGGCGTTGACGTCGTAAAAAACGCGGGGAGCCTTCACGAATTTACCGGCTGGAACGGCAATTATTTGACCGATTCGGGCGGGTTTCAGGTATTTTCCCTTGCCCCCTTTCGAAAAATACAGGAAGAAGGAGTCGCGTTCCGATCCCACATCGACGGCTCGCATCATCTTTTAAGCCCCGAAAAAATTGTAGAAATTCAGGCCGTTCTTGGCAGCGACATACAAATGCAGCTGGATGTTTGTACACCCTGGGGTATAGACGAAAAAAAAGCCCGCGCGGCGCTTGAAATTACCAGCCGCTGGCTTTTGCGCGCAAAAGACGCCTGGCTGAGCGAAGGTGAAAGGGGATACAAGGGCCGCCTGTTCGCCATCATGCAGGGGAATTTTTACCGTAACTTACGGGCCGAAAGCGCCGAAATAATTACGCGCGCCGATACGCCGGGCGTCGCCATCGGGGGGCTTTCTGTAGGAGAAAGCGAAGAATTGTTTTTTGAATATTTGGCGTATTCCGCCTCGCTTTTACCGGAAGAAAAGCCTCGCTATGTGATGGGAATCGGAACGCCGCGCTATATTCTTGAAGCGATTGAAAACGGCATTGATATGTTTGACTGTGTTTTTCCTACCCGCAACGCGCGGAACGGACAGTTCTTTACCCGCTATGGACCGCTGTCCATAAAAAAAGCGGAATACCGCCTTGACGGGGAGCCCGTTGACCGTTTCTGTTCCTGCAAAGTATGTAAAACATACAGCCGCTCGTATTTGCGCCACCTTTTTAAAACAAAAGAAATCCTCTGCTCCATGCTGGCAAGCTATCACAATCTTTATTTTTTATATACACTTGTTTCCGGCGCCCGTAACGCGATTGCAAAAGGATGCTTTGCCTCTTTTAAGAAGGCGTTTCTGGCTGATTATGAAAACTCATCTTTATTACAGGCAGGATGATATGAAAAAAATACTGTTTCCGGTTCTCTGCTTTTTTATGATCGCCCCCGCTTTGCCGGCCCAGACAGACGCTCTGGCCGCGGACGCGAAGGGCGCGCTGGAGGCAGAGAACGAACAGCGTTTTCGCGTTATCCGCTACGGTACCGACATCGAAATCGCGGGCCTTATCCGCGCGCTTCGTTCGGAACAGATCGAAGAAGAAAGCCCGCTGGACGACGAATTACGCGCTCTGGCGGAAAAAACAAATAACCGCGCAATTCTTTCCGGGGTATTCGGGTATTTTGGCGAACGTAAAAAAACCGGTCTGGAAGAACGCGCCAAAAAAGCGGTTGCCGACCGGGATTACGAAGAAACACAAACCGTTACCGGCGCTATCGATTATCTTGGGCTGGTAAAGGCCCGTGACTGTACCGGTATTTTTGAGGATATCCTTAAAGGCGAAGAAACACGGTATCTTGCTTCGGCAATACGGGCAATGGGCCGCTGCTCCGCGGAAAACGCGGATTCGGATTCAACTGCGGCGTTTCTTTCCTCGTATTACCAGGATCGCGAAAGCAGCGACGAAAACAGGCGCGAGATTATTCTTGCGCTGGGCGAAACACGATCAAAAAACGCCGCAGCCTTTTTGGCGGACATAGCGGAAAACGAAGAAGAAAAAGCGCCGCTTAGAATGGCGTCGCTGGAAAGCATCGCAAAAATCGGCGATGAATCGGGCCTTGGCGCGGCGCTCAAGACGGTTTCGTCAAAGGACCCCAATGTCCGCTCCGCGGCCATTGGAGCGTTATCGCCGTTCGACGGGCAGGCTGTCGATGACGCGATTGTAGAAGCGTTCCGGGATTCCTATTACCGCAGCCGTATTGCGGCGGCTAAAGCGGCTGCGATGCGAAAAATAACAGGCGCTGTTCCGTTTCTTGTTTTTCGCGCGGAAAATGACGAAGTTCCTTCGGTAAAAGAAGAGGCGATTAAGGCGCTGGGAAGGATAGGCAATGACGAAGCGCGGGACGCGCTGGAAAAATTGTTCGGCGAAAAGAAAAACAGCGACAGGGTGCGCATTGCCGCCGCCGAAATGCTTCTTGCCCAAAACGGCGGCTATACCCAAAGAATTGTACAGGCGCTTGACGAGGCAAAAACGGCAAACCAAACGGCGCTTTACAACGGCATATTAAAAAGCCTGGGAACGGCGAAACTGGACAATCTGCAGGATTTTGCACGGCGCCTTTTTGCCGGCGGCGGAGTAATCGAAAAATCCTACGCTATCGATATTTGCTCCAATAACAATTACCGGGAGCTTGCCTCCGAACTGCAAAAGCTTAGCGACCCCAAAAACGGCAGCCTTTCCCGAAAATCAACGGCCCTGCTCGAAAAATGGGGGCTGCCGCTTTCTCCCCCGGAAAACGAAAACGAAGCGGAAGCGGAAACAGCGCCGTCGTCGTAGTCCCGGCCGGGAACTCTGTTGACAGCCGTTTTATATTGTTTTATAGTGGGAATATAATCCTGTCGTGTTTTTATGACCAAATAAGTTAAGAATTACGGAGGCATCATGAAGAAGCCGGGGAACTTTGGCATTCTGGTAAAAATCGCCGCTATATCATCGGGGTTTGTTTTTTTAAGCATCGTGGTTCTTGCGTTCATCAGCATTTCCGACATGAGGACCATAAGCCTGGAAACAGCGCTTATTATGGCGGAAAATAAAATCCACGGAGATATTGCCACGTTTCAAAACGCGCTTAAAAGCGATTACGGCGTCCTTTCCCTAAGGCGCGGAACGCTGGTGGACGAAAACGATCAACCCCTTGACGAACGGTATGAGCTTATCGACAGGATATCCGGGGAACTGGGTATTGCGGCTACCATTTTTGTACGGACCGGCGATGATTATAAACGTATCACCACCAGCATCCGGGACGCCGCCGGCCAAAGGGCGATTAATACCATGCTTGGAACTTCCAGCGCCGCGTATAATCCGGTAAATTCCGGCAATTCTTTTATAGGCGAAGTAACCATTCTGGAAAAGCCTTATGTGGCGGGGTATCAGCCCATTTTTGCGGAGGATTCCGCTGATATAATCGGCATTCTTTTTACCGGTATTGAAATAAGCCGTATCCGGGAAACCATCGCCCAACGAATATACCGCCAGATATACCTTATGATCGGCGCCGCCCTGGTTTTGCTGGTCGTTACCTCGCTCTTGAATGTTCTGGTGTTCAGGCGGATTATCGTCCGTCCCATCCGTACGGTGGTAAAGGCGCTCAAAGATATTTCGGAAGGGGATCTTACCACGCGCCTTACGATAAAAAGCCGTGACGAAATCGGGGACATGGCGCAGTATTTTAATTATACCTTTGACAAACTTAAAACGCTGGTGGTGGTTATCAAACAGCAGAGCGCGTCGCTGTTAAACATTGGCACCGAACTGGCCGCCAATATGACCGAAAGCGCCGCCGCCGTAAACCAGATTGTCGCCAATATTCAGGGCCTCAAGCGGCAGGTGGTGAACCAGTCGGCGGGCATTACCGAAACCAACGCGACTATGGAACAAATTACCGCCAATATCGGCAGCCTTAATGATCAGATAGAAAAACAATCGTCCAGTGTTTCCCAGTCGTCGTCGGCCATAGAGGAAACACTGGCAAATATTCAGTCGGTTACCCAAACCCTTGTTAAAAACGCCGGCAATGTTACCGACCTTGCGGCGGCGTCCGAAGCCGGGCGATCAAGCCTGGAGGAAACCGCGGCGGACATACAGGAAGTAGCCCATGAATCCGAGGGGTTGATGGAGATTAACTCGGTTATGCAGAATATCGCCAGCCAGACAAATCTTTTGTCGATGAACGCGGCCATTGAAGCGGCCCACGCCGGGGAAGCCGGAAAGGGTTTTGCGGTGGTAGCCGACGAGATTAGAAAACTGGCGGAGTCTTCGGGCGAGCAGTCTAAAACCATATCGGCGGTGCTTAAAAAAATTACCGGGGCCATGAGTAAAATCAGCGATTCGACCGGCGCGGTATTACAAAAATTTGAAGCAATCGAATCGGACGTTAAAATTGTCGCGGTACAGGAAGAACATATCAGAACCGCCATGGAAGAACAGAACGAGGGGAGCAAGCAGGTTTTGGACGCCATTACCCGGCTTACCAGTATTAACCAGGTGGTAAAAAACGGCGCCATGGAAATGCTCACCGGAAGCAACCAGGTTATTCAGGAGAGCAAAAATCTGGATACCGTAACCCACCAGCTGGCCGACGGAATGAACGAGATGGCCGCCGGAGCCGAACAGATAAACACCGCGATAAACCGCGTCAACAACATAAGCGGCGAAAATAAAGAAAGTATCAACAGCCTGGTGCTGGAAGTGGAACGCTTCAAAGTCGAATAACCGGATGTCGAATAGCCTGACGCAGATACAGACTGTAAACCGTCAGCCGGTCAATTTGGAAGCCTCGGGTACGTTGATCGAATGGAGCAGCTGGTTAAGCACAATGAGCGGATCCTTGTAGCGCTCAAAATGGAAAAATATTTCGTAATTCCTGTCAGAAAGAACGCGGATCGTTTTTCCGATGCATTCGGTTACCGGATTTGAGCCGATGTCGGGAAAGTACCTTCCCTTGAACGGAGTAAACGTACAGTTGTTTCCATCGTAACGAAGTTGTCCCAGCCGGGCGGGCAGGGGAACCAGAAAAATTAAAAAATCCGACTTGCCGCCGCCGACGGTAAACGTGCTGCCCTTTTTTAGGGCGTGTACATTCCGCCGTCCGATAGCCGTATTCTGTTCTTCGACAAATAAATTGAGCATTGGCGGATTTGTCATAAACTGGCTTGAATCGTCGCGGTGGTGCTGGTACCGGCGCTGTGACGGCGTAAGCTTTGCGGCGGCCTGCTGGCTCGCAAAGCTGTTAAGCAGTTCCGCGTTACGCGCCGCCGTGTCGTCGGTACTGGCATTGGCCATAACGCGATTTGGAGACGAATGTAAACGGCGGACAAGAAAAACAATAACCAGTATTACAACAAGAATAAGAAGCAGGCCGAGCGCGGCAAGCAGGGGCAGGGGAATGGAGATGGAAGAAAGAAAAGCGGTAAGCGCCGACATGTTCCAGCCCGCGCCCGGCGTGTTCCGACCGCCCGCGGCATCCTGACCCGCGCCGGGTTTTACCTCTGCGGTGATGTCCGCCGGCGGCGGGGTAATTACCACCGGTACATAGCCGTCTTCAGGTAATCCCCGGGCGCCCCCGTCCGGGGGCCGGGATTCCTGTGTTTCCTCCTGTGTCTGCTGTTCCGGGGTTTGCTGTTCCGGGGTCTGCCGCTCCGGGGTCTGCCGCTCCGGGGTCTGGGGTTGCGTACTTTCACGCAGCGGCGTCCCCGGCGAACCGGTCCTTCCTGTCCCGGCCGCAGGCCCGGCGGGCGTTCGTGCGGCTACGGAAGCGCGCACCGGCACCCGCAGGAATACAATGTCAATACCGGCGCTTTTAAAACGGGCCGAAACCGCCTCTATCTGGGACGCGGCATCCTTGTCGGTGACAATAACCAGTTTTTTTGGCCGCCCCCCGGGTATCGCCCTAATCTGGCGTTCGGCATAGGAAAGCGCGCCGGGAATATCGGCGTTTGGTTCAATGGGGTAGAGCAGCAGTATCCTGCCGCTTACCGTTTCAATATCGCCTTCATCATGAACCTGACGCGCGATTTCAAAACGCGGTTTGGCGGCAAAGGAGATCAAATGAAAGGTATCGCCAAAGGCAAGATTTTCGGCCAGGAACGGTCCGGTCAGGTATGTTCCCGCCTCGCTGTAGTAGGGACTCATGCTTACCGACGTATCCACCATAAGTATAAGGTCTTTTGGAGCATTCTGGGCGCAAAGCGGCAGGGTAAAAAACGCGAGCGCGATACCTAAAATAATCTTACTTTTTATTCCCGATTTTTTCATTATGAGACCTCTCATTGCTCCATCACTTGACAGAAGCCTTTTCTATGGATTTAACCGTATAGGAAATTTTATTTTCCTTGTTCGATTGATCAAAAATAAAGTAGAAGCTTTCTTCGTTTTTCTTGTTGATCATTGCGGCGCCAAAGGGCGAAAGATACGAAATAACGCCGTTTTCCGGATCGGATTCCCAGGGACCCAGAATGGTGTATGTTTCTTCCGCGCCGCCTGAATTTACCAGTGTAACCGTAGTGCCAAAAGAAACACGATCCGCGTTGACAGTGGCGGGATCAAAAATCTGGGCCCGTTCAATTTCGTCCTTAAGCCGCGTAATGGTCGAGTTAAGTATATCCTGCCGCTCTTTTGCCGCCTTGTATTCAGCGTTTTCGCGCAGGTCGCCCAGCGAAAGCGCAAACGCGATTTCTTTTGAGTTGGCGGGCACTTCTACATCCATAAGATGGGCAAGCTGCTGCTGCTTTTCTTCGTATTTTAAAGAAGTGGCCAAAAGCGCCCTTGATGTTTTTCGTTCGGTATCGGCGAATTTAAAGTCCGGATCATGCTCCTGTATTATCGAGCGAAGTTTAAGTTTGTCCGCCGGGTCCAAATCTTTTACATCTTCGATAAGCGTATAGATGCGCACCAGGGTGTCGCTGTCCGCGCTGCCGATAAACGATTCAAGCACGCGGTCCTTAAAAAGCACGGTGTACACCTGCTTGTTTATTTTTCGGTTTTCGGTCGTATCGCGGTGGTTGTCAATATCGCGGTAGGTAATATCAAGAATGTAAATAAGCGTTATAATGCGCTTTTCAAAATTGATGCCGGCCTTTTCGAACCACGCTTCTTTTTTTGCGTTTTTAAAGAACCAGACCGCCGCCTCGCGGTTATCGCGGTAATTTTCGTAGCAGCTTTGTATCATCTGGGCGATTTTATCATCGCATCCTTCTTTTTCAAGGCTTGTGATAATCGAAGGCAGCATAACATGGGGAAAGAGCCTGACATAAATATCGGCCCAGGAGGGAATGAACAGTTTAATCTGGCGAAGAAATTCTTCCTTGAGTTTTGAATCTTTCAGGTTAAGGAACAGGCCGTTTACATCGTCAATTTTTGAAAAAAGTTCCGCAAAATCGGGAAGACTCGCCGCAAAACGGGGATGCCGCGCGCCAAGATCGCGCAGCAAAAGATATGAAGCGATAATCTGTTCGTTTACCAGGGTGTAGGAGCGCAGATACGCGCTAAAATATGACAGCATTTCGCCAAAAAACTCGGAATCAAGCTCCGCTTCTTTCATTGCCTCGTAAGACCGCATCGTCGCGACACGGTCAAAAAAATTACGTTCCGCCTTAAATTCATTATAGAGTTTTTCGTCAATGCTGATGGGGCGGTCCCGTACGGTAAAAAGATCAATGTTGTTGCTGGCTACCCCGAATCCCGGGTCCGATTTAAGAATATCGCGGGCCTTTGTATTCCAGGCGGTCCATTCCCCCGCGCTCAGCACCGACGGAACCAGTTCCGCCTTGATGCGCTTGATGTCGCAGCAGTTGCCAAAACTTTTTATAACCGTTTTAAGCGCCCAGGCGACTTCTTCCTTTACGCGGTCGTGGAGCGCTTCTTTTTTTTGCGTCGCCTTGAGCACCCAGATATGGCCCTTTGAAAGCGTCTGCAGGGCGTTGACCGCCATTTTAAGCGACATGGAATGACCGCGTTTTTTGGCAAAATCAACGGCGATATCATCGCCCGCAATGGACGAAATACGCCCCACGCCCCAGGTGCGGTGAAAGACAAAACTGCCCTTGTCAAAGGATATATGCTTTTCAAAATCGGTAATCGCCTCGCGGACATTCCGCCAGTTCTGGGTAAGATTCGAAATGCGTATATATTCTTCAAGCTGGCTGTGGGCGGCATATTTTAGGCGAAAACATTCCGTGATTTCCCTGCGGGCAAGACTGTCGCGGTCGTCGTATTGAAGGATAAGCTTAAGAATGCCAATGGATGTTTCAATCTCGTTTCGTTTTTTACAGGATTGATACACATCCTGCAAAAGCAGCACCGCTTTTTCTTCGCTTATATTTTTTGCTATGCGTTTTTCGACATGCAAAAAGAAGTCAACGTCTTCCGGACAAAATTCAATTATCTTTGCCCAGACCTCGCGCACATTGGTAAATGTTCCCCGGTTTATGTAGCGGTGCAGGGCTTTTTTGTAATAGTCAAGCGCCGTCTCGATATCGCCCAGCTTTTCATAATGCTCTGCCAGCGATTTTGTAATGTCGGCTTCTTCAAAATCAACCTTTACCAGACGTTCCCATATTTCGATAATCGGTTCTTCTTCGTTTTCGTTTTTACAGCAGTCCGCGAGCGTCCGCAGGGCGAATTTGCTTTCGCCGTATTCAAGAATTCCCTCGCAAAGATAACGGACAATTCCCCATTTATGGTTGTCCACAAAAATGGTTACCAGGTTTACCAGAACCGCGTCGTCAATAAGCTGGCGCGAAAGGGCGATCATCCCCGAAAAATAAAGGGCGATAATGCTGTTTTTGGTATGCACCAAATGTTCGTCGCTTAGTTTTTTTAATTCGTCATAGACCTTTTCATCCCGCGCCTCCTTTAAAAGAACGTCAAGTTCCTTAAACTGCGAAGTTGAATAGTTGCTTAACGCGGCGCGGGTCCACTTTTCCTCGTTTAACATGTCCTGAACTTTAATAAGAAGCGGCGAAGTAATTTCCTGTTCCACCGCTGTTTCTTCCATATCAACCATTACGTTTCCTCCATAACACAAACATACCGTTTAATTCCGGTATCGTTCATACAGAACCGGATCCACTATTTTTATCTTCAACATGGTCTGCTCGATAAGGGACGGGTCCTCATGAACGTTTTCATAATGGTCTATAAGCCACAGATAGTGATTGATAAGGCGCGGCACAAGCAAACCCGCTGCTTCGCTGTTACCCCGCACCTCGTTTTCCAGCGTAAAGATTGCCTGTTTAAGCCTTCCCGATTCGGCAAGCTTTAACGCCCGCTTTACCGAAAGCACGCCAAAAAGGGCGCCGTACACCGGTATCCATTCAAGCAATTCCGCTCCCGCGTATCCCATCTCCCTCACCCTGCCGGCCAGGCGAAGGATCAGTTCAGAATCCATATTTTTAATTTCGATCCCCTGGGGATCGGTAAAAAACGCCTCCCTAAAGAGCGCCTTGGCCGCCCGCGTTTCTTCCATAAGGGCGTTTACGTCGGCCAGTTCCGAAAGGGTTTCTCCGTCCTCCCGCTTGAAACGCGCCGCCTGTTCCAGATAATGCAGCGCCTCTTCGTAATTCCCGACGCCCTTGTAACAGCGCCCCACAAGCAGCAGCAGCGCGGGATCGTGCTGGTTGTCGCCGCAGTCCAGAATATCGGCAAAAAAGGCCAGCGCGCTCGAAAACACAAAATGCTTTACCGCGTAAAGACAGCGCTCGCTTTTACCCCCGGCCTGGAGCCGGTCCAAAAAACTGTAAAAACTCTTCCACTGGGAAAGAATAAAACTCCCCCGGTCATACGCGGTGTCGCATTCTTCAAGCCGCTTAAAGCGCTCCGTCCACCAGGAAAGACAGGTAAGGGCGTAAACTACTTCCGGCTCTTCAAAATCGATCTTGAGCGCCTCTTCCAACGCCAGGCGCGCCCCCCCCGCGTCAGGAGCCTTCATGCTGTTATAGGCCTTTTGGATAAGCGCCTCAACCGATTTTTCACCGTCCATTACCGCCCTTTAATTATAACATTTTCTTATTTTTTTACAAGCGGTCTTTATGCAGACAGCTTTACTTTTTTTAAAATTTAATTTAGAGTGAGGGTATGATTTTTCCCCTAAAAGAATTGATTGAGTACGAAGGAAATATGTACGAGATAACCAGCGCCGCTTCGCGGAGGGCTTTCCAGCTGTCCATGCTGCGTGATCCCGAAATCGAAGATAACGACGGCAAAGTGGTATCGCTTGCCGCCCAGCAGGTCTTTAACAAAGAAGTCGAATTCCGCATTACCGAGGAAAGTTGACATCGGCCCCGCTGTTCTGGTCATAGCGGGTCCTACCGCTTCGGGCAAAACCGCCCTTTTGGAGCGTTTATGCGGACATTCGGAGGCTCTGCCCAAAATCGAGGTGGTTTCCGCCGATTCGATGCAGGTTTACCGGGGTATGGACATTGGTACGGCTAAACCGTCCCCGGCGCTGCAAAAAAAGCTTCCCCATCACCTTATTGACATACGCGACCCGGACGAGCAGTTTAACGCGGGCGATTTTGTCCGCCTGGCCGATGAAGCCTGCGCCGCCGTTTACGCGCGCGGGGCGGTTCCGGTCGTGTCCGGCGGCACGGGTTTTTACCTTAAAAATTTTATCTATGGTTTAAGCTGCGCTCCTCCTTCCGGCCTTTATACGAGGGAAGCGCTCAAGGCCGAATTGCGGGAACGGGGCGCGGACGCCCTTGTCAGGGAACTTGCCGCCCTGGATCCCGAAAGCGCCCAAAAAATTCATCCCAATGACAGCTACCGGCTTCTTAGGGCGCTGGAACTGTGCCGCGTTTCGGGCAGGGCCCGCTCCGCGTTTCCCCTGCGGGAAGAACCGCGCGCGGCATACCGTTTTATTATTGCCGGCATAAAGCGGGAGCGGGAGGATCTGTACCGGCGCGTGGACCGGCGCTGCCGCGAAATGTTTGCCGCCGGACTTGCCGGCGAGGCGTCGGCGCTTTTTAAGAAGGGCTACACCCCCGATGACGCGGGAATGCGGGCGATAGGCTACCGCGAATTTTTTGTCAGAAACGAAGACGATACCGCCTGGCGCCTTTCGGAGGATCTTGAAGGCGTCGAGCGGCTTGTGGCGCGAAACAGCCGGCGCTATGTAAAACGCCAGCTTACCTTTTTTTTGCGCATGCCGGGGATTACCTGGATTGACGGAGACGATGTAACGGCGCTCCGCGGCCTGCTGCGGAGCGCGGCAGCATAACATGCGGCCCTGGAAGAAGATTTTACCGCAAAGCCGGGCTGTCCGTTTTCAACGGTCAGCCTACATCGAAGAAGTTCTGTTATTCAGAACAACTCGCCGTATACCGTTTTTAAATGACCGGACATTAAAATTAAACAAAAATCCCCGCGAAACATCCGAAAGCCTCATATAACTCAACATTTGAGCTATATGGATGTCTTTTATTTCCTGAATAGCTTTGTTTTCAATAAGTATTTGGCCTCGTTCTACCAGCATATCAATCCGGCAGGCGCAATCGATATGTATCCCTTTGTATATAACCGGCAGAGGCTTTTCACATTCCACAAAAATACCTCGTTCTTTTAGTTCGGCAAGCAGACACGCTGATAGGCGCTTTCCAACAAGCCCCAGATAGGAATGAACCTCAAAGGCGGCATCCAGGACTCTTTTGGCAAGATGTTCCTGCTTTGCGGACACCATATTCTCTTTCCTCCCTTTTTCGACCTCACGGTTTAAAATTTTCCTTATTGAAGAAGATTTTACCGCAAAGTCGGGCCGCCCCTTCGGACAGCCTAAGTCGAAAAAGGTAAAGAAAAAAAGGGCGTACTGTAACTTTTTCGACTTTTTCGACCTGGCGGTTAAAAATTCTCCTCTTTATGAAGAAGATTTTACCGCAAAGTCGGGCCGTCCGTCTTCAGACGGCCTCAATTTCCAAAGCTATCAATAAGGCGTTTTTTAGTTCTATCAGTTTTTCCCCTGATAATGTTCCTGTAAAATCGGTTAATACTATTTTGGGAATGCTTATTAATTCATCACAATGTATCGAACTCCCATGTTTTAATCCCTCTTCTATTCCTACCCTTACCTGTGTTGATATTCCGTCGTATGTGGTATATATTGGCGCGCACGTTACCGTGGAAAACTTTGAATCGATTACTATTTGCCTGCTGATTATTACAAAAACCCTCTGTTTTTTGGGATCGTGTTTTGAACCATGATAAACACGATAAAGCTCGCCCCGTTTCATCTGTCCGCCTGGTAACGAAGTACATCTTCGGCCTCTTTATTAAGAGAAAGCGATATTTTATTTATAATATTCAGATCTGCTTGATTTCGTTTTTCCCTTTGTAATAATTCAATATATCTCCATAACGCCCTTTCAATAAAATCGGATCTTTTTCCGGCTGAAGTTATCGTATTCAACCGGGTAAGTATTTCATTCGATAATGTTATAGAAGTCTTCGTTTTCATAATGAAGACTATACCACTTTGGTGGTATGATGTCAAGGCTTTGGAAATCGAAAGAGGATCACCACGAACAAAACCAACCTCGCGAACGCGAACTCCAAACAGGACCTCCCCCGGAACGATGGACAGACATAGTCCGTTAGTTAGTGTCGTTGGTTTCGTGTGGTCCGCATTCTTCGCTTTAATCATTCGCGTCATTCGCGTCATTCGCGGACCCTCTTTTTCTGCACAGTCCCGCAGCCCGCCGCGCCGTTAAGTTAGCGCCGTTGGTTTCGTGTGGTTCGTATGGTCAGGTGGTTAAACTAAAAAGCAAAATCGCCGCTATACCGTGGCCGCCGAACTGTTGACTTTCCGTCCTTTCGGTGACATACTGCTCCCATGCCGCAGGCAAGTTCCGGCAGAATCAATATGAAAACCGATGCGACCGGGCAGTACAGGTTTGTTTTCTCCCCAGGCGTTCTTGCTGTTGGTGTCGTTGTCTTTGTTTTTGTTTTTACTATTTTGGGTTGCGAGATGCTTAACGCCCCCCTTAAAGACGACATAGACTATAACCTTTCCGTCTACCCGGTAACGACCGAGAGCGAACTGAACAATGCCATAAACGCCGTTCCTTCCGGCGGGCGCGGCGTCTTTACCGTTATGCGAGACATCACCATTTCTTCCGCCGTAACTATAAATGCGCATAAAACCATTACCCTGGAAGCCTATGCCGGTACGGACGAGACCATGCGCCTCCTCTGGGGAGGTCCCCCCAACAACCTTCTTTTTAAACTGGAAAACGGCAGCCTTATTCTGGGGACGGGCCGGGACAAGGGAACCCTGGTTCTGGACGGCGGTGGTATTTTCAACAGCAGCCTGGTCGGGGTGGGGAATAGTTCCGGCGGCGGAAATCTTATCCTGAACAAGGGCGCCGAATTGCGGAATGCTGCGAACGGTGGCGTACACATGGAGGCAAACGGTCACTCCGTGACTTTTATCATGAACGGAGGAACCATCAGCCAGAATACAGGCGCGTGCGGGGTAGCGGTAATTTCATACTCTGGCTCCGCGACTTTTACCATGACCGGGGGAACCATCAGCGGGAATAATGGCGGCGGGGTAATGATCTATGGTAGTACCAGCCGTTTTACCATGGGCGGAGGAACTATCAGCGAGAACAATGCCGGTATTGGAGGAGGCGTGTACATATTCTCGGGTTATTTTACCATGAGCGGGGGAACCATCAGCGGGAACACCAGCTCCAACGAGGGCGGCGGCGTATACGTTGGTGGAACCTTTACCAAGACCGGCGGGACCATTTATGGTAATACCGGAACCGGTAACGCGAATGTCGCCCAAGACGGTACGGGAAACCCCGCCGATACCTACGGTCACGCGGTGTATTATGAACCTGGCGCGAAGTATTACTGCGATACTACGCTGAACGGCGGTGACAATATCAGCACAGGTATGCTTCCCAGTACTCCCGGAGCAACCCTGTATAACTGGACGCGGAAACTGTAACGCTGTTTTACGGCGTTAGTACCTGAACACAGGTATTGCAGTTATTCAGAGGAAGGACTTTTTCGGCCTGGCGGTTAAAAATTCTCCGTTCGTTACCCGCGCAGCAGGTTGCCAGGGATTACCCTTTAGGTCGCCATGAAATTCACCGCAAAGTCGAACAGGTCGAAAAAGTAAAATAAGGAATGGAAAGCTTCCGCGTACGCCGTTTTACCTCCCCGTAACTTTTTCGACTTTTTCGACCTGGCGGTTAAAAATTTCCCTTTACCACAAAGCCGTCCGTTAAGTTTAGCGCCGTTAGTTTCGTGTGGTTAGTGTGGTCAGGTGGTTAAACTAAAAGTAAAATCGCCGCTATACCAACGCAACCACCGACCACTTGACCTTTTGCCGCCGCTGTTTCATACTAAACGGACGATACCTGCTATAAGGAGACTATAAGGTGCCCTGCGGAAGAAAACGCAAACTTCGAAAGATTGCAACCCACAAACGAAAGAAAAAACTTAGAAAAAACCGGCATAAAAACAAATAGACCGGCTGCGCCAGGTTACCCTTTGAATAATAAAAAATCCCCAAATAGAGCGCCCCTTGTCCTGCCGGGCGGGGCGCTCGATTTTTCGCGTCCGCTGGTAATGTCCATCGTAAATTGTACAAACGACTCCTTTTATAAAGAAAGCAGAACTCCCGGCGGCGAAGCGGCCTGCGGGCGGGCGCTGGAGGCGGCGGAAGCGGGCGCGGATATCATAGATTTTGGCGCGGAATCGAGCCGTCCGGGCGCCGCGTATGTAGACGAAGAAACGGAGCTTGCGCGGCTCATACCCGCCGTAAAGCGCTTTCGCAAATATTCATCGCTGCCTGTTTCGGTGGATACGCGCAAAGTCAATACCGCCCGCATCGCCCTTGACGAAGGCGCCGACATTATTAATGACATCTCCTGTAACCCCGCGCTGGCCGTTCTGGCCGCAAAAACAGGCGCCGCGCTGGTCGTCATGCACATGAAGGGCGAACCAAAAACCATGCAGGAAGATCCGGTCTACGATGATCCGGTCGCCGAAGTACAAAGCTTTCTTAAAGCGGCCGTTCAAAGGGCGCTTGATTCAGGCGTGCCGCCCCAAAAAATCATTCTGGATCCGGGAATCGGCTTTGGCAAAAAAACAGCCGATAATATAGCGCTTTTGCGCGGCCTTGATGAAATCCGCTTTGGCGATTATCCTTTATTGGTGGGGCTTTCCCGAAAAAGTTTTATCGGGGATATTACCGGAAGGCCGGTATCGGAGCGCCTTGCGGGAACCCTGGCGGCCGGCGCTGTCGCGCTTGCCTCGGGGGCCGATATTCTGCGGGTTCATGACAGCGCCGAAACGGCGGATCTTATCAAAATCTGGAGGGCGTGCGCCGCGTGACCTGGTATCAAAATCTGCTGGAATTTTATAACACGATACTCCGTCCCCTGCTCGATGTAGCCATTCTCGCCTTTCTGCTTTACCGTGTCTATGATTTACTGGTAAAAACCCAGGCGGTCCAGCTGGTCAGGGGGGCGTTTTTTCTTGGACTGTTTTTTGGCATTGCCTCTATTTTTCGTCTTACGACTCTTCAGTGGCTTCTTAATATTATGGCGCCCGGACTTTTTGTGGCGGTGGCGATTGTGTTTCAGCCGGAGCTGCGCAAAATTATTATACGCCTGGGCCAGGGCGAATTATTCCGTCTTGACGCCAGGCCGCGTCTGGGCCAGCTTGAAGCGGTAGTCACCGCCGCAGAAATGCTTTCGCAGCAGCGGCGCGGCGCGCTTGTGGTGTTTCAGCGAAAAGTCAACATTCGAAACATTGTCGACAGCGGAACCAGGCTCAACGCGGATCTTTCTTCCAGCCTTATCGTAACGGTCTTTGCCTTTGACGGCCCGCTGCACGACGGCGCGCTGGTCGTACAGGGAGGCCGCATTACCGCGGCCGGCTGCCTGCTTCCGCTGTCGGAACAGCAGGATATCCAAAAAAGTTTCGGCACCCGCCACCGCGCGGCGCTGGGCATGAGCGAGGCGAGCGACGCGGTGATCCTTGTTGTTTCCGAAGAAACCGGCGCAATCTCGCTGGCCTATGAATCAAAACTGTACTACGATTTATCGCCGCTTGAAGTACAGCGCAAGCTTAAAGAACTTATTGACAGGGACGCGCGCGGCGGTATTAAAACCGGCGCGGAAAAAATCCTTGCCGAAACACTTGAAGAATCGTCCATTGTTTCCGCCGTGGACAAGGAACAGGTTCTTTCGCGGGGAGATGAATAATGGACTGGAAAAAACTCGCCGCCCGTCTAACGCAAAACTGGCCCGCAAAAGTTCTTTCCGTTGTCGCCGCTCTTTTTTTATTTGCCTTTCACCGCATGGGCGATTTGCAGGAACGCCATATTTCTGTTCCCCTTAATCTGGAAATCAGCGGCCTGCTTGTTCCCTCGGGTCCCTATCCGCGCAACATACGCATTACGCTGCGCGGAGACGCGACAACCATTTACCCCATTGCGGAGGACGACATCGAGGCGTTTCTTGATTTAACCCATCAAAGCGCTCCCGGCATATACCGCTCCCAGGTGCAGATTCAAAAAAAAGGAACGGCGGCCGAAGCGGAAAATCTGGAAATTACCATTGACCCCATGGAAATAGAAATTGATCTTGACACCCGCGTCAGCAAAGCCGTTCCGGTAACGCCGGGATTCCAGGGTTATCTGGCGAACGGTTTTGAATTAATATCGTATTCGCTGGATCCAAACAGCGTTGTAATCGACGGCCCCCAAAAACAGCTTTCCGGCGTTGCCGAGCTTACCACCGACGCGATTGATCTGCGCGGGCGCAACAGCGATTTTAATGTACGGGTGCGGATAAACAACCCCAACCCGTTGTTTCGTATCCGGGGGGACGGTACGACCGAATTTAACGCCCGCATACGCGAATTAATTCTTATCAACAGTTTTGACTCGATACCGGTTACGGCAAACGGCCTTGCGGCGGGGCTCCGGATTGCCGGGCTGCCGCGCGCGTCGATTCGTATTGAGGGCGTTCAGAACGAGGTTGAGGCGCTGGATACCTCGACGATTTTGAGCATTGATTGTTCTTCGATAGGCGAGGCCGGGGAATACACGCTGCCCGTCAGCGCGACTTTGGACAAAAAGTTTCTGGTAAGCCGCATTGATCCCGGCGAAATAACCATACAGGTAACCGGAGTCAGGGAGGATCAATGATAGCGGGAATTGGAATTGACGCGGTCGCCATATCACGAATGGAAAAATGGATTAATGATCCGTCGATCATGGATCATTTTTTTGACGGCGAGGAGGTCGGCATAATTAACGGACGCGGCGCCGGCAGGCTGCGGTCGCTGGCGGCGCGTTTTGCCGCAAAAGAAGCTTTTGGCAAGGCGCTGGGAACAGGTCTTGGCGGAATTACCCTGCGCGATATCCGGGTGTTAAACGCCGTAAACGAAAAGCCCGAGTTAAATTTGCGCGGTACGGCGCGAAAGGCGGTAGAGACGCGGGGTATTACCCGTACGCATCTTTCGCTTACCCACGAAGGCGATACGGCCATTGCCATGGTTGTACTGGAGGCGTAAATGGCTGACGATCTAAAAATTTCCTACCAGTCAAAAGATGAATTCCGCTGCCCCATTTGCGACACGGCCTTTCACCGCGAAGAACTGCTTACCGGCAGCGGACGGCTCATCGCCGGAAAAATTACCGACGAGCTTCACCGGCTGTACGAACCTTCCGCAAAATTCGGAATTATTTATCCGCTCGCGTATCAGGCTACCGTATGCCCCTCCTGCAATTTTGCTTCAATGGACAGGGATTTTTTAAATGTACCCGGACAGGCCAAACCAAAAGCAATGAGCGATCGTCAGGATCGCATCGACGATATGCGAAAAATTCTTCCTTCGGCCGATTTTACCAAACCGCGCGATTTAATCAGCGGCGCGGCCTCTCTTTTTTTGGTGCTGCGCTGTTATGATTATTATACAAAGGAATTCTCTCCTACCATGAAACAGGCAATCGCCGCCATTCGCTGCGCCTGGCTTTTGGACGAAATCGACAAAAAATACCCCGGCCACCATTATGACTGGCTTTCCCTGCTGTTTAAAAGGAAGTCGGAGTTTCTTTACGGCGAGGCGATTATCAGGGAACAGAACGGAAAGGAACCGCTTTCGGCGGTTAAAAATTTTGGCCCCGACACCGACAAGAATTATTCGTACGAAGGCGCGCTTTATCTTTCCGGTCTTTTAAAACTAAAATACGGCCAGCGTACCGATTCGGCAAAACGGGCGGAAGCGCTCGGGGCCTCAAAACGCACCATAGCCAAAATATTCGGATTGGGAAAATCATCAAAAAGCAAACCGGGGCCGCTTTTGGAAATGGCAAGGGAGCTTTACGAGACCATCAATAAAGAAATTAACGAAGCCGATGAATAATCCCGCATGGAAAATACAATGCGCAATATTAAATTATGCGTAGCCTATGACGGAACCGATTATTGCGGATGGCAGCGGCAAAAAAACCAGCGTACAGTACAGGAAGTGATCGAAAACGCGCTTGGCAGGATTCACAAGCGGCCGGTAGGCGTTTACGGTTCCGGCCGGACAGACTCGGGAGTTCATGCCGCCGGGCAAATCGCCAATTTTTATACCGACATTAAAAACATGGAGGCGCGCCGTTTTATTCCGGCCTTAAACAAACTGCTGCCGCAGGATGTACGGATTATGAACGCGGAAGAAGCGGCGGCCGGTTTTCACGCCCGTTTTAGCGCAAAGGCGCGGACCTACCGTTATTACGTTATTCCCTGCCGCGAGGCCTTTCCCTGGGAGCGGCGTTTTGCCTTTCCGGTATGGCGAAGGCCCGATCTTGCGCTTCTTAACGAATACGCCCGCCTTCTAAAAGGCGAAATGGATTTTAGCCTGTTTGCCGCCGCGGCCGATAAAAGCGTTTCCCGTTTTCGCCGCGTCGATAACGCCGTGTTTTTTGCGGAAGGCGGAAAAATAGTTTTTGAAATATGCGCCAACGCGTTTTTATGGAACATGGTGCGTTCGGTGGCGGGCACCCTTTTTTATTATGAAGAAAAAAAACTGCCGGGGGGCGAACTGGCAAAAATAATACAATCGGGAAAAAGAAAATACGCCGGACCGACCCTGCCGCCGCAGGGGCTTTTTCTTTACCATATCCGCTATTAGACAAAACCGGCGCAAGAACGGCAGTTGACAAAATTCAAAAAAAGCGGCAAATTCTGTGCATGCCCCACATGACGGAGTCCCTGGAGGATTACCTTGAGATGGTCAGCTTTTTGGCTGATGAAGGCGATGTAAGAATAACCGATATTGCCGCCCGCCTTAAGGTGTCAAAGCCTTCGGTACATACCGCCCTTAAAATTCTTGAAGAACGCGAGCTTCTGGAACACAAGCGCTATCGTACGGTCTCGCTTACCAAAAAAGGCACCCTGGAAGCGTCCGAAATACGAAAGCGGCATAATTTTCTTACCGTCTTTCTTGAAAAAGTCGTCGGCGTCGAAAGAAAAACCGCCGAAAAAGACGCGTGCAAAATGGAACATATTTTGTCAGCCGAAACGCTAAAAAAAATGAAGCTGTTGGCCCAGTCGTCTTCGGCCAAATCTAAAGCAGATTAACCGGGTCTACATCGGACTCAACATACACCGCGCTTACTTTTTCTTTTTCGTATGCCGCCAAAAGCGCCGCCGCCGCGCGGTGCAGCGCGCCCATGTCGCTTCCGCGCAGCAGAATCTGGCGGCGGTAATTGCCGTTTTGTACGCCGACCGGGCATTCGGCGGGCCCCAGTAAATCGGCGCCGGCGGGCATACAGCCCCGTGCGAGCGCGGCAAGGCGTTCAACCACCCTGCCGGCTTTTACCTCGTTTTTGGAACGGACGGTAAAGCGTATCAGCCGCGTATACGGCGGAAAATTGGCGCTGCGGCGCTGGCATAATTCGCTTTCAAAAAAGCCTTCGACATTTATCGCGCACGCTTCGCGTATCGCGGGATCCCGGGGGCGCAGTGTTTGGACAATCACTTTACTGCCGGGAAAGTAGCGCCCCGCGCGTCCGGCAACCTGTACAATCAGCGAAAAGGTGCGTTCGGCGGCGCGAAAATCGGGAAGGTGAAGCCCCGTATCGGCAAAGACAACGCCGACCAGCTGGACCCCGGGAAAGTTAAGCCCCTTGGCGACCATCTGGGTTCCAAGCAGTATGTCGGCGTTTCCGGCGCGGAATTGCGCGAGTATTGCTTCAAGGCTTCCCTTGCGTGTTGTAGTATCCGCGTCCGCCCGCAGAACGCGCAGATCGGGAAACGTCCGGGCGACTTCTTCTTCGATAAATTCCGTGCCAAAACCGGCAAAACCTGCGGAAAGCGATCCGCATTGCGGGCAGGCCGGCGGAACGTTTGTCTGGTAACCGCAGTAATGGCAGACGGCCCTGCCCGCGCTTTTGTGGTAGGTAAGCGAAACAGAACAGCGTTTACAGTTTAGTTCGTATCCGCAGTCGCGGCAGTGGTAAAAATACGAAAACCCCCGGCGGTTTAAAAACAGTATACTCTGCCGCCCGGCAAGCGCGGTTTTGCGGATTTCTTCTTTAAGTTCGCGGCTTAAACAGCCTTCGGTATTCGCAAGACTTACAATGCTTATCTCGGGCAGTGTTCCGCCGGAAAGGCGGCGGGTTAGATTATAGCGTTTGATCCTTCCTTCGCCCATTAATTTCCAGGCTTCGGCGGACGGCGTCGCCGATCCCATAAGAAGAAGGGCGTTATGTTCGGCGCAGCGGCGCATGGCCAGCTGGCGCGCGTGGTAGCGCGGCGTGTGCCCCGATTTATAGGAAGCGTCGTGTTCTTCGTCAATAATAACAAGGCCCAAATGTTGTACCGGCGCAAAAACCGCGCTGCGCGGTCCTGTTACAATGCGCGATCCGCCGCCGCGTATCTTCATCCATTCGCCAAGGCGTTCGCCGGCGGTCATTCCCGAATGCAGCGTCGACGCGTTCGCGCCAAAGCGCCTGCGTATTATTTCCACGATTTGATGGGTAAGCGAAATTTCCGGCACCAGATAGATGACTGACTTTCCCGCCTGCAGCACCGCGTCCGCGGCGCGTAAAAACACTTCTGTTTTACCCGATCCGGTAATACCGTAAAGGTACGCCATTGTTACGCTGTTTTTTTTTATCGACGATGCCAGATTTTTTATTCCCAAAAAAGCGTCCTGCTGTTCGCGGGAAAGTTCATGGATATCGCCTTCGGGTTCCCGGTCGTCAAACGAAACAGCGCCCGCGCGCCGGCCGCCGGGGATCATTGCCGCGAGCGCTTCGCCGGCGCCGCACAGATAAAAATCGGCCATCCAGCGGGCCAGCTGCACATTCTCCTCGTTAAACACCGGCTCTTTATCGATAACGCGGCGCACCGCTTTTATTTTTTCGGCGGGAAGATCCGGCGCGCCGGGGCGGACGGCAATAATGTACCCCATCAGCTCCCTTCTGCCAAAGGGAACCATGGCCCGCTTTCCCAAAGCGGCTTCGCGTTTTTCATCGTTCCGGTACGTGTAGGATTGTTTGAGCGGCGTGTCAAAAACAATATCCAGGTAAAAACAGGTTTCGTCTGTCATAGCGGCGCTAACAGGGACGCGTACCGCGAATCCAGTTCGCAGAGCCGCGCGCGCAGCAGTTTCATATCTTCCCAGGATTGAATTTTAAGGGACGGATCACGCAGGAGGGCGCTGGGGTGATATGTCGAAAGCACCGTAATTTTTACTTCTTCGCCTTCCATAAAGGGCCCGTACAGAGGCGACCGCGAAAAATCAACGTCAAAAAAACGTCCGCGCAGTTTGGTAACGCCGTCGGCGGTATCAAGCAGGGCGCGGGCTGCGACGCTTCCCGCCGCAAGAATAAGCGGGGGACGCAGCAGCTTTATCTGCCGCGCAAGAAACGGCGCGCAGGCGCGCGCTTCCTCCGGAGCGGGATTGCGGTTTTCGGGCGGGCGGCATTTTACCACATTGGCGATAAAACAATTTGTTTTGCGGCTCAGCGCGATCTTTCCCCGCGCGTCCAGCATGCGATCAAGCTGCTGTCCCGCCCTTCCGACAAACGGCCTTCCGCACGCGTCCTCGTCCCCGCCGGGGGCTTCGCCCACAACCAGCACCAGCGGACGATCAACGCCCTCGCCGGGAACCGCGTTTTTACGTCCTTTGCACAGATTACAGCGGGCGCAGGAAGCCGCGTCGGCGGCAAGCGCCGAAAGGCTGTCGGCTTTTGGCGGCCCGGCCTGATCGTCTGCCGCCCGGCCGGCGGGAATTTTCGCGTCCGCCTCGTCACCGGTAAAGCTGCGGGGCTGGATAGTACGGCAGCCGCTGCGGGTATAATCGGCGGCAAGGTCCAGAAAGCGCGCGAGCGTTGTTTTTGTTTCGGCGTTCATTCGTGATCCAGAATAGCATTCCAGGCGGGATCCAGGCAATTCCCTGGTATAAAAGGCCGTATTATCCAGGGGGTTTCTCCGGCAAGTTCCGCCAGCGATTCTTTGTCCGCCGGGGTAAATACGGGCAGCGACAAACTGCGGAATTCAACCGTTAAATTCGCCCCGGCTGTTTCGCGCAAAAGGCGGGCGCTGTCCCTGACGGCGTTCCCCGGCGAAGCTTCTGTTTCGCCCTTTATCCCCGGCGCCAGCAATTGATCGTACTTTTCCGGGGCCAGTTTTAAATCCATCGCGATATAATCGGGAGCGCACGACGAATCCGAAAGCAGCTCCCGCAATACCTCTGGCCGCGTGCCGTTGGTATCCAGTTTTACCTTAAAACCCGTCTTTTTGATTCTGCGGACAAGATCGGGCAGATCGGGAAAAAGGGTAGGCTCGCCCCCGCTCAGCACCACGCCGCCCAAAAGTTTCCTGCGCTTTTCGACGAGCGCGAGCGCTTCTTCCAGCGGCTTTTTTTTATCCGTCAAACCCAAAACAAGATCGCCGTTATAACACCAGGGACAGCGAAGGTTGCAGGATAAAAAAAAGATAACCGCCGCGACACAGCCGGGATAATCCACCAGACTTGTCTTGCGCAAAACAACCGGCGTACACATCATCCTGTTAATTAATTACACATAGCGTTATACGGCGATGGGCATTGTTTCGTTAAGGTGATTAATTTCTTCGATTGTGCGCGCCCGCGTAATCTCGTTCCCGCCGGAAGACACCAGAATCGCCGTAGGAGTGGAAAGCACGTTGCGTTTTACCGCTTCGGCAAGTCCTTCTTCGGTACCGACGTCTACCAGATCAAAGGGAAGCCCGAGTCTGCCCACCGCCGCTTTTGCGGGCGGACAGGCGGGGCAGGTCGCGCGTACAAAAAGCAGCGCCCGTTTACCGGCATGTATCTGCGTACAGTCCGGGACTGTTTGGCCGGCTGTCTTTTCAACGATGCCCAGCTCGCGCGCGGTACGCAGGGAATGTTCCGGCTCGTACACAAGCCGCTCCCCGTATTCTTCGCGCTTGCCCCTGTTCCAGTTGCGCACCGAACGGTAGTATCCGACGATACGGCTGTAAACTTCCGAAGGCGTCCCTTTCACCCGGGAAAGGGCCTCCCTCGCCTGCGAAAGTTCGTTCTCAATTGCCTCAAGGTTTCTCATTATGTCCGCTCCTATCCCGCGGCATTCCGCCGCAAATTTCTGTTTATCCCGCCAGCGCCTGGGCGCGTTCGTCTTCCAGCGCGCTGATTTTACCGCGCAGGCGTTCTTCTTCTTCCGCCTTGCATTTTGGACAGAAAAAATGCTCCCCGCGCAAATACCCGTGAACCGGACATACCGAAAAAGTCGGCGAGACGGTAAAATAGGGAACACGGTAATTGTGCGCGATTGTCTTTACCAAATCGCGGCAGGTCCGCCAGTCTTCGATTGACTCGCCGACAAAGGTATGAAAGACCGTTCCGCCGGTATACGCCGTCTGCAGTTCTTCCTGTAAATCAAGCGCGTCAAAGATATCTTCGGTCTGCATTACCGGAAGCTGGGTTGAATTGGTATAATAAGGCTCCGTTGTTCCCGACGCGATAATTCCCGGATAGCGCTCCCTGTCGTGTTTTGCCAGACGGTAACTGGTAGATTCCGCCGGGGTCGCTTCAAGGTTAAAGAGTTCTCCGGTTTCTTCCTGAAAATCGGCAAGCTTGCGCCGCATAAAATCCAGCACCGAAAGCGCAAAATCGCGCCCCGCTTTGTCCGCTATCGTAATGCCGCGCCCCAAAAAGTTAAGAATACATTCGTTCATTCCCACCAGGCCGATGGTGTTAAAATGATTGTCAAAGCCGCGCAGATAGCGTTTTGTATAGGGAAAAAGCCCGCTTTCCAAAAGTTTTGTTACCGCTTTGCGCTTTATCTTAAGGCTTTCTTTGGCAAGCGCCATTAAATTTTCAAGGCGTAAAAAAAAGTCCCATTCGTCTTTTGCAAGATAGCCGATGCGGGGAAGGTTAATGGTTACCACGCCGATTGATCCGGTTAATTCGTCCGAACCAAAAAGCCCGCCGCCCCGTTTGCGTAATTCCCGTTTGTCAAGCTGAAGACGGCAGCACATTGAACGCACGTCTTCGGGATTCAGGTCGGAATTGACAAAATTTTGAAAGTAGGGCGTCCCGTAACGGCTGGTCATTTCAAAAAGCAGGCCGGCATTGGGGCTGTCCCAGTCAAAGTCGGGGGTAATGTTGTATGTAGGAATGGGATACTGAAAGCCCCGGCCTTCCGCGTCTCCTTCAATCATCAGTTCGATAAAAATACGGTTTACGCGGTTAATTTCTTCCTGGCAGTCGCCGTAGCAAAAATCGGTTTCTTTTCCGTCGACAACCGCTTTTTTGTTTTTTAAATCGGCGGGGCATATCCAGTCAAGCGTAATATTGGTAAACGGCGCCTGGCATCCCCAGCGGCTTGGCGTGTTTACGCCAAAAATAAAACTTTGCAGGCACTGTTTTATTTCCCGGTCGCCCAGATTGTCCGCCTTGACAAAGGGGGCGACGTAGGTGTCAAACGAAGAAAACGCCTGCGCGCCCGCCCATTCATTCTGCAGGCAGCCCAAAAAATTAACCGCCTGCTGCATCAGGGTAGAAAGATGTTTTGCCGGTTTGCTGGTAATTTTATCGGGAACCCCGCCGAGTCCTTCCGCGATAAGCTGGCGCATTGACCATCCGGCGCAGTATCCGGAAAACATGGAAAGATCATGAATATGAAAGTCGGCGTTCCGGTGGGCGTCGGCGATTTCGGCGGGATAAATATTTTTTAGCCAGTAATTGGCGGTAATGCTTCCCGAATTATGCAGAATAAGGCCGCCCAGGGAATAGTTGACATTGGCGTTTTCGTTGACGCGCCAGTCCGATTGAAGCAGATAGCCGTCCATGGTGGAATCAATATCCAGCATTAATTTTTTCGCGTCGCGCATGGCTTCGTGGCGCGCGCGGTACAGAATATACGCCTTGGCGACGGCGGTCCGGGAAGCCTCGACAAGCGTGTTTTCTACCAAATCCTGAATTTCTTCAATGGCGGGAATCGAGGCCGGATGGCGGTTTTTCATTAACGCGGCTATCTTTTCTTCGACATGGGCGGTAAGCCCGTCCACTGTTTTTTCCGTCTCGGGAAGGGAGCCGCCGTTGACGGCGGCAAAGGCCCTGGTAATGGCGTTTTTGATTTTTGTCCGGTTGTACGGTTCGATTTCACCCGACCGTTTTACAACGCTCCTTGCGCCGTTCGCCGGAACGCCCGCCCGTGCGGGGGAACTTTCTTCCAAATGAGTGTTCATGAGCCGCCGTCCATATTTTTATCTCCTCCCAGTTTTTGTATCTCGTTTAAAAATTCGGCCGTATCCTCAAAATGCCGGTACACGGAGGCAAAGCGTATGTAGGCCACCTTGTCCATGGCGCCCAGTTTTTCCAGCACCAGGTCTCCCAGATCGCGGGAGCTTATCTCGTGGTTCGTCCTTCCCTGGATCTCCGCCAAATCTTCCATGTCGCTGACAAGGCTTTCGATCTGCATTTGGGAAACCGGACGTTTTTCCAGCGCGCGCTGAATTCCCTTTTCCAGTTTAAGGCGGTCAAAGGGCTCCCTTCGGCCGTCTTTTTTGACGACCATGAACTGTTTTTCTTCGATACGTTCATAGCTGGTAAAACGCCTGCCGCAGCCGCCGCACTCCCTGCGCCGGCGAATCGCTTCTCCGTTTGCCAGGGTTCTGGACTCTATTACCTTGTCGTCAAAGTTGCCGCAGTGGGGGCAGCGCATTTTCTTAATCCTTCTTCCGTTACTGACTTCCGTTACCGACAGGCCGGCTATGGGGCCATATCCAGCGCATGTAACCATCATAACACTCTATCTATTGTGTGGCAAGGGTATATTCGGCAAAATTTAAAAAAATCGCGAACACTTCCAATTTGGGGATGATGCTGATATAATGAACACTATGAGAATAGGAATAGACACTTTCGCTTCAGCCGGCGGCAGGTCAGGGGTGGGTGTTTATTTAATCCAACTGCTTAAACGTTTTCCGCTGGAGCTGTTTGAGCTTTTTGGCTGGGATTATGATCGTTTTCCCTATACCGAAGTGGCCGGGGTGGAATATCTGTCCCGCTGCCGTTTTAACGGCAGAACGGCGAATACCCTGTGGCATCTGCTGCGTTATCCGCTTTTGGCGCGTAAACGCGGCTTTTCAGCCTGTTTTTTTCCCGCCGCCCACCGCCGCATTCCCTATCGCTCGCCGTGCCCCTCCGCCGGAACCGTTCACGACATGGCGGCGTACTGGGGCAGCAGAAAAACCCGCGAATCGCTGGGCCTGATACGGATGATCATGCCCGATTCCCTGCGGCATCTGGACAGGGTAATCGCGGTCAGTGAATTTGTTAAACAGGAACTGATTGATCTGGTCAATGTGCGCGAATCAAAAATCACCGTTATTTCAAACGCGGTCGATTCGGCCTTTTTTTACCCCCGTCCCCGGAACGAGGAAAGCGTCGTCCTTATTCAGCCCTTTAGTTTCCGCCGGCCGTACATACTTTACGCGTCCCGCATAGAATACCCCATTAAAAACCATGTCAGACTTATCGAGGCGTTCGGCATTTTTAAGGAGCGAACCCGCTATCCCCACCGGCTTGTACTGGCGGGACGCGAGAGCCACCGGGCGGACAGGGTAATGGAAGCCGCCGCCGCTTCAAAATACCGGAACGACATTTTCTTTACCGGGCATTTCCCCTCGGAAAGCCTGCCCGAGCTGTATTCCGGCGCGGATATTGTGGTGTTTCCCTCAATGTACGAAGGCTTCGGGCTCGGCGTGCTGGAAGCGATGGCGAGCGGCGTTCCGGTCGCCTGCGCCAGGGCTGCCTCGCTGCCCGAAGCGGCGGACCACGCGGCGCTTTACTTTGACCCGAAGGATGCGGAAGATATGGCGGATCGCATGGTAACCCTTATTTCCGACCACGATCTTGCCCGCGAATGCCGCCAAAAGGGCATAGAGCGGGCAAAAAGCTTTTCCTGGGACTCGTGCGCGGAAAAAACCCTGGCGCTGCTAAAATCGCTGGGGTAGGCCGGTCTACTGCCGCTGTTGCTGCTGTTGTTGTTCCTGTTTTGCCTGGGCCTGGGACTTTCGTATCTCTTTGAGCGCTTCTTTTGCCTTGTCCTGTACCGGACGTACATAGGGCCCTTCCGAAATACGGATCAACATCTGTATCGCGTCGTAGCTTTTTGTTTCAAATTTTACAAACGCGTCGATGGCCCGCCACGCGAGGCGGTTATCGGGGTTGGTATTGTCAAACTTCCGCACAATCCACGTTATTGTTTCGACAGCCCTGCCGTCGGGATCGTAGCCTATTTTGGCAAGCGCCTCGACCGCCGAGGTAAGAACGGCCGGCTCGGTGTCGTAATACACCATTTTGATCAGCGAATCCCGCGCTTCGGGAGTTCCCAGTTCGCCCAAATATTCGGCGGCGCGCCACCGGACGTCGGGAAAGTTATTGATGATCCGTCCGTTTTCGTTTGTCCGGTTAAGGACGCCTTCGAGACCCAAATATTCCAGGGACTGGCGTATCTCGTCGCTGGTATTGCCGCTTTGAATCGCGTCCCCGATATAATCAAGGGCAAGGTTTTTCATTTCCCTGCTTTCGGCGCGGCTCTGTTCGCGGATAATCATATTATCCACCGATTCCTGAAGATACGATTCTTCAACGGATAGTTCGGTGCTGTTCTGCGCCCCGGCAAAAAAAGGCGTCAACAGTACGCACAGCGCCGGTAAAATTCTTTTTAGCTTTGTCATCTACTTAACTCCTGTATCCTTTTTCTTGACACCGCCAGTTTACGAGCGCTGCCCTCATCCATAAGGTTCCAAAGATCCCTTCAGGGCCGAAGAATTTTCCAGCCTTCCCGCGTTCGTTCCAAATCATACAGTCTAAGTCTTCTTCCGCCGCCGACAATGGTATACGCGGTGACGCGGTTCTTGCCCCGGAACTGAATATCGTCTACCCGGTCGTTGGCCCGCGAAGGAACCACGACAAAGGTAAAATATTCCTGGGAAGAGGTGAGCACCTTGCCCTGCTGTACAAGCCGTTCCGAATTTTTGGAAACCGCTTCCAGGTTTTCGGGGGAACTGATTACGCGCAGATAGTCGTCGGTAAGGTAGGAAACCCAGGCGTCGTAATCGCGCGCCCGTATAATACCGTTAAGCCGCAGGATAAGCGCCTGCACCTCTGATTTGGCGGTGTCGAATTCTTCCTTGCTGATACTGCCGCGATCAAAGGCGGGATCGTCCGCGTCCGGATTTGTTCTGACAGGATTCGCCGGCGAAGTCTGCTTTACCGGATCCGCGCCGCCCGTGCAGGAAGCCAGAAGCGCGCCCGCGCCGACAGTAACAAGCGCAGCAGCAACAACAACAACAGCAACAACAGCAAAACAGAACCTGTTCATACGGTACATAATACCCCCCTTGCCCTGGATCGTCAAGCCGGTATACCTTCTATTATCATGTTGCGAGCAGCTTTTCCCGGTTCGTTTGATCCTCCCACTTTGGGGCATATAAATATTATACAACGGGCCGCCCGAATTTTCGATGAATTGGTGGTAATTGTGGCGGAAAATCCCAATAAAAACTATCTTTTTACCGCCGCGGAGCGTATTTCCGCCATGCAGGCCCTTGTCGACGGTCAAAAAAACGTGCGCGTAGCGCTTTGTACCGGCCTTATCGTGGATTTCCTTGAGCAACAGCGGATTCCGCTGCTGCTCCGGGGGGTGCGGGGCGAAGGCGATTTTGCCTACGAATTTGAAATTTCCATGATGAACAAAGCCCTGAACCGGAGCATCGAAACAGTCTTTATGACCACGGACCCCGAATATACCGTGATACGATCCTCGGCAATCAAGGAAGTCGCCTCCTTTGGCGGCGACGTTTCGGCCATGGTGCCCCCGCTGGTGTCGGAGGCGTTAAAGCGCAAATTCGCCGCCAGGCAGATTGACAAAACCGACACATCCTGCTAAAGTGTCACAAGAAATTACGACAGTAGAGGTTAACTATGGCAGTACCCAGGGCAAAAACATCAAAAGCGCGAACCCGCCGCCGTCAGTCCATTAACATGAAGCTGGATCCTGCCAGCCTTGTGGAATGTTCGGGCTGCGGAAACAGAATTTTGCCGCACCGCGCCTGCCCAAAATGCGGTTTTTACCGCGGCAGGCAGGTAATTGTCCCTCAATCGAAGGGCTAAACCGGTTTTGCGTTGTCAAAGCTAAAATTCACAAGGAGTGTACTAAAAAATGGATGAATTGTTTGAAAAAATGAAAGGGCTTATCGCCAAGAAGCTGGAAATAGAACCGGAAAAGGTCACTATGGAAGCTTCGTTCCGCCAGGATCTGGGCGCCGACAGTCTTGATACCTATGAGCTGGTGTATGCGATTGAAGAGGAAATGCAGATTAAGATCCCCGACGAAAAGGCCAACGAATTTGAGACAGTCAAGGACGCGTACGAGTATATAAAGTCCCAGCAAAAATAGCGATGACGCCGCCGCTTCAAACGGATAGAAAAGCGGAGCTCCGCGCGTTTTCCAAATCAATCGGCGCGCGGTTTAAAAGCCTTGAGCTTTTAAACCTTTCCCTTACCCACCGGTCGGTAAGCAATGAGGCGGCGCTGCCCAACAACGAGCGCCTTGAATTTTTGGGCGACGCGGTGCTGGGAGTTGTCGCCGCTTCGCTGCTCTATCAAAAACTTCCCGATAACAGTGAAGGCGAGCTTGCCAAGATTAAAAGCGTGGTAGTAAGCGAGGATACGCTTGCCGGTATCGCGCTGGAAAAGCGGCTTGACGCCGTGCTTATATTGGGAAAGGGAGAGGAGCGCACCGGCGGCCGCACCAAAAAAGCGATACTCGCGGACGCGCTCGAAGCGCTTATCGGGGCGCTCTACCTTGATTCGGGATTTACCGCGGCTTTTGCCTTTGTCGCGCCGCTTGTCGGAGCGGAGATTATGCGGGTCGAGCAGGGCGGCGGGAACGATCATAAATCGCTGCTGCAGGAATGGTGCCAGCAGCGCTATAAAAAACCGCCCCTTTACCTGACCGTAAAACGCACCGGCCCCGAACATGACCGCCGCTTCTGGATCGAAGTAAACGTCAACGGCAGCATATTCGGCCCCGGCACCGGACGCAGTAAAAAAAGCGCGGAACAGGAAGCGGCGCGTATCGCCTGCGACGCGCTGATCGGCGGGCGGGTTTAGCCCGCTGTTGGGCCGCGCGACCGGTTATACTCATTTATAAATT
>JAIRYT010000019.1 GCA_031267675.1 Treponema sp. | reverse complement strand
TCGGGTGAACCGGCGTTCTTTCGCCGCGCAACTATTTGACCGGCTTCTTTGTGCGTGTTCTTCTACTTCGACTATTACTTACAAAATGCTTGTTTCGGAGTTATCTTGAGAGTCATAATTTTATATTATTTTAAACAACCCTTTTAGATCCTTTTTAAATTTACCGCTTTCATATTTAAACAATCCCGTCATTATCAAATAAACAAGCAAAGAAAATAAAAAATGGGTGAAAAATGCTATGACAATTGAAATAAATGGTAAATTATATTCATGCCGTAATAATAGTGATAATATCGAATTAATTAAATTGATAATTAATATTCCAAAAAATACCGCCATAAACCCGCATACAAATTCGTGCATTCGTATTCTAATATTTAAAACTGTTTTATTATCTTCCGCCTCATTAATTTCCCCTTTTATAATTGGTCTAAATGAATTTGCAAATATTGATACTCTTCTAATTTCAAATAAATTATCATTTATATTTCCCTGGTATTGTTTTCCATAACTATATTTTTTGAGGAAATACACCCAAAAGAGCCCTTTTGGCTCCACATTCTCATTTAAGCGGGTAATTATTTCGTCTTTATTATAATTTGTTTGAAATGTTAGGTTTTCCCATGGCGCAAAACCCATAAATAACTCCAATGTATTATTCTAAATATTTACTATTATTTTGGCAATATATATTTAGGCGTAATGGCGCATAACAGCCTTTACCCCAGCGCCTGTTCAAAATCTTCGATTAAATCTTCGGGGTCTTCCAGGCCAAAGGCAATGCGGATAAGCGTGCCGCTAACCCCCAGGCGCTCCCGCTGCGGGGCTGGCATGGCTACATGGCTCATGGTCACCGGACGGGAGGCGATAGTTTCCACACCGCCAAGACTCGGCGCGGCGGCGGCCAGGCGGACTTTTTGGTAAAACGCAAGGGCCTGTTCTTCGGTTTGTGTTTTAAACGAGAGCATGGCCCCGGGACCCGAAGCCTGGGAATCGTGAATTGCCTTGCCGGGATGATTCGGCAGGCCGGGATAGTAAACATCTGTTACCCTGGGGTGGGCGGCCAGCCAGTTGGCCAGAATCATCGCCGTGTTCTGCGCTGCTTCGAGCCGTACTTTTAACGTTTTAATTCCCCGTATTACAAGCCATTCGTCCCAGGGGCCGGGGATGGCGCCAAAGCTGTTCTGCACGGCGTATAACTGTTTTCCCAATTCCGCGGTACGCGTAACCGCCAGGCCAAGGACGACGTCGCTGTGGCCGCCCAAAAATTTTGTCGCCGAATGGACAACAATATCCGCGCCCAGATCCAGGGGCCGTTGAAGGCAGGGTGTCATAAACGTATTGTCAACAATGGTCAAAAGGCCGGCTTCACGGGCAATCGCAATGCACGAGGCAAGGTCGGTGATTTTTAGCAGAGGGTTCGACGGAGTTTCAAGATAGACTGCCTTTGTATTGGGCCTTATGGCTTTTTGTATTTGATCCGGGCAGGCGTCGACCATGCTGACTTCCAGACCCCAGCGCCGGTAAAAATTCTCCAGCACAAAAACGCTGCCGCCGTAAATATCCTCTGACGCGATAATGTGGCCGCCTGTCGACAAGATACCGAATACCGAAGAGATCGCGCCCATGCCGCTGCCAAAGGCAAAGCCCCTTGCCCCGTTTTCCAGACCGGCGATAATATCTTCCAGGGCCTTTCGGGTGGGATTGCCCCCACGGGAATAATCATACTCCTGACTGTCCGGCCCCCTGGACATATCCCGCCGTAAAAAAGTAGATGTCTGATAAACCGGAACCCCAAGAGCGCCTGTTTCGGCATCACTTTCATGCCCGTTGTGGATCAGCCGAGTGCCAAACTTCATTTTTTATTTCTCCGCCAGCGATTAAAATAACGATTAAAAACATCGTATAACAGATGAAACCAATTTTCAAGCAGTTTAAGGCGCTCTCAAGGGCAGTATTGGACCCGCGCCGAGGAGTAAAACGTGACGGCCCGGTGGTTGACTTTATTCGTTTTTCGGGGTATGCATTAGTGGCGGAATACGGCGGCGCAGAATTTTCTATTGTGACGGGTATTGTTTTTTACGGGGCATTAGCTCAGTTGGTAGAGCGATAGGTTCGCAATCTATAGGCCGGGGGTTCGAATCCCCCATGCTCCATATGTTTCCATGTCCACCCTGCCGGTTTTTGACACTTTGACTCCCTCCCGGCGTAGCAGGGCGGCCTGGAGTTCCTGTCTGCCGGGGCCGGGCGCGATACTGCCGTCAGCCCTGATAACGCGGTGCCAGGGGAGTTTTTCCTTTTTGGACAGGGAATGCAGCACCCTTACCACCTGCCGCGCGCCGTTGGAAAGTCCGGCGGACAGGGCGATGTCGCGGTAGCTTGAAACCTTTCCCCGGGGAATGGACCGGATCGCTTTGACAATGGCAAGGGTTGATAAAAGCATACATGTTTTAGGTCGCCGCGCCGTACTCGCTGCAGAGCAAACGGTGGGGCGCTTCGTCTTCCTCTATGGCGGGAAAGCGTCCCATTTGTTCATAAAAGCGGTTGTCTTCCTTATCGTCGTTACACATTGATACCTCGCCGATAAGAGCGGTTCCGGTTCCGCGCTGGGCGGTAAATTCGTGATAACTGTACGGATACAGGGTAAGGCTTTCGCCGGGCAAAAGAATTATTTCCTGCCCCGCTTTTACCGTATATTTTCTTCCATCCTGATTAATCTCGACATCGGTAGTTTCCCGCTGTCCGTCTTTGGCGGCATTGTACAGTTTAAATACGACATTCCCGCCGCCCCGGTTAATAATATCTTCCATTTTTTTCCAGTGAAAATGATACGGACAGAACTGGCCTTCTTCAACCATAATAACCTTTTCCGCATAGGTCTTGGTGTATGCTTTGTTTTTTGTATTGCCGTTGCGGATGGTAACAAGGACCAGGCCAATCTCGTTAAATTTTCCCCCGCCAAAATCGGTAACATCCCAGCCAAGCATAGTATCCCTGATTTCATCATATTCCCTTCCCCTGGTTTTCCAGTCTCCGGGCGTCCATGAGCAGAATCCGGGCAAAAGAAAGCGGTGCTCCCTGAGCAGGGCCTCCATTTTTTTTATTGCCGCGTTAATTTCTGAACGTTTCATATTCGCTCCTTATTCGTTTATTGGCACTCACAATGAGGCTTATTCCACTCTAAATTCAACGCGCCGTCTTTCCGCGCCGCTGCGTACTTCAAGAACATGCGGGCCGGAACGATAGGGAAGGTAAAAAATAAACGGGCGGGAAACCGTAAAAACTTCTCCGTCATAATTTACGGCAAGCTCGTCTTCGCTCCCGCCGATTACCTCCGCGGGAATGCTGTTGTTTCCGGTCGGGGTTCCCAGATAGGTAAAGTTTTCGCGCGGGGTAACAATTTCAAGCGGCGCGCCGCCATAGTCAAGCATTCCCTCGCGGGTCTGCGAAAAAAACCATCCCTGATACTCGGGGGGATAAATCACCGTGGAAGCGCCCCGCATCTCGTGCCAGGAACAGACTTCCCGCTCCCTGACCGCGACAAATTCTTCCGTTACCGAAGGACAGGCCGGACCGGGCCTCATTCCCGAAAGGGCGCAGACCGGTTCCTTTGTCCATGCCGAAGGTTCCAAAAACGCTTCGCCGCTTTGGCCCTGCAGGAACACCAAAAGTTCCCGCACAAGCGCGGCGGGAGCGGAACTTCCTGTCCGGCCAATTACGGTTTCGCCGGTAAAGTTCCCCATCCACACCGCCGCCGTATAACGCGGGGTCGCTCCCAGCGCGACAATATTTTGAAACTGGTTCGCCGTACCGGTCTTGAACATTGCGGGGAACGGCGTACGAAAATTGGTCCCCTGCCCAAAAGAAAGAACGCGGGCGCGCCGGTCAGAAAGCATTGAACAGATGATCCGGGCCGTATCCTGCGCGATAACCTGCGTTCCTTCTTTCGGCGTTGAACGCTCGACGCAAAGCGGAATTAACATTCCGTCGCGGGGAAAAACGCTAAACGCCCTGGCAAGTTCTACAAGGCTTACCGCGGTATCGCCCAGGGCAATTCCCAGTCCGGTTTCTTCTTCGACACTCCGTACCGAATCAAACCCCAGTCCGGCAAGAAAGCCGGTGTAGTTCCGCACGCCAAGCGAGTAAAGCAGATTTACCGCGGGAATATTAAGCGACGAGGCAAGGGCGACGCGAAAAAGCATGGGTCCGTTAAAGCGGTTATTAAAATTGCGCGGAATATAAATCTGCTCTGTCCCGTAATTCGAGGGAATGTCGGCAAGCACGTCCGTCGGATTCATGCCGCGCTCAAGGGCAAAGGCATAGAGAAACGGTTTCATGCTGCTCCCTGGCTGGTTGGGAGTAAGCACGCCGTCAATCTGCCCTGCGGCGCTTTCATCGTAATAATCGGCGCTGCCGACCCACGCAAGAATTTCGCCGCTCGCGTTATCGATAACCAAAGCCGCTCCGTTGGTAAGGCGCGAGGACGCATAGCGGTGAATGCTCGCGGCGACAAGGTTTTCCGCATAATGCTGCAGTTCGGCGTCGGCGGAGAGCGTCATCTGCGCGGGCCAGCGCCCGCCTGAACCGAAACCGCCGGCAACATAACGGACAAGATGGGGCATTTCCCGGGGATACTCAAAGCGGCGGATTTCGATATGCCGCCACGCTTCTTCACCGGGTATACCGGGCGGCGCCCCGGACGCCCAAAAGGACCCGGCCGCGATTTCCCCTCCGCCCGGTTCTTTCGGCCTTTTTAACGTGTTTTTTTCGACGCGCAGGGCCAGCTGACGCGCCGCGGCGATACAGGCTTCGCGTTCGGTAACGGGGTTATACGCGGCGGGGCGGCGGGGAATTACCGCCAGGCAAAACAATTCCGCGGGACTCAGCATCGCGGGTTCTACGGCAAAAAAATTACGCGACGCCGAAGCAATCCCTTCGGTTTGAAACCCGAAGGGTACGGAATTAAGGTAAAGTTCAAGTATCTGGTCCTTGGAAAAACGCGCCTCAAGGCGGAGCGCGTTAAAGGTTTCGATAATTTTACGAACGATGTTTCGTTTCGCGCCGTCGGAATCCGTCGCGATGATCCGCGCCAGCTGCATGGTAATGGTAGACGCGCCGCTTACCGGACGGCCCGCTTTCATGTTTTGAAACGCGGCCCGTACCAGCGATACAAAATCCACGCCGGCATGCCGGTAAAAGCGTTCGTCTTCCGCGGCAATAAACACTTCCGCAAGTCCTGCGGGCATTTCGGCAAGGGACACATACTCGCGGCGCAGTCCTTCTTCAAGGGCTAAAATCTGTACCAGGTTTCCATTGCGGTCGTAAAAGCGGGTGCTTACCGGCCGCGAAAGAAAACGCGAAAGATCGCCGTACGGCAAAAAGCGAAGAAAAAGCGCCGCGAGCGCAAAAAAAACCGTAAAATACGCCAGCAGCGGAAGACGCGCCGGTACTCCTCTGGTACTATTCAATTGTATAGAGGATTCCCCTGGCGCGTCCAAAAATTTCCGGCTCGTACATGCACTCCGCCTGTGCCGGAGGCGTCGGATACACGCCCCGCCGCGCCGTTCTAAAAAGAAAGCTTACTTCAACTTCGCCCTTGTTAAGGTAATCCCAAAAATACTGGACTTCGTTATCCATAATAACCTGATTGCTTAAACGCCCCCTGGGATAATAATCGTAGTCATAATCGTAGTCATAATCATAGTCGTTACCGGTATTTTTTGTTTCCCCGTTTTTGGCGGTTCCGGTGGTAACAAACGCCGTGTCAAGAATTTCCGCTCCCGAGGGAACGGGAACCCGCAGCGCCACAAAGGTTCTGTCGCGGCCCGAAGAAAGACGGACCTTTGCGCGGTAGCTTGCGCCGCTTTTTAACGCGGCGCTGTCAATTTCTTTTCCGGTGTCCGCCTCAACGAGGCTTACAAAAACCCCCAGTCCCTCATCGCGGTAGCTTTGCAGTTCCTGGGGAA
>JAIRYT010000077.1 GCA_031267675.1 Treponema sp. | reverse complement strand
ATCCAGTATTATTGTCGACGGCGCTTGGTCCTTTTTTCCAAACGGTCCCTTCCCGGTATAAAAAAAATGATCCAATATCGGTGGAACATTACGGCTTTAGGATAACCCTTCGGCGGGTATGCTCGTTGGTTTTGAGGCAAAGATCTATTTGTATTTTATCGGTAAATGCCGGAATGTAGGCAAAGAGTTCGCTGCCGGTGGTTATCTTTCCTTCGGTTATGGTGATCTTTCTAAAAACCGAATGGCCCCTGCCAAGATTCTCGTATTCTTCCAGTTTTATAACTTCGACCGTGCCGTCTTTTTTTATAAGACTGATTTCCCAGCTTTGATCGGCATCCGAAATCCGCAGTTCCACCCGCGTGTATTGCGGGGTCGCGTTGCGGCGCCCAATTAGATAGGTTCCCAAACTAAAGGGAATGGCCACGGGTGCGGAAGACTCCGGAACGGACTGATCCGCCGCCTGCGCCTGGGTAAAAGCAATTTGCGAGGCCAATAACAAGCCAAAAATAATCTTTTTCATACGCACATTATCGTCAAGTTTACCGGCGTAAAACAGCTAAATTCCCGCCAACCGGTTTTATTCTACCTGTCGGGATTGCGGATTGCGGGTTGCGAATTTGTTTGCTGGGCAGCCCAAGGGCGCTGACCCGAAGATCAATCCTCGCCATGAGGGCGCTTTATCTGATAAATACAGCGAGCAAACCTTTTCCGGGTAAAATTTGCTTTCTTTACAGATTTTCCAAAACCTGTTATATTGGAGTGTATGCCTGCATACCGGAAAGAGCGATTAGAGAATGCCATGCTCTTTTTTGCTCAAGAACATTATAAAAAGACCCGAAAGTATCTTTCCCAGACCGCACTGTACAAATATCTGGCATTTTTCGAGTTTCGGTACCTGAATAAGACCGGGAATATGCCTTTGGAGTTAACCTATAGAGCCATGGAACGAGGACCTGTGCCTATAGAAGTCTATGATAAAAGGGATACAAACGGGGCGTTTTCCACAGTAACTTTTGAACCCTTTCAAACACAAGACGGGAACTTCGGGTATCTCGTAAAGCCCAAAGGAAAATTTAACGCCGATTATTTTGCAGAAGCGGAACTGGACGAAATGAAAGCCCTGATTGAAATGTTTGCCCAGGGATGGGGGGCTGCTGTTATGAGTGATGCAACCCATACATCTATAAAGGCGTGGAAAAAAACCTATGCCAAAAACCCCAATGCGATTATTGACCCCATAGAGGAATTCAACCGGGATATCACCGCGGTTCTGGAAGACAGTTTAAGTACGGCAGAAGAACGGTTCCTTATCCACCGGAAGATAGCGGAGCTTGCCGGGTGATTGACGGTTCGTTTAACTTGCAAGCAGGTGATATATTTACCTGGGAAAATTACCCGCTTTGGAATAGTGAAAAAAAAGATCGAAGATGGTTTCTTTTTCTGGGTTACCAATCTTTGGATGCGATTGTATATCAGATAACTACTACAACGCAGTATGCCCATTATGACGGCACTGGAGACCGGAAGGGAAATAATCATTTTAAAATAAACAAAGGTATTGGCGGTTTGGCGGAGGATTCCATTGTAGATTTAACAACCTATTTTGAGCGAATTCCCGAAAAATTATTTAATGATCATAAAACAGACATTGCAAAAAAGGGAAGCCTAAACCAGGATTGGATTAACAAACTTGTAAAACATATTAAACGCGACAAACACATTCCTAATATTGAAAAAAAAGATATTTATGGCTACTTACGAAACGCAAATTTCAAAGTAACCGTTTGATTCGCCGCGAAGGATCCCCGGTCTTTGGGCCTCCCCGAAGATTTTGGTGGAAAAGGCGCCCCGGCGGCTAAACCGTAAGTTCTTCCGCGCCGGTCGGTCTAATTCGCAGTGGTATCACCGATCCGGCCCCGAATACCGCGTCCATAATTTTGCGGTAATTTTGCAATGTTGAGCGGCAGTGTAGGACAAAATTGCCTTTCCCTTGACAGATTGTATCATTTATGATACATTTCACTCTGTCTATTGTGGAACTGGCCAAGAAGACTGGTATTAAGTATACAAATATTTCCGCAATGGAACATGACAGCCGGGTTATTGGCTTATCGAGTGCCCGGCGGTTTGGGCTGGCGCTGGGTTGTGATTATACTAAGTTTATCGCTTAAATAACAATTGTCATAATTTTTGTCCAGCGGCAATGGGCAACAATTCAAACCAGAGCGGAATAGTCATGGCAGCAGGACAGTTCTACCGGCAGCGAGCTTTTTGCCTACATTCCGGCATTTACTGACAAAATACAAATTGATCTTTGCCTTAAGAAGCCGGCGATTACAGCCGCCGGCCGGCTTTTTTTTCGCTTTGGCGGTGTTTTTCGGCGAGTCTCCTTTCGCGGGCCGCTTTACCTGGTTTGGCGGGACGGCGCTGTTTGGGAAGACGGGCGGCGGCGCCAATCAGCGCTTCTGCCCGCGCATAGGCGCGCTCGAGGTTAACCCTCTGGGAACGCTCCTCGCTTGAGGAGATGACCAATTCACCCCTGTTGCTTTCAACAGCTCCGCTGATACGGGACGAAAGAACGCTGGCAAGACGGAACAGCTCCGCTTCGGAAAGACCCTTTAGTACAGCCAGCGGAACACGCAGTGTTACTTTGGTGTTAAGTTTGTTGACATTTTGACCGCCCGGCCCGCTGGAGCGTGAAAAACTCGCGCAGGAACCCTGCCGTATCGAAGTCTGCAGTAATTCAATATTCATTTTTGCAATGGTAAATCCCGCAACGGCTAAACCGTAAGTTCTTCCGCGCCGGTCGGTCTAATTCGCAGCGGTATCACCGAATCGGCGCCGAATACCGCGTCCATAATTTTGCGGTAATTTTGCAGCGTGTTGAGCGGCAGATAGGCGGCGATGGTTCCGGCAAAGCCGCCGCCGTGGATGCGGCACGCGCCCGGGGCGGTTGTTTCGGCGCGAAGAAAATCGCGGGTCAGGACAAGGCCAAGGGACGCGCCCTGTTCCCGTACATTTTGCGTTGAGTATACGTTCTGCAATAATTCCCAGGACGAATGGCCCGAATCATTAATAAGGCCCAGGTACTCGATAATCGCCTCGCGCCTGGAAGAATGCCCCGAAGCGGCGTCCAGTTTTTCAAGCGCTGCGAGCATTGCGTCAACGCGCTGGTTTTCATCAAAAAAGTGAAGCGCGCGCAAGAGGGCGCGGTCGCCGCATGTTCGGCGGATTTCGGCGGCCCTTGATTCAACGCTTTCTTCGTCACATTCCCGCAGCACTTTTTTGCCAAAAAAAGCGGCAACGGCCTTCATTTCGGCGGGAATGGCGGCGTAATCGGGAGTAAGGTCCGCGTGGCTTCCCCGCGTATTGACTACACAGAGCGTGTAGCCTGCCGCGTCAAGATCGACGTTTACCCGCTTTACCAGGGGTTTTTCGACATCGGCAAAGTCAATGGCGACAGCGCCGCCCGAGGCGCAGGCAGTCTGATCCATAAGCCCGCAGGGTTTTCCAAAAAAAACATTTTCCGCCTTCTGCCCAATCTGCGCTATTTCCAGCGCGGTTCGGTTTCCCCCGCCGTAAAGGTTGTCAAATATGCGCCCAAAAAGCACTTCGACCGCCGCAGAAGAGGAAAGCCCCGAACCGGCAAAAATGGCGGAATCGGCGTTGACGCTTATGCCGCCCAAAACGATTCCCCGTTTGTGTAGTTCGGCGGCGATGCCCCGGATTAACGCTTCGGTTGTTCCGTATTCCCTTTCATCCGGTTCAAGATTCGAAAGATCCACCGTTACATCGGGAAACCCGGTTGACCGGAAAAAAACCTTTCCATCGGCGCGTTTTGCCGCGACCGCCGCCTGATCAAGCTGTACCGAAGCGGCAAGTACCTTGCCGTAGTTGTGGTCGGTATGATTGCCTCCCAATTCGGTACGTCCGGCCGCAGTAAAGAGCCTAAGATCGGCGTCATCCTTTTTAACTTCGTTGTCAAAGGGAAAATTTTCCGCCAGGCCAAGATAACGCCGGCAGCCCTGACCGGCTTCTTCCACTCCGTAGAGTTTTTCAAAAAGCAGCGGAACCCGCTCCGAAGCGTGGCGCAGTTTTTCAAGAAGTTGTTCCTGTTTCATGTTTTACCCCAATTCCGTTGAACGCTTCCAGGAAGCTTCCACGGCGGAAATAACCGCGCCCCTAAAACCCTGCCGCTCCAAAGCGGCTATTCCGGCAATGGTGGTACCGCCGGGACTGGTAACCATATCTTTAAGTATCCCCGGATGTTTTTCGGTTTCCAGGACCATTGCGGCGGTTCCGTACACGGTTTGCGCGGCGTAGCGTAACGCCTTGTCCCGCGGAAGCCCCGCAAGAACGCCGCCGTCAGCAAGCGCTTCGATAAACTGGCACACAAAGCCTGGCGCGGAACCCGAAAGACCGGTAACGGCGTCCATCAGTTTTTCATCAATCATATCGACAAGACCAAGCGCCGAAAGAATTTTAACAAGCGGATCAAATTTGGACGCGGTCAGTTTACCCGAAGTGGTAACGGCGATGCATCCTTTGGAAATAAGCGCGGGCGTATTGGGCATAATCCGTACCACGGGAACCAAAGCGTGCGGCGCCATTGTCGCCGGAACATCCATACCCGCGCCGCCAATAATTGCCTGTATCTTGTTGATTGACCAGCCGGCCGCCATTGAAACAAGAACGGCGGGGTTGCCTTCGGCTATGCGTTCCCGCAGCAGCGGCGCGATTTCGGCAAGGACGGTCGGCAAAATCTGCGGCTTTACCGCCAAAAAAATGTATTCCGCCGATTTAACCGCCTCTGTGTTTGATCCAAAAACAGAAGCTCCAATAGCTTTGGCGGCCGCGCGCGCTTTGGATTTATCAATGTCGACAAACCCGATATTCTCTCCGCCGGCCGTATTTGCCGCGCCCAGCATAAGGGCGCTGCCCATGTTTCCCGCCCCAATGCAGGCAATTGTTATCTTCATGGGCTCATTGTAGCACATGAACGGACAATGGGCTACATATTGTTTTGTATTGATTTTTATTGTTTGGCGTGTTATATTAAAGATATGAATATACTCGTGCCGCCGCGAATTTTTCGCCTTAAAGAGCGGCTTTATGAAAATCGCTTTGTTTCTATCGAACAGGCCGCGCTGATTACCCAAAGCTACCGCGAAAACCCGGACGCGCCCCGGATTATACAACGGGCGCTCGCGCTTAAAAACGCGCTTGAAAATATTTCCATAACCATAGACCGGGATGAACTTATTGTAGGAAACCGCAGTCCGGGAATACGGAGCGGCATTGTCTTTCCCGAAAGCGGATGCGCCTGGGTAGACCGTGAATTTGACACGCTTCCAAAACGGCAGCAGGATCCGTTTTTGGTTCACGACGGCGACAAAGAACAATTCCGCCTGTTTATAAAACCGTTTTGGGATGGTAAATCGCTGGAAGACGTACTTCGCCGCCGGGCCGGACCTGCCATTGACGAAATTGCGCCGGTGGTAAAAATCAACCAGAAAGATCACGCCCAGGGGCACATTTGTCCCGACTGCGCCGCATGGCTTGCAAAGGGCCCCTCGGGGTTACAGGCGGAAGCGGAGGCGCGGTTAAAGGGCCTGCCGCAGAAGCCGGCCGCGGGCGGGGATGTAGACGCGGCAAAAGATTTTTACCGCGCGGTGATTACGGTGATGGAAGGAACACGGCGTTTTATGATTCGCTACGCGGAATTGGCGGAGCGTATGGCTGCGGATCCGGCAGATGTCAAAAACGCCGCGGACCTGCGTGAGGCCGCCCTGGTATGCCGCGCCCTGGCGGCGGGGCCGGCAAAAAGTTTTCGCGAAGCGGTACAGGCGCTCTGGTTCCTTTTTGTAATTCTTCACCTGGAATCAAACGCGTCTTCTTTTTCGCCGGGGCGCGCGGACAGCTATCTGTATCCGTTTTATAAAAACGATATTGCCGCCGGAACGCTGACACGGGAACAGGCGCTGGAAATTATTGAATGCCTCTGGATCAAATTTAACGAAATTGTCTACATGCGAAACGCGAACAGCGCAAAATATTTTGCCGGGTTTCCCATCGGTTTTAATATCGTAATCGGCGGACAGGACGAAAACGGCGGCGATTTTGTAAATGATCTTTCCTTCCTTCTGCTTGAGGCGCAGGAGCAGCTGGGACTGCCCCAGCCAAACCTGTCGGTGCGGCTTCATAAAAAAACGGGAGACGCCCTGCTCCACAAAGCGGTAAAGGTTGTGTCCCTGGGTTCGGGAATGCCGCAGTTTTTTAATGACGAGGCGGTAATTCCCGCACTGGAGCACCTGGGAATAGAACGCCGCGACGCGCTCAATTACGCGGTGGTTGGATGTGTAGAATTAACCACCCAGGGGAACAATCTTGGCTGGAGCGACGCCGCCATGTTCAATCTTAACAAGGTGCTGGAACTTACCCTTTCAGGCGGGCGCGATCTTTTGACCGGCAGACAGATTGGCGAAAACCGGGGAAGCCTTTTGACCTATAACACCTTTACGGAACTGGAAAACGCGTTTGCCGCCCATCTGGATTTTTATATTGAAAAGATGATTCAAAGCTGCGCCAAAGTTGAAAAAGCGCATATTGATTTGCTGCCGACGCCTTTTCTTTCAGCGTTAATTTCCAATTGTATGGAAAAAGGCACGGACGTTACCCGGGGCAGGGCGAAATACAATCTTTCGGGAATACAGATGATTCAGATTGCAAACCTTGCCGACAGCCTTGCCGCAATCAAAGCGCTGGTTTACGACGAAGGGCGCATAAGTGCAAAAGAGCTGCTCGCCGCCCTGGAAACAAACTTTGAAAAAAGCGAAACAGTCAGACAAATACTGCTAAAACGGGCGCCCAAATACGGCAACGATGTGGATTGGGTAGACGCGCTCGGGGTAAAATGGGCCGAATATTTTAGGCGGAAACTGGACGGCTATACAAATTACCGGGGCGGCCCCTATCACACAGGAATGTACACCGTTTCGGCGCACGTGCCGATGGGCGAAATGGTCGGCGCTTCCGCCGACGGACGGCCCGCGCAAAGTCCGCTTGCGGACGGCGGCATGTCGCCCATGTACGGGCGCGACATCGCCGGCCCGACGGCGGTGCTTAAATCGGTGTCAAAACTGGACAAACTGCTTACCAGCAACGGCGGACTTCTTAACATGAAGTTTCTTCCCGAATTTTTTACCGCGCCCGGCGGCATTGAAAAATTCGCCCTGTTCCTGCGTTCATTTGTCGATCTTGAAATTCCCCATATCCAGTTTAATGTGATCCGCCGCGAAGATCTTCTTGCGGCAAAAGAAAACCCCGAACAATACCGCAGCCTTACGGTGCGGGTCGCGGGTTATACCGCCTACTTTACCGAACTGGCGGGAAAGCTTCAGGACGAAATTATCGCCCGCACCTCGTACGGCGGAGTGTCGTGACCGGTACCATTTTTGACATCAGGCGTTTTAGCGTTCATGACGGAAAAGGGATCAGGACGACCGTGTTTTTAAAGGGTTGTCCGCTGCGCTGCCGCTGGTGTCAGAATCCCGAAGGAATTGAACCAACGCGCCGTCCGCACTGGGTAAAAAGCTGCTGTCTGCACTGTAACGCCTGTGTGAACGCCCTGCCGCCGGAGCCGAAGTCAAACCGGGCGTTACGGTGGGAACGCGGCCGCCTGGCGCTGAAAAGCGCGGCGTTATCCCCCAGCGGCTGGGACAGCGTTATGGACGCGTGTCCGGTAAAGGCCCTTGTGTGGGACAGTGTTGTTATGACGGCGGAAGAATTAATGGCGGAGCTGGAAAAAGACAGGGTGTTTTTTGACAACTCGGGCGGGGTAACTTTTTCCGGCGGGGAGCCGCTGGCGCAGGGCGATTTTCTTTTGGAAGCGATGGAGATGTGCCGCCGCGCCGCGATACACTGCGCCATAGAGACAAGTCTTTTTTCCGAGCCCCGCCTGGTTGATAAGGCGGCGGCGCTGGCCGATCATATTTTTGCGGATTATAAAATCGCCGATTCCGAACAGCACCGGGCGGCCACAGGACAGCCCAATGATCTTGTTACCAAAAATCTGGCGCGGCTTTTAAAAGCCCATGCTTCAAAAATTACCGTGCGCACGCCGTTAATTCCGGAGTTTACCGCAGTCAGGAACAACATCGCGGCTATTGCGCGTTTTATTGGCTGTTCCGGTGTTGAATACGAACTGCTCAATTATAACCCGCTGGCGGCGGCAAAGTATCCCCTGGAAGACGATCAGCTTCGCGACTATTGTTTTAGTAAAAATCGAAAAGCGTTTACCGGCGAAGAAATGGAAGCGTTTCGGAACATTGCCCGTGAAAACGGAGTTTTAAGGATCGTAACATCATAACGAGAGGAAAAATAATGCATACTATCGGAGTAGATATTGGAGGCACCCAGCTGCGGGCCGCTTTTTTTGACGCGAACCACAGAATTGTTGAGCGGGCGGTTTTTCCCAATGAACGTTCGCTTGGCGTCGAAGCAAATCTGGATAAAATAAGCGAATTTATAAACCGTCACAAAAACAGGTTTCCCTCAAAGGGAATTGGAATTGGCTGTCCCGGTCCGCTGGATTTTCCCGCGGGAAAAATTCTAAATCCGCCAAATCTGTACGGCTGGAACAATTTTGAACTTGTCCGCTACATGAAGCAAAAGACCGGCTTTAACGCGGCGCTCAACAATGACGCCAACGCTGCCGGTCTTGCCGAAGCGTTGCTGGGAGCGGGAAAGGGCCGTGAATCGGTATTTTATATGACGGTTTCCACGGGAATCGGCGGCGCGTACATCTACCGGGGCGAGCTGGTCGCAGGCGCTCACTCGGCGGCGGCCGAAGTGTACAACCTTATCGTATGCGAGGATGATTTTTCCCATAATGACGCCAATGCCGGTTCGCTTAACGAAGTCTGCAGCGGGGACGCGATGAGCCGGCAGGCCGGGGCGGCTTATGGAAGACCGGTCGGCGCAAAAGAATTGTATGACGAACTCTACCTAAAAAAGAAGGATGCCAAAGCGTTTGACATTATTGAAAGCTGCGCGGACAATCTTGCAAAAGGTATTGCCAATATTTCCTGCGTTGTCGACCCCGATATATTTATCCTTGGCGGATCGATTGCCCTTTACAGCAGGGGCTTTCTTGATCTGGTCGCGCAAAAAGCCGGGCGCTATCTGATACATCCAGAAGCGCTCCAAATAGAAAAGGCCAGCCTGGGCGGTGACGCGGGGCTTATCGGGGCCGCCCTGCTTATATCGCGGATAAAGTGGGAATAGCATGTTTGCCGAAAAAAGAAGGGAAAATATTGTCGAGCTGGTGAACAACAGGGGACAGGTTCGGGTCAAGGATTTAAGCGTACAGTTCAGCGTAACCGAAGACTGCATACGAAAGGATCTTGCGATTCTGGAACAGCAGGGGCTTTTAAGCCGTCTTTACGGCGGCGCGCTTAAGCGTCGCACCAATCCCCATGAATTTACGGTTGCCCAGCGGCTGGACAGAAATACGCTGCTTAAACAAAAAATCGCCGCCAGGGCGTTTTCGCTTATCCACGAAGGCGATACGGTATTCCTTGATATTTCTACCGCCAATGTGGAACTTGCCGCGCTCCTTGCCCTGTCGCCGCTTCATGTTACCGTAGTGACCAACATGGTAGAGGTAATGTTAAAACTTGGCGTTCCCTGCGAAACGGATATGGTTTTTATCGGGGGTTCTTTTGGCCCCGGAAGGGACGGTTTTATCGGGGCCGCCGCCATCGCCGCTATCGAACAGTACCGTTTTGACACCGCCTTTATGGGTGTCGCCGGTGTGGATCTCTATCGCAACCGGGCAGAAACCTACCTTGCCGTTGACGGCCTTACCAAACAGGCGGCAATGAAAGCCAGCGAAAAAAAATACCTGCTTGTGGAAGCGCGTAAATTCAGCAATGAAGCGCCTTTTAAATATGCCGGTCTTGAGGATTTTAGCGGCATTGTTACGGCGGAAAAACTGGACGCTGAAATTAAAAAGGCGCTTAAACGCTACCCGCTCGAAATTGTGTAGATTTGTTACGGTAAAACCGGTGGTTCGTTACACCGCCTTCGTCATTAGAACGCGGCAAAGGGAGTAATTTCGAGTACCTCGACAAAAAATCTGCCGGAGGCGGCCCACTGACCCTTGTCAAGCCAAAAGCGCGGAAACGCCGCAAGACTGATATAACCGCGTACTTCTTTGGGGCGGTTTCGTTCGCTTCCGCGAAGCATGGCGCGCAGGGCGGCGCGGGCGGCGTCTTCCAGCGCCTGTTTTCTAACGGCAAGCCGGCGGGCGCTTTCTGTCATCGCAGTATCGGGTGTATCAATTCCCAGGGGGCCGTGACCGTAACCCTGTATGCTTCGGGTTGAACCGGCCTTCCATTTTGACATACGAACAAGCTGTTCCGGGGCGGGCCGGTAATCGGACCAAATGTACACCCTCATGTCTTTTACTTCAAAGTCGGTTATTTCGATCCGGGGGTCTTCGGCAAGTATTATTCCAATGGGGGTAAGTTCCAGTTCCTCATCAATACCCCGGGCCCGTTCGCCAATATCATAATGAAACGACCAGCCGTAGATCATCGCCCCGTAGAGCAGCGCGATTTCTGCCTTTGCGTTCTCTCTAAGCGCGTCAAGATCAAGGGGCGGATGTTCCTCGACAAAACCGCCGGCCGGCTCCAGGTCTACGCGTACTTCCCCCCGAAGCACTTCGCGCAAAGACAGGTTCCCCTGCGCCTGTACAAACGAAGCAACAAATAACGCCAGGGCCGGAAAAAGGGAAAAGATCCTCATACTGTATTTTCGGAAAACGGCTGTGTTTGTTAATACCCTGTCAGGGACGCCCGTAAATTACGCAGAAAATTCGCCGTAGGCTCCCAGGCCCGCTCTCCATAACCTCCCGCCAGTATCCACGCGGACGGAATATTGCGCCGGCCCAAGTAACGGTACACCAGCATATCCCGCCTAAAACATTCATCCAGCGTAAGTTTAAGAAGCGCGCTCGAAGCCAGGCCGTCATACTCGTAGGGATCGGCGCCGTCAACCACAATGACCAGATCGGGCCGTCTGTTCCCCGAAAGCGACTCCAGCTGCGCAAGTCCTTTTTCAAGTTCCGGAATGTAACGCGGTTCTTCCCCCGCGCCAATGCCAATGTCAATATCAGAGGGAATTAACGGCGCTCTGTCCATCCGGGCGTCCGCAAGCGTTTCCGCGTCAAGGGGCCAGCCCCTGTCCATGTGAATGGAAAGGGTAAGGACGCGGGGCCCGGAGGAATCCACCAGTTCTTTGCGCCGGCGGGCAAAGTGAACAAGTTCCGCGGTGCCGTCTCCTTTATGGACATCCATGTCTACTATCCAAACAAGGCGCGGCGTGCCTCTGTACCGGGGCGTTGTATCCGCAAGCACTTTTGCTGCGGAAACCGCGATATCGTTGAGCAGACAAAATCCCGCCCCGGAATCATACCGCGCGTGATGCATGCCGCCGCCCAGAAAAAAACAAAATCCGGGGCCTTCGGCCAGCGCCAGCTCGCAGGCAAGATAGGTACCGCGTAACTGGTCAAGGGTGTTGTCCAAAAGTTCGCCCAATTTACGGACCGCCTTTTCGGGTTCATAGCGGTGAGGTTTTCCGTCACGATCAATTAATTCGTACGCGGCAAGGATTTCCTTTTCCAGGGAAGAAAGATTCGGCCCCGTTACATACGGTTCAAATAACGCGGAAACAAACGCCCTGTCGTGAACGCGTTCAAGGTCCGCCCGGGTGATTACCGGACCGTCCATTCCAAGCCGTTTTTGCGCGCCGGCAAGATCAAACACCGGTCCCGGATAGGGGTAGTTTTTCCCCCGCGCGCCCTTAAAAAAATCGCCGCTAAACGCTTCCATTATTTTGTCTGGACGCGAAGGAGAAATAGGCAGCATGATTCCAAAATCGCGGTAAGGCTTTTGAAGCGAAGCATCGTGAATCAGCATAAAAAGAGTATACACTTTTTACCGTGTATAATAAACTAGCTGCGCATGGAAGACATAATTTTAACAGGGCCGAAACATTCGGGTAAAACCACCGTTGGAAAAGAACTTGCCGCCCTGACGGACGCGCCTTTTTTTGATTTGGACGATCTTGTCGAAACAGCGGCAAAAAAAAGCGTGCGCGAATTATACGGCGAAAGCCCCGCGCTGTTTTGCCGCCATGAAAGCGGCGCGCTTTTGGCGTTTCTTGAAACACAACACGGCGTACTGGCGGCGGGCGGCGGAATTATTGACAACGCCGCTGCGGTAAATCTGCTGCGGCGCGCATCCGGCGCGACGGCAATAATCTGCATTGATGTTCCGGTACAATGCGCCTGGCATCGTATTGCTTCCCGCACGCTTCCGGTTTTTTTACAGGCGGCCTCGCTGGAAGAATCAAGGGAAAAGCACCGCGTTTTGCACGAAAACCGCATGGAACGTTACCGCAGGCTGGCCCGTTTTACGGTAAGCGGCAAAAATAAAACAGCGCGGGAAATCGCGCAGGCGATTGCGGATCTGCTGCATATAAAGAGTGGCTGACAGCGAAAGCTTACAGGCTTATCAAAAAAAGCAAATCGGAAAGCCGGTTAATATACATCAACAGGCTTTTTGCGCCGCCGGTACAAAAGGGAACCATGCGGCGTTCGGCGCGCCGGCATACGGCGCGGGCAATGTTTAGTTTAAGCGCGGCGGGTGTTTTTCTGTTCCGTACAAATCCGCTTACCGGATTTATTTCCTGGTATTTTTTTATCCGGCTTTCAAGCGCGGTTACTGCCAAAAGAATTCCGCCGTTTTCGGATAACGCTGTTTTTGCCTGGCCGGCGCTTTTATCCACAGCGGCAACCGCCGGCATAATAAGGGAAAAAAGATCCCCCCGTATTGTTTCCACGACTTCTTTTATGTTTACATCGCAGACGCTTTGCGCGTCGGCAAGCACGGCGTCCAGTTCGTCCAGTGTTCCCAGCGCTTCGACGCGGCTGTCTGTTTTGGACACGCGAAACCCGCGAAGATCCGTCATTCCGCCGTCGCCTGTTTTGGTGGAAACGCCCATACAGACAAGTCTACAACAAACTACCGTAAAATGATACACTTTGCGCATGTTTGTCGACGAACTTGCCGTCTGTGGTTTTGCCGCCGTTAAGGCGCTTTCTGATGTTCACCCGGAAAAAATTAACCGCCTCTTTATGCGCGAAGAAATGCTCCCCCGCTTTACCGGTATTTGTAAAAGTTTGGCGGAACGCAAGCGTCCCTATAAAATGTGCGAGGACGAGGAACTTGAACGGATTTGCAAAAGCAGCCACCACGAGGGAATTGTCGCCATGATTGAAGAGCCGCTTGTCGAGGGCGCCGATGAAGCGTTTCTTGACGACTGGAGCAAAAGCGGCAAAAACGGACTGCTTCTTTGCAATGTGGAAAACGAATACCACACGGGCGCCGTTATCCGCTGCGCCGCTTTTTTTGACGCGCCCTACGTGGTAATAACCAGGGGTGAAGGCGATATTTGTACTGTTCCGCCCAAAATATACCGTGTCGCCTGCGGCGGAATGGAACAGGTTGCAATTCGCAGCGTTCGTAATCCGGCGGCGTTTTTAAAAAGCGCAAACAAATTCCTTATAAGCATAGGAACCGATCCGCGCGCGCGGATACGGATACACGACTTGCCGGAATTATGCGCCAAAGAAAAACGAAAAAAAAGCTGCATTTTGGTTTTTGCCGGCGATGCCGCACTACTGCCTGCGGCAATAAAAGAAAACTGTTCCCTGATCGCGCGCATACCCGGAACAGGAAATGTCGAAAACCTTGACATATCACAACAGGCGGCGCTGCTGCTGCAGGAATTATATGAGCGCTAACGATTCCGAAGCGTTTATCGCCGTAATAAGGCGGCGCATAGAAAGCCGTTACCGCCGCATTTGTTTTGTTCACCAGGAATTAAAAAAACTGGACGCTTCCCTTAACGCGCAAAAGGATAAGGATAAGGATGCGGAACCTTCCGGAAAAAAATTTGCCGGCTTTGAAGACTTTGTTTTTGATCACATTGATTTTTCAATCTATCAAAAAATCGACGCGGAAGAATTTGAGCTATTGTTTGATTTTGGCCTTGACGATTATGACGATGATTTTTACCGTAATTCCCTTAAAATGAAGAGCGCCGAAACCCGCAGGCTTATTGCCAGGTCCTATGTAAAAGCGGGGGCGTGGTTTTTATGCAAAAACCCCAGCCCGCTGCTGCTTCCCGTTATGCGCACCCTTCACACGGCTTTGGAGTTCGCCCCGCTTGTTACCGAACAGGATTATCCCGATCTTAAAAGTCTTGCCGCCGCGCTGGACGGCGTGGTAATCCGCCACCGTGACGGCATGGAAACAAAACTTTTTCGCGCCGGCCCGGCGCAGCCCGGCAAAGAACCGTCCGGGCCGCCGCCGGAACTTTACGCGACTTTTTTTCCCTTTGGCAAGGCCTACACCGTCGCGCTGTTTTAGTTTCCGGCGAGCCTTCCCGATTTTGCGATAATACTGCCCAGATAACGGCCTTCTTCCAGGGTAAGACCGGCGCGAAGCATGAGATCGCATAAAAAAACTTCCTGTTCTTCGCGTCCGGGATGTTTGTAAAAACCCATTTTTGCCAGCGTGTCGCTTATTTTTTTTACCCGCCGGACAACTTCGCCGCGGTTCATGGGATGCCATTGGCTCGCCACCATGTTTTGTTTTTTATCCGGAGTATCGGATTGCAGCGCCAAAAAAAATTCGTAGGCGTAGATTTGTACCGCGTGCGAAAGATTAAGCGAAGGAAACGCCGCTCCCGCGGGAATATGGGAGGCAATGTTACACAGGGCCAGTTCGCCGTCGTCAAGCCCGGTTCGTTCGCTGCCAAAAACCAGGGCGGCGGAACCGTTTTTGCCGCGTAAAAATTCCGCCGCCTCGCGGGGCGGCAGGGTAACGGATTTTCGCCGCCTTCCCCGCCGCCGGGTTACTCCCACCGCCATGCCGCAGTCCGCCAGCGCCTCGGCCAATGTTGAAAAATGCGCCGCGTTTTTCCAGATTTCGGCGGCGTGTACCGCCCGTGCGCGTATTGTTTCGTCAATTATGCCGCCGGTCTGACGCATATCCGCCGCAATAACGCGCAGGCGGGAAAGCCCCATGTTTTTCATGGTTCTGCACACCGCCCCTACATTCCCCGGCTCGCTGGGCCGGCAGAGCACAATCACCAGGTCGTTAAGAACCATACTGCATTTTATACCAAATTAGGTTACAGTTCAGCATGGCGGACAGAGAAGCTGTTTTTGAGGGACGAAGCGCGCTTGTTGTCGGGGGATCCGGCGGAATTGGCCGCGCGGTCGCCGTCGGCCTTGCGGAACGGGGCGCGCGGGTATGTATACACGGCGGACACAGCGCCGGCCGCCTTGAGCGGACCCTGGCGGAATTGCGAAAAGCCGAAGCTCCGGACAGCGCGGCAAGCGGTTTTTTATACAATATCGAAGCATCATCACCGGAGGAGGCCGCCCAATTCATCCTTGCAAAAATGGATCAAACGCCGGATATACTGGTGCTTGCCTGGGGGCCCTTTGCCAGAAACGCTTCCCTGGCGGAAACTACCGCCAAAGAATGGCGTTTTATGACCGAATTTAACCTAATTTTTCCCGAAGTCTTGGTTTCTTTGGCAATCCGTGATATGCTTAGGCGTGGATGGGGTCGTATACTCCTTTTTGGAGGGACCAAAACTTCGGAAATCAGCGGATTTTCCACCACGGTCGCTTATTCGGCGGCAAAAACGGCTTTGGGCGTGCTGGTTAAGTCTGCGGCCCGCGCATCATGTTGGGGGGTTACCTGCAACCTGATCTGCCCCGGCTTGGTCGATACGGAATACTCCACCAGCGCCGAGCGGCTTTATAACAGCCGAAGCCCCGGGGGGGCGCTTGACTGCGGCGCGGTCGCGCGCGCGGCCCTGGCGGTGCTGGAAAACGAGGCCGTTAACGGGTCGTTGATCCCCGTTGACGGGGGCCTGTGAGTTTGACAAAATATCTAAATATATGTAGTATTTAGAGCAGATTACCGAAAATCAAACAGGTATCTGTTTACTAATTGAAGGGAGCGTCATGACAAACAACGATATTGTTAATGGGTTTGACGATGAAAAGGATGAAAGCCTCAAAATAAAGCTCCAAAAGGTAACCGAGGTAGAAGGCTGCCTTGTGCTCTATTTAACCGGCTATATTGACACCTATAATTCAAACTATTTTCAAAAGCGTGTCGCCAAGGCTATCGAGGCAGGATATACCCGTCTGGTGTTCCAGTGCGGAGGGCTTAATTATGTGTCGTCCACCGGAATCGGTTCTTTTACCGCCTTTCTTAAGTCGGTAAAACCGCGGGGCGGGGACCTTGTGCTGCTGGAAATTCAGCCCAAGGTATACGAAGTCTTTCAGCTTCTTGGGTTTAGCCAGTTTTTTAATATTAAAGACAATCTTGACGATTCAATCAATTTCTTTCGCAGTGGTTCCGCGTCGGAATCGATCAGCCTGTTTCCCAAGGTGTTTTCGTGCCCTATCTGCTCCAAAAAGCTCAAAGCGCTTAAGCCCGGCCGTTTCCGCTGTTCCGAATGCAAGACGATTCTTGCCATTGATAACGCGGGCCAGGTCTTCCTTGGATAGTCGAAAAATTGTTGAAAAATAATACAAAACCTTACTAATGAAAGCCCGGCGGAATGGGGAAAAATAAGTAACGAATTTGCTTGACAGGTAAATAAAAGCGGGTGATACTAACGACAGGTCCTGACGGATCGTCTTTATTTATTAGCAATGAAACCGGTTACAGATAGAAAGGGGCAGTATGGAAGAGTTATTACGGGTCGATCACATCAATAAATCTTTTTCCGGAGTTTCGGCGCTCCAGGATGTCAAATTTGACCTTAAGGCGGGCGAGGTTCACGCGTTATTGGGAGAAAACGGGGCCGGCAAATCTACCCTTATGAAGATTATTTCGGGGGTATATTCCAGGGATTCCGGCGATATGTTCGTTAAGGGCCGGAATATAACCCATGACCTGACGCCCCATTCCGCCCAGGGGCTGGGTATCGGTATTATTCACCAGGAATTGAATCTGTGCCCGCATTTGACCGTGGCGGAAAATATTTTTCTTAACCGCGAGTTTTCCGGCGTGGGCGGCGTTCTTAACAAAAAAAAGCAGAACCAGGAAGCAAAACAGTATCTAAACCAGTTAAATTTGAATATTGATCCCGCCACGCCTACCAACAGGCTGCCTGTTTCCAAACAGCAGATGGTAGAAATCTGCAAAACGCTGTCAATGAATGTGAACATCGTCATTATGGACGAGCCGACATCGGCGCTTACCGAAAAAGAAATCGAAGATCTTTTTGCGGTTATCGCCCTGCTTAAACAGCAGGGAAAGGGAATTATCTATATTTCGCACCGGCTTGAGGAGCTTTCGCGTATCGTCGACCGCGTAACAATACTTCGCGACGGCAAATATGTAAATACGCTTAATTTTGCCGAAACAAGCCTGCCGGAGATTATCAGCTTTATGGTAGGCCGCAGCCTGACCGAAAAATTCCCCCGCATCGAAACAAAAGCGGGCGCGAAGGTGCTGGAAGTAAAAAATCTTTCATCGCCCCACGGGGTGGGTGTTAAAAATGTTTCTTTTGATCTGTACAAGGGCGAGATTTTGGCGTTTGCCGGCCTTATGGGGGCGGGCCGCACCGAAACGGTGCGGGCGATTTCCGGCGCCGATAAAATGAGCGCGGGCGAGGTTTTTCTTAACGGAAAGCCGGTAAAAATTAAATCGCCCAAAGACGCTATCGACAAGGGGCTTTTTTGCGCGCCGGAAGACCGCAAACGGGACGGACTTTGCGTGCGGATGACGCTGGCCGAGAACATCACCCTGCCCAATCTTGACTTTGTTTCAAAATTCGGGGTTATCATAAACAGGATTGAAAGCGAAAAATCAAAAGAGATGGTAAACAGCCTTAAAATTAAAACACCCGGCGTAACCCAGTATGTGCGCAATCTTTCCGGCGGTAATCAGCAAAAGGTGGTTGTCGGCAAATGGCTTATGCGGAACGCCCATGTGGTTATTTTTGACGAACCGACGCGGGGTATTGATGTCGCGTCCAAAATTGAAATTTACAACATAATAAACGATCTTAAACGGAACGGTATCGGGGTAATGTTTGTTTCGTCGGAACTGCCCGAAATACTGGGAATGTCCGATCGCGTTATTGTTATGTGCAACGGAAAGATAACAAAAGAACTGGTTACCAGGGATACGAATCAGGAAGAAATATTGCATTATGCAACACAATATTAATTACGGGGGTTATTGATGGCCAATATTCATTTGACCAGGTTAAATTTATCCAAAGCGCAGCAGCAAATTTTGTCTTGTATTACGGCGCTTGTTATTATGGGCGTCTTTTTTACGATTTTTTCGGAATATTTCCTTAACGTGGAAAACCTGACAACCGTAGCCCAGCAGACTACGGTTATCGCTCTTATCGCCCTAGGGCAGACTTATGTATTGATTACCGGCGGCATTGACCTTGCCATTGGTTCCAATATCGCCCTGTGCGCAATGGTCGCGGCAATGATGATGCCCCACGATCCCGATGTGGGAATTCATCCGGATCTTCCCATGCTCCTGGGCCTTTCGATGGGCCTTTTAACCGGTATCGCGGCGGGGTCGGCCAGCGGGGCGATGGTCGCGTTTGGAAATATTCCGCCCTTTATCGCCACCCTGGGAACCATGACCGTTGTACGGGGCCTGGCTCTGATCATGACCCAGGGATACCCCATTAGCGGTATGCCCAACGCGTTTACCGACATGGGAACGGGTTACAACTTTGGCATTGGTACTGTTTATGATCCCGATCTGGGCATTAGTATCGTAACGCCGGGAATACCGCGCATACCCAATATCGTGGTAATTATGCTGATCACCGTATTTGTGTTTGGCTTTATTCTGCAGAAAACAAAATGGGGCCGCCACGTATACGCGGTGGGCAGTAATTTTGAAGCGGCGCGGCTGTCGGGGGTAAATACCAAACGAACCATTATGATGGTGTACATGATTTCCGGTTTTTTGGCGGCCCTTGCCGGATGCCTTCTTGCCGGGCGCGTCTATTCCGCCGGTCCCGCCGCGGGCGACGGTTACGAACTGGATGCGGTGGCTTCTTCGGTTATCGGCGGCACCAGCACCATGGGCGGCGAGGGAACCGCCATTGGAACGTTTGTCGGCGCGTTTATTATCGGCGTTCTGCGTAACGGCCTGAACCTTATCGGCGTTAACCCGTATATTCAGAAAATTGTTATTGGTTTTGTTATTGTTGGTTCCGTATTCCTTGACCGCATAAGGAACCGCGAGAAAAACTAGGTATTGTGGCGTTCGAAGTAACGCCTTAAAACAATTTGAGGAGATAAAGATGAAGAAAAGATTTCTTTTCGCAGTTGTAGGTCTTATCCTACTGGCCTCTCTGCCGGTATTCGCGCAGAAGAGTAGTTTTGGGAACGATCCCATAAAGGCGATGTTTATAGCCATGGACGCGCAGGATATTCACTGGTTAAAGCTTAACCGCGGCGCCCAGCAGCAGTCTGCCAAAGTCAAAATTGACTATGTAATGATGGCTCCGGCAGGTAAGGTTGATACCGCCCAGCAAATCGCCATTATGGAAGACGCCATTACCGCCAAATATGACATTGTTATGGTTGCTCCCCAGTTTGCGACTTCCATGATTCCCTCAATTAACAAAGCCAGAGCCGCCGGCATTAAAGTAATTGTCGTTGACTCGCCGCTCCCCGCCGGATCGGCTTACGACGCGTTTGTCGGAACCGATAATGGCGCCGCCGCCCGCATCGCCGCCGACACGCTCGCCAAAGCTATTGGCGGTACCGGCAAGATCGCTATCGTTAATGCCCAGCCGGGCGCCGGAACCACCATGCTTAGGGAAAACGAATTTAAGGCTCAAATTGCCGCAAAGTATCCCGGAATAACCATTGTGGGAACCCAGTATTCAGACGGCGACAAAGCCAAGGCCCTTAACATCGCCACAGACTTTATGCGCGCGAACCCCGACCTTAAAGGTTTTTACGGTTGTAACGAAGGCGCCACCGTTGGAACGGGCAACGCGGTAAAGCAGTCCGGAAAGAAAATTGTGGTCGTTGGCTGGGACAAGAGCCCCGAATCACAGGCGCTTGTTCTTGACGGTACCATTTTGGCAGTCATGGTCCAGAATCCCACCGCTATGGGTACCAAGGGAATTCAGGCCGGTATTGATCTGTTAAATGGCAAGGCAGTCAAGAAGGACGATGATTCCGGCTGCACCGTTGGAACCAGAGCCAACATTGCCAAGCTGTAGGACGTAAGTCCAATAGCCGACAAAAAACCTGCCGGTCTCGCGCCGGCGGGTTTTTTTATGAACGCGCTGTTGACGCGCGTTCAATAAGAACCGGTTCGATAATATGCCGGTCCGGCGGGGCGGCGGGGTTGCGAATTAAACCGATTAGCGATTGGGCGGCTATTTTTCCCATGTGGTTAATTGACTGTGAAATGGTAGTCAGCGGCGTGCGGCACATTGACGCAATTTTAATATCATCGTATCCGATAATGGAAACCTGCCGGGGAATGTCGATATCGCATTCATATAATCCCGCAAGAACACCCAGGGCAATGTAATCATTTAATACAAAAAGCGTTGTTTTTTTACGGTCGATTTTATTGCGCTCAACCATTACCCGCACCAGGGCCTTTCCGCTGTCCATTGTTTTTACGCCTTCGTAAGAAACAACGGGGACGTATGATCCCAATTCTTCCTTAAAGCCCCTGATTCGTTCCTGTACGGTTGAATGGCCCGACACGTCGACAATAATTACCTGTTCCTGCGACAGTGTTTTTACAAACGCGGCAACAAGCCGGCCTCCCTTATAACTGTCGCCGCATACATACGAAACAGATGGATCGTTACTCGTTGTGTTGACAAGTACATAGGGAACACCGGATTCTTTAAGAACTTTTGTCGCCTCCGATTCCGAAGAAAACGGGGCCATTAAAATACCGTCTACATGGCTTAACAAAAATGAGTGTATGCCTTTTAATTCCCGCTCCTTGTCCCAGTAGCTTGAAATAAGCTGGGTGGTATAATTTTTTGCGTTAATAACGCCGTCTATTCCATTGATAAGATCGATATAAAAGTCATTTGGAAATTCATCCACGATAACGCCGATATTTTTTGTGGGCATTCCGGCAAGGCTCTGGGCGAGCGCGTTTGGTACAAACGAATATTTTTCTATTACCGCGCGTACCTTGCTTCGTGTTTTTTCGTTTACCAGATACGGTTTTGAGATTACCCTGGATACGGTAGCCTTTGAGACGCCCGCCTCTTTTGCAATATCAACAATGGTCGTGTTTTTCATTGCGCTTTAGAAGCGTAGCATTTCCGGGCAAAAAGGACTACACTTTTTGTATGCATTTTTTTTCTTCGGCCTGTCAGGATATGTTTCCGCGGAGCCAGGCGCTTGGGGACAAGACTGTTTCATTCAAAGAGGCGGTGCTTCGCTGCCTTCCCGATGACGGTCTGTATGTCCCCGAAGCGCTGCCCGATCTGCGCCAGCTGCTGCTCCACATGGACGAAAACACGCCGTTTGCCGGCCTTGCTTCGATAGTAACTCCGCTGCTTTTTGAAGGCGAACTTTCCGCGGAGGCGTCCGCGCGCGTTACCAAAAGCGCTTTTACCTTTACGCCGGTTATGGCGGAAATTGATGAAAACACATCGGTTCTTTGCCTTTATGACGGACCTACCGGATCGTTTAAGGATTTTGGCATCGGCTTTCTTGCCGCGTTATTTGACGAGCTTTTGGGACAGCAGACAGAAAAAACCATGGTAATTTCGTCAATGAGGGAATCGACGGCGGGGATTGTTCACGCGTTTCACGGAAACCGGCATGTGGTAAACGTGCTGCTTTGCCCCGGGGTTAATTCGCCGGGATTTATACGGGGCCTTGACAGCGCCGATTTTGTACCCAACGGCGGAAATGTTATTCCCATCGAAGTAAACGGAACCCTGGACGACTGCCAGCGCCTCTTGAGCGGCATTATCCGCGACCGGTCCTTTGCCGGCCGCTATCATGTAACCAGCGCCAACGCGATAAATGTGGGCCGGCTTTTGCCGCAGACTTTTTACTATTTGTTTAGTTATGTCATGCTTAAGCGAAAAATTTCCGGCGACCTTTTTTTTAGCATTCCCTGCGGGAATTTTGGAAACCTTATCGCCGGTCTGTACGCCTGGAAATTCGGTATGCCGGTAAACGGATTTATTGCCGCAATGAACGCGAACAACGCCTTTGGCCCTTACATTCAGGCGGGAAACGCCGCGCCCTTTAATCCGTCAACGCTGGTAACGACTAATTCTCCCGCGCTGGATGTCGGCAGGCCTTCCAATTATGAGCGGCTTGATTCGTTCTACCGGTCGGCGCCGGCGGTAATGAAACACATGGTTTTTCCGCAGAGCGTAAACGATAATGAAACACTGGCGGCGATGAGGCAGGCCTGGGATAACTACGGACTTATTATTGATCCGCAGGGTGCGGTGGCTTTTTCGGCGGCGAAACGCATGGCAAAAGAAAGCTCTTTTGAAGGCCATATTGTTTGCCTTGCTACGGGGCACCCCGCGCGGTGGGCGGACACTGTTTTTAAGGCGACAGGCGAACGGCTTGAATTACCCGAAAAATTCGCTTTTCTTGCCAAAAAAGCAAAACCCATTGCGGTAATTGAAAACGATCTGGAAGGTTTGGAGAACGCCATAGCATCCTGTTTATAGAAGGAGGGTAAACATGAATTTTTGGAAGCAGCTGGTAGCGATTATTTCAGGCGATGCCTCAAAATTTAACATAACAATACGGCTGGGTATTGCCGCGGCGTTTCTTGTTTTTCTTGTTTTGCTTATTTCCGTTACGCTGGCTTTTTTTAAATGGCTAAGAACGCGTTTAACGCTTGTTGCAAAAAAACATATGCCTTCGCTGCGCATTAAAAAATTCCAGCTTCTTGAAACAAGACAAATTCTTGGTGTTTTTTATATCGCCATAAACGCAGTCAAGTATATTATACTATTTTTGGAATTTTTTCTTGTTACTCCCCTTGTTTTTAGCCTGTTTGTTCCTACACAGGATTTTGCGGCGGTATTTTTTAGTTACATGCTTGATCCGCTCGAAAAAATCGGTCGTGGTATTATTGGCTATATACCAAATCTTATTACCATTATTATACTTTTGTTTATTGTAAGATATACGCTTAGATCGCTAAAATTTTTTGCAACCCGGATTGAAAGGGAAAAAATTGTTATTCCGGGTTTTTATCCCGAATGGGCCCAGCCGACATTCAACATCTTACGGTTTTTAATTTATGCGTTTACCATAGCGGTTGTTTATCCGTATCTGCCCGGCTCCGATTCCAGAATATTTCAGGGTGTTTCTGTTTTTGTGGGAGTTATTCTTTCGCTTGGGTCAAGCTCTGCCATTGGAAATCTGGTTGCGGGAATTGTACTAACCTATATGCGGCCGTTTAAAACAGGAGACCGGATTCAAATACAAAACATTACCGGGTTTGTGGTCGAAAAGTCCCCCATTAATATAAAGCTGCGAACCCACAAAAATGAATATGTAAGCTTTCCAAACATGATGGTGCTTTCTTCCAGTGTTACCAATTATCATACTTCAACCGAGGACAACAAAGAGGGCCTGGTTCTTTATGCCGATATTACCTTTAGTTACGGTACGCCCTGGCAGACGATTCACAAACTGCTTGTTGAAGCAGGGCGTAAAACAACGCGTGTGCTTAAAACACCCGAACCGTTTGTATTGCAGACTTCGCTGGACGATTTTTACGCCCATTACCAAATTAATGTGTATGTGAACGAAGTTGAATATGTGCCGGAAATTTATTCGGAGCTTTTTGAAAATATTCAAACAACGTTTAAAGAAGCGGGCCTTGATTTAACTGCCGCCCATTTTAGGATTAACCTTCCGCCGCAGGTGACACAGTAGCCTTATATACTGCTTCGAAACCCGTCGATGGCCTGTAAAAAAGCGCCGCTGTAACGTTTGCATTTTACTTCGCCTACACCGGATACGCCCAAAAACTCTTTTGGGTTTTTTGGACGTTTTACACACATGTCGAGTAATGCGGCATCGGAAAAAATAATGTAGGCCGGTATGCCTTCTTCGCGGGCCAGACCCGAACGAAGGATTTTAAGTTTTTCGAACAGGGCCATATTATCAGCCTGCCTTCTGGGGTCCATTCTGCCTGCCGCGGGTCTTGCCGCAAACAGCGGTTTTTTGGACTGCGCCGGATCTTTTTCCCGCGGCAGCATCATGGTAACGCTTTCGCCTTTTAGCAGGGCGTGGGATTTGCCGCCGGGTAAAAGTACCGGATAATCCCCGCCCGATGAAAGCAGATACCCCTTTTGTTCAAGTTCGTCAATAATAAGCCTAATCAGGTGGTTGTCACTGTCGCTCATGATTCCAAATGTACTTAGGCTGTCCAGTTTAAGCTGCCGTATTTTTTGAAGACTGCGGCCAAGCAAAATATCGGTGACCATGGTTTTGCCAAACTGCCGCCCGCGTTCTTTAAGGCGGTACACACAGGAAACAATTTTTTGCGCTTCGCGGGTAATGTCAATTTCATCAAATTGGGTATTGCAGTTTGAACAGTTTCCGCAGTACGAGGGCGGCTTTTCTCCAAAATAGGAAAGCATTCTGTTTCTAAGACAATCGCCCACTGTCGCGTAAAAGGTCATTTGTTTAAGCAGTTCAAGATTATTGGCGATGTGGTCTTCGCTCTGGTGAAATTCGCCGGCGCCTCTGGTAATAAGGCTTTTGTTAATCTGTACATCCTGCGGACTATAGAGCAGAATACAGTCGGCCTTTTCGCCGTCGCGTCCGGCCCGGCCCGCCTCTTGATAATAACTTTCCAGGTTTTTTGGCATATTATAGTGAATTACATAGGATACATTTGATTTGTCTATGCCCATGCCAAAAGCGTTTGTCGCGACAATTACCGGTTTTCGATCAAAAATAAAATCGTCCTGATTGACGTGGCGTTCCACATCGCTTAAACCCGCGTGATACCGCGTCGCCTGAATGCCTCGGTCAGAAAGCCGCCTTTGTATATCTTCTACATTTGCGCGGGTTGCGCAGTAAATAATGCCGCTTTTTCCTTCGCGTTCCCGCACCAGATTAAGCAGCGTCATATATTTATCGTTTGGCTTTTGTACTTCAAAGTAGAGGTTGCTGCGGTCAAATCCGGTAGAAATAAAAAAGTGGTTATCAAGCTCCAGATGTCTGATAATATCGTCTGTTACACGGGGAGTGGCTGTTGCGGTAAAAGCGGCTACTGTGGGCCGTGTTGCAAGTTTTTTGATAAATTGCGCGATTTCAAGATAACTGTGTCTAAAATCGTGGCCCCATTGTGAAACACAGTGCGCCTCATCAATCACGACCAGCGGCACCGGCAGTACGGCGGAAACGGCATGCATGTCGCGGTGATCAAGCCGCTCGGGCGCAATGTAAAGAATCGTATATTCGCCGCGCATTGCGCGGTTCATTGTGTCGGCATATTCCGAACGCGAAAGCGAACTGTTAAGAAACGCCGCGTGAATACCTTCGCTGTGCAGCGCTTCGACCTGATCTTTCATAAGCGAAATAAGCGGCGAAATTACCACAACCAGCCCGTCAAGCATGAGCGCCGGAATTTGGTAGCAGAGCGATTTACCCGCGCCGGTCGGCATTAACGCGAGCAGATCGCGGCGCGCGATAATGGCGTCAATTACCTCTTCCTGACCGCGCCTAAAATGCTCGTATCCAAAATACTGTTTGAGTATGACCGATTTATCAAGAGCTATGCCTTTGGTATTCAATTTGATTTACACCGTTTTGTCCTTTTTTTGCGCCGCGTTATTTTTGGTTTTGCCGGCGCTTTTTGATCCGCCTTGCAGCGCATCCAGCAATTTATCCAGACGATACCCGGAAGACGCTTCTGCCCTGCGGAATTCTTTTGCCACGCTTTCCGCCCTGTCGCCGCCTGTTTCTATGGCGACAAAAAGCGGCGCGTATAGCAGCGTACGTTCAAACGCTTCCTTGTTAAACCAGGTTACATCGTCAAAAATATTGATGCCCAAAATGCGTTTAAAATCTTCTTCGATATAGTTGTCAAGAATAATTGAACAGGCAAGTTCTTTTGCTGTTTTTGCCGCAGCGAATTTATTTATCGGGGAACGTTCGCCGGTACGAACAAGCACATACTTCATAATTTCGCAAATGCCCCGGGAATCATTCCTGGTTTCGCTTTCTTGCGCGCAAAGCGCTTCCCGCGCTTTACGGTCAAGCTGCCAGTGAGTAACAAGCGAAAGCGCCTCCTGACCGCCTGCGTTTTTACCAATAAGGGATTTGGTCAACGCCAGCAGTATGTACGCAAACGCGCTATCTGGCAGCATGGTATCGTGTCCGCCATCCGGCGGCGGCGCGGCTTCGGGATTATGTTTTGGCGCCTTTTTGGTTATGCCGGCCCGTTCAAGATACGTTAAAAATTGTTTCCATACTTCTTCGGCAGAAGGAACATCCGTATCGTTAGTTAAAGACGATGCGGACGCGGTTTTTTGTCCATCCTGTTTTTGCGCGCCCGTCCAGGGTTCAAATAATCCGCCCGCGCCGGTTATATAGTTTCGGGCGCAGGCAACATAGTTGATCAAAGGCTGTTTTAATTCGGGTAGAGACCCTGAATGATATAATTTAAAAAGCTCGTTAAAGTGATAGTATAATTCGCCCAGAATAATATCCATTTTTGCCGCTTCGATATCCACCGCGCCAAAGCCGTTTAGATCATGGTTAAGGCGGGCCCAGTAACCGCGCGCGTCGTCTTTAACTTCGCGTATCTCCATAAAAACCTGCGTTTCATAACCCTTGAGCGCGGCAAAAAGGCCCCGTTCGCCCATATCTTTACTTGAGCGGATAAACGTAAGGCCGCTGCGCTGTTCGCGGAACAGGCAAAAATAATCGCCTTTATTATGAAGACCCAGCGACGCGGCAAGGCTGTCCCGCCGGGAGCCGCTTTTTTGAATGGCGCTTTCTTTAATCCAGCCCGACGCTTCACCGTAACTGTTGTTGTAAATAACCAAAGCGCTTTCGTCCTGGGCGCGGTTTGAATAGGCAAATACATTTTCGTTGACTGCGCCGTTTGAAAAGAAATCATACAAACAAAAATCGGCGCTGCCCGAAAAAAGCCGGCGCTTTTTTATTAGCGGAAAAATTTCTTTTTCGTGGCGGTTGATCAAATACTGATCCGGTGTTTCATCGCGGTAGGAACGGCGGTACTCCATTCCATACTTTTCTTCAAAGCCTTCGATTTGACCGTGGCCAAACATGGGCAGACCCGGCATGGTTACCAGAAGCGTTGCAATCCCAAAATATTTGTCGCCCTTTCCAAACTGGGCGACCGCTGTTTCTTCATCGGGGTTGTTCATAAAGTTGACAAAGCGTTTTAGAATTTCGGGATCAAACTCCAGCGTGTTTTTTATGGTTGCGCGGTACCTGGCGTTGTCCTCGTTTTTTAACATGTTCATAAAGGCGGAATTATATACGCGGTGCATGCCCAGAGTGCGTACAAAATAGCCTTCCATCATCCAGAACGCTTCGGCAAGCAGCAGGGTGTGCGGCGCTTCGGCGGCGCAGCGATCAACCACCTCGCGCCAAAATTCATGCGGTATGCGGCGGTTAAATTCATCGGCGGCAAGCGCGTGTTCGGAGCGGCTTGCGATGTCGCCGCCTCTTCCCGGTTCCGGATACCAGAGCCGCTGAATGTGGCGCTTTGCCAGTGTCATTGCCGCGTCAAAGCGCACAATCGAAAATTGCTGGCACACGCCAATGATGGTGCGTATTACCGCTTCGCGCGCTTCGGGATTAAGAAAATCGATCTGCGCCGTATCGTTCCAGGGCATTGAAGTACCATCGTTTCCGTGATAAATATATCGTGTTTCGCCGGTGTTATTGTCGATGCGTTTAAAGACGACGGCGGCGTCGCTGCGGGTAAAGTAGTGTTCTTCAATTTGTACGGTGATATCATCGCGGCCCGAAAGATTGCCGCAGTTGTAATTATATGAAGGAAAGGGCGGATAGGGAAGCTGCAAAAAGCGTTCGGGGTGTTCGACAATCCAGCGGCTGTCGATGCCGGTGTGATTGGGCACCATGTCCGAACCAAGTCTAATGCCCCGGCGAAAACAGCGCTCGCGCAGATTTGAAAGCGAACCCCATCCGCCCAATTCGCCGGCGATGTCGTAGTCATAAAGACTGTACGCGCTCGCGGCGGCTTCGGGGTTTCCCGTCCACTGCTTGATTGTTTTGCTGGCGCTGCTCCGTTCCCACAGGCCGATCAGCCACAGGCCGGTAAATCCCCGGCGGGCTAATTCGTCCAGTTCCTCGTCGGGAATTTCATCAAGGCGGTGAATTTCCCGCTTGTATTTTTGTGAAAGCTGAAAAAGCCAGACAAGGGTGCTTTTTGCCATGAGCACGGTTTGAGACATCCACTCCTGATCGGGACTGAATTTTTCGTATTCGTTTTCAAGATTCCCGTAGGTGTATGCCTCGCTGGGACCGGGCCCAAAAAACGACGGTTTGTCTTCTTCTTTTATTATATCAAGCGATAAAAGCAGGCGCGGCATAAATTTGCCCAGAATCAAACCCCAGCGCTTTCGCATAAAATCAAGCTGGCTGGAAAGGGAGTCAGGCGACGCCAATATGGGCGCAAGGAGCAGATCCCACAGGTTTTGGCCATCGGGCCCAAAAGGCGGAAGCTCGGCAAAAAACGCCTTTAATTCTTCAAGGGCCGCCGGATATACCGTTTTTTTTGCCAAATCCCTGTCGTCAAACATAAACAGAAACGGTTTAAACGCGGGATTAAGATTTGCAAGGGCAAGCAGGAGCAGTTCTTCCAGCGACAGGGCGCGGCAGCTTTCGCCGCCTTCGGAGGAGGCAAGATAATTTGTTACCGATAGTTTTCCCTCGTAGACCTTTTGCGGGGGGAACTGGCTGCCAAACTGCTGCAGCATGTCCCCTGTCCGCCCGATCCTGTCTTCCAGGCGCACAATCGCCTGTTCAAAAATATCGCTCTGCACCTGTTCACGGTACAAAGCTACAACATAGTGAAGAATTTCATCAATAAGGCCCATTGCGTTTAACTGGCCCGCTTTTACTTTTTGGCTGCCGGGAAGCCCGGCGTTAAGTTTTGCCGCAAACGCGCGGACTTCTTTAAGGTTGGCAAGGATCACGTTCCCGGTAAGGGAAAAAAGAGCCGCTTCCAGTTGGTGCTTTTCGCGTATCTCGCGCCGTATGTGGAATTCCATAACCGCCGTACGCCCGGCGGCGCTAAAACCTGTCTGCCCCGCATTATTTTTAAACGCCTCAAGACAAACGGTGATCCCCGGTAAGTCTTTGTTTTGTTTATGCCGCCGGACGAAAGGAAGTTTCATGCCCTCAAGTATAACGTATCTTTTTACAAAGAACCATCCTGTCTGCGAATAACATCCAGTTGAGTTACCATCATTCCGGCAAGCATAAAGATAAAACCAAGCAGGGTAAAGGCCGTAGGCTGTTCGCCGCGAATCACTATTCCCCCAAAAGCGGCAAAGGCGCCTTCAAGACAAAGGATGATGGTAGCGTGGGCGGGCGGCGCGTCTTTTTGAGCCACTACCTGCAGCGTGTAGGCGATACCCGCCGAGGCAAGCCCTCCGTAAAGCAGGGAAATCCGGGCGTCCCACAAAGCGCCGCCCTGACCGAAGACAATATCGGACAGTACAACCCAGCTTTGCAGCTTGGCCGCCGGAGCAAGATGTGCCGCCCAGCTTCCTACAAGCGGGTCAATTAGCAGCGCCGCGATAAACGCAAAAACGCCGCACCAGGCAAACTGCCCCGACGACAGCGTCAGCGGATCAATTTTTTGTACCAGATGATCAACCACCAAAATATGACAGGCCCAAAACACCGAACTAATTACCGTAAAAAGGTCGCCGGGATTTAAGCGCATGTGGCTTCCCGCAAGTGAAATAAAATATAATCCGGTAAGCGCGCAGACCATTCCGGCCCAGGTTGGCAGATGTGTTTTTTTGCCAAGAACTATTCCAAAGACAGGAGTAAGCACCACATAAAATCCGGTAATAAATCCGGCGTTCCCCACCGTGGTAAATATAATTCCAATTTGTTGAAACGCCACCGCAACAAAAAGAACCGATCCGGCGATGAACGTGTAACGTATTTTTTTTCCGGCGCGCAGTGAAAGCAAGGGATCGTCCCGGCGTTTTTTTATTCGTAAAATTACCATAAGGGGAACAAGCGAAAGGCTTCCCAGAATAAAACGTATGCCGTTGTAGGTAAAGGGCCCCAGATAATCCATGCCCGACGACTGCGCCACAAAGCCAAAGCCCCAGATTCCCGCTGTAAGGAGCAGTAATATATCCGCCCTAAAGGCCCGCTTGTTCATCGTGCCGCCGTTGATATGCCTAAAATTCTACTACCGGCGCCGCGCGGGCGCTTTCGTTAATTTCAAAATACTGCCGGGGATTTAGGCCCATGTTTTCCACAAAAAGAGAGCCGGGAAAGGTGCGGATTTTGGCGTTGAAGCTTCCCGCGCTGTTATTGTAACGCTGGCGTGCCACGGCAATGCGGTTTTCCGTTCCCGCCAGTTCATCCTGAAGCGCCATAAAATTGGCGCTGGCCTTAAGGTCGGGGTACTGTTCTGCAATAACCAAAAGACGCGATAACGCTCCTTCAAGTTGATTGTACCCCGCCGCTTTTTCTTCTACTGTTCCCGCCCCGGCCAGTTTTGCCCGCGCGTCGGCAATATCGGTAAAAATTCCCTCTTCATGGGCCGCGTAACCCTTAACGGTATTTACCAGATTGGGGATCATATCGCTGCGCCGCTGCAGCTGATTGTCTATTTCCGACCACGCGGCATTACTGTTTTCGTCCAGCCGTATGATACTGTTTTTTGTACCAATGTAAAAACCAAAAACCGCGATAAAAATAATTACGATTACCGCAAGCGCCGCTAAAACTCCCTTCATACTGTCCTCCTAAAATTTTCGGGAAGCTCCGCCGCCGCCCGATCCGCCTCCACTAAAGCCGCCGAAACCGCCGCCGCCGGAACCGGAATGACCGCCAAAACCTCCGCCAAAACCGCCCGGGCCGTGGAGATTACCAAAATGCCCACGCCGCCGGCTGAGGCCAAGGGGAAGGATGACGAAAAAAATCACCACGATCGCAATAACAGCCAAAGAAGGCATACCGCCAGAATCTTCATTATCATCGGGGGAAAGTTCCAAAGATGCGGGGTCCCCTCTTTCCTGCGCGATACGCCCCGCAACGGCTTCCACGCCTTTTATCAGTCCTGCTGAAAAACGACCTTCGCGGAATTCGGGGAGCACCTCGTTGTCCAGTATACGACCGCAGACAGAATCGGGCAGAATCCCTTCCAGCCCGTAGCCTGTTTCGATTTTTACTTCGCGGTCGTCCACCGATAAAAGAAGAAGAACCCCGTTATCCTCGTCCTGCTGCCCTATACCCCATTCGCCAAACAATGCCGCCGCGTATTCTTCGATGCTGTGATAGGGAGCGTAACTTTTTATACTTACCACGGCGATTTCCGCGCCTGTTTGTTGTTTTACCGCGCCGCTAAAATCTTCAAGACCGGCTCGCTCTTCCTCGCTAAAGACTCCGGCAAAATCACTAACATACCCTTTTGGCCGGGGCAGGTTCTGCGCGTGAGCGGGCGGGGCAAACAGCGCCAAAAAAAGAAACAGACCGGAAAACCCGGCGGTTTTATTACACTTCATGATTTTCACCTTGTATCCAGGTTCAAGTATAGCGGGAAATGCGCTGACGTACAAGTCGGCCGGCCGGCGGGGCCAAATGCCTGAAAAAAAGCGAAACAGGATATATCGAAACGTCTGTAAACCTGCCGGGCATGGGCCGGTGTTAATAAGCGCAGGGCGGGCCGGGTTTTTTAACCCCGCTCCAGGTTCACAATGTCTTTTAGTGTTTTATCATCTATAACATTTCTTTTGAGCAAAATGCGAAAACCTTCTTGTGTGATATATGGCGTTATATGAAATTTGTCCAAAAAATAATTGACATTTTTATTGGTTTATTGTAATATTTAATAATGAAACAATTTGTTAAAATATTATCGTTCTCTCTTTTTTTAATAGGTGGTTGTAAAGCTAAACAAGATATGATCCTTAATGAATACAAAGAAGAATTTGAAGATAGAGATGATATAACAATCGATGATGAAATAATATTTTACGTTGGGCCTTTTGAAGGTTTAAATTTAAGAGAGGGGCCATATTTAGCAAGCGAAAAAATTAGGACATTATCACAGTACTTGTGAAACTGGTTCTCTTCCACAATATAATAACTCACGGAATGCGGTTTTTTCTTTAATGCAGTACTATGGAGACGGTAGTATTGTATTAAAGATATTTTCAGTTAGAAATGGAATTTATGAAAAAGAAAAAGAAATAGAAATATTTGAAAATAAACATATAAATAATATAGATGTAAATTGGATTGACGATGATCAATTTAAAATAGACTGTGGAGAAGATGGTGTTCTGTTAGTAAAACGAAACAATTATAATGGTAATTTTGAATTATTTTATCAATGAAATAGGACAAACTGCGCATAACAGGTCAGTATACGCTGCGGGCGCAGCAGCACCCATGGCCGAGGCGGATTATATCGCCTTGGGCCTCAAACCGCACGACCCCATCCCCACCCCCACCCCCTCAGGCCCACCGCACAGGTAACGATAGAAACCTATCTTGCCGGGCGGCACGAACTCGGCGTAAAAATCATCTACGTTACCGGAAGCCCGACCCTGAAACCCTTCAGGAAATTCGTCCGGATGTTTCCCGGTATGAATATAAAATCACCGGTTTCAAGGGCTCCTTCGATAACGCTTGCCGTTACCCTACTTGCAAAGGGATGAAAAGCCCTTTAGTATAACCGAATGAAATTTGACGGTTTGCGGAAAAGTGATAATAAATGGGCGCTGTCCCCGTTCGCGCGGGGGCGGCGGGTGGAACGGGCGCTGGGTACGAACCTGCCCTGTGATTTTCCGGTGATAGACCGCTTCCGCGACGGAATAGCGACCAGCATTAAAAGTCTTGATATCAGGAGCAGGGCATACCGGAACGCCGCCGTCCTTGCGAAAACCGTAAAAACATACATAGAGTCGGCGGCCGGATTTAACGGGCTGCTGTGGGAGGGCGCGGCGGTGCGTCCCGGCGACATAAAAGGCCGGGCGCTCGAACTGGCGATTCCCTGCCCCGGCAGCGGGGAACAGGCGGCGTGTCTGCAAAACATGGTTGTCTACGGCAAAACAATCGGCGTTAATGTTACGCTTTTGGTTAAATCGTGAAATTCGCGGTTATTTATGTAAAGGACTCTGTTTTTTATATATGCTCCGTTTCCAAAACGGCGGACGGTGTTTTGGTTACCGGGGGAGAATGTTATCCGGCGGCCGGCGCGGAGGGGAACGAAGTTCTCGGCGGAACGGTGCGAAGGGCGCTGGACGCTTCGAGAACCGGTATACCACACCCCGCGTCGTGGACGCGTTTGAACGGCCTACAGGCCGCAGGGGCAAAGAACTGGAAGGCCTTTGCGGACGGCTTGGCCTGTATCCATGTCGAGCTCGCGAACGCGTATACGTTTATTCCGACAAAAAACAGGGGAAGGTACGGGTTTGAATTTCTTGCCTCGCGTTCCATGACCACTCCGGCTAATTCCTACGACGCCGCCATAGGGGCGGTGGTAAAGAATGTCCTGCCCTTTTGCGTTATCGAGGAGGGGGAAATTTTCGACGAGAGGATGTAGGTCTTGTCGGGCGATGTGTTGTTCCGGCGTTTCCGGCAAAGACCGCAGGAACCCCTGTAGCATGTAACACCCGGCGGGGGCGCGAACCCCCACGGTCCTCAGATGCGTCAACATACGTGCGCGAACCGGTGAGCGCGGCATACCCAACTGCTGTAACACGACGTGGGCCCCGAAAAATGTTACCGCCGACAAGAAAGCCCGGGGGCCCTTGATATCTCGAATTATTCCGTTTAACGCGTTTGGCTGCTTATCTAATACAATAACGGCGCAAGTCGTTTTAACGCGTGTCAAAGGAGACCATAAATCGGACCGGAGGGCCCGCACTCCCCCGCCTTGCGGCAGCATTTTTTTTAGGCTGTTCCTGCGGCAATTGACGGCAATGCGCTGCCCGGTCGTCCGCTGCTCCCCCTGCCTCCGAAAGTTTGCGGTAGTTTTCTTGTACTTGAAATCACAACTTAAGCCGCAAACGTTTCTCCGTCACCCCCATGCCCGTTCCCGGCTAACTGTTACCGTTATTTATCGTTATTTATCCTTAAACTTATTCGATTCTTCATCTGCCTTAAAACCAGAAAAATTGTTCACTACAACGTCACCGCAAATCCTGCGATACGGTTTTTGCGGCTGCAGTTTTCAGAGTTTAATTACCGCTATCCGAATTCGCACCTGATCCATGATAATTCGGGGGAATTAAAATGGTTCCCCTACAGCCGGTATGGAATTAACGATATTCCCACCGTGCCGTATTCGCCCAACCTGAACGCTTACGCGGAACGTTTTGTAAGGTCATTGAGGCAGGAATGCCTTGACCACTTTATTATATTTACGTGGACGCAGTTGCGCCGCATTGTAAAAGAGTACATCGGCTATTACAACGATTACCGGCCCCACCAGGGACTGGGAGGCTCCAAGGGCCCTGCGGCTTTTTTTCGCCTGTGGCATTTTCGGGACCCACACCGTGTTACATATTCGGGTATGCCGCGCTCGCCGGCTCACGCGCTGTAGTTGGTGCGAACGCCCCGCCCGAACAGCCTCGGACCGGAGCGATAAAACAGAAGCCGCTGCTTTTTGGGCTGCATAACCATTATTATAGGGAAGCGGCGTAGCACCTATTCGCAAAACCCTGTCTTCTCACCGTTTTCACGCAGGATAGTTATGTCCGTATGCCGGAAAATCCGGCTTTTTCGGCCTGTTCCCGCCTCCACATCCCATTTCTCGAAGGCTTTCTGTCAAAAAATTCTCCTCCCATCGGTTTTTTTACCGATTTTCTAATAAGTTGACACTACGGATTACCAATTTTTTTGCCTGAAAATAAGTATTCTTACATTTGGGATTTCAATCAATGGAAAAAGATAATATTCTTTTAGATTTGTTTGAGGATTTCCCCAAAAAGTATAAAGATGAATGTAATTATTTTTCATAGTTATAATAATATGATAACGCGTATTAGGTATAAACCGTTTTCCAAGTAATTTTATTCGTATTGTATCCTCATTTACCATATCTATTAAATCTGGAGTTACAAATATCTTATAAGAATAATCTTCATCAAATATTTCAACACCTGTTATATCAACAAGATCGTATATCTCCATTTCCTCAAATTGAACTACAATACCTTCTTTGTCCAAACCAATATCTGACACTATTTCTGCAGAAAATGTATTATGAATTAAAAATAAAAAGTGAAATAAAACGATTAATAATTTTCGTTTACCCATTTTATCGCCTCCGATGTAATCCTTGAATTGGACATAATTCTTGCCATATCTCTTAATGATCGTTTTTCATAAGGGTTCAACTCTATACCATCCTTTGCCCGTGAATATAAAGAAGCAAACTTTCCTATTAATTGTGCACGTGACTCATAATAAGGTAGATCTGCCAACTTAGAGTATCGTGATAAATCCGTTCCAACTACGGTGTAATCTCCAGGGGCATAAACGTCTATTCCCTTATTGTAAAGTCCTTGTTCATGTACCAATTTATCAACTGCCGAGGTCGGTCCGACTAATGACATCCCAAATGCTATTCCGCCTGGTTCAATCATTTCTTGAACCTGATGGAAAGCTTCATGCAACAATTCCTCTCTCCCTTCGTAACTAGAAAGGGGCGATGCAAAATAAATTGACTTAAGAAATATTTGCCCATAATATAACGCCCGTGTTGATCCAGCTCTTTCTAGCGGAGATCTATATATTTTGGCTTTGCGAATAGCCTTTACACCTGTATCACCAAGTATTTCCTTGATGAATGCTGCCTCTGCAACCGAAATATCCCTTTCCCCATCCGGGTCCGTGTACTTCACCGGGTTATTCCCCGCGTAATGGTAGGCGTGCAGGTTCACGTAGTTAAACACCCCGCCCATGCCCGGCAGGTTCCGGTTCCGCTCGCGCGCCTCGTCGTTAATCGGCGCGCCCGGGATATATTCCCCCATCGCGGGGTCGGCGGAGAGCCACAGCGAGGTCTGCGGGTTCAGGTAACGCACGCCCTTTTGCGGGCAAAAAAACGCCTCCGCCGGGCCGGAATTCGCGGTCTGGGTGGTGAAAAAACGCTCTTTGAGGGAACTATTTAAGGCCGGTTTCGCGTAAACCATGTCTCAGTATAACACGGAATTGGCGCCATCAACAAGTTTCGCGGCGCCGAACCCTTGGGCGGCCCGCCCGCAACTCCGAGGGAGACCCAACGGTCGATCCCCGCAGGCTGCCAGGGCTAAAAATCGTAATCCTGCGTTATAACAAAATGGCAGGGTTGGGGACTATGCGCGGCATACTCGCAGACCGGTATAAAGGCATAGAAATACTCGAGGCCCACAGTAGTCGATCATATACATATGTGTTGTACTAAAGGGCTTCTTCTTTTGGATCACCGCCGTACCTGTTGGATCCGTGGGTGCCTTTGGTACACGGAAGAACAATTTGTCCGTATATTGGAATAAGCATAAACCAGCCGCTTTTATTACAGTCGTGCATACGTCTTACTGATACACCTAAAGAAGGCAGAACCACTGCCAGCCGCCACGACAGCTCTAACACGCCTGTATCTGTTATGTCAAAACCAAATAGTAGTACATCCAAAACAGAAAAAAAGATGCTAAAAAGATTCGCGAACAATACGAACCACCAATACTCCGCCCTTCTTGCCCTGCCCTTAAATACGGCATATTTCTTAAACACGCCGATAAAATACTGCCAGGGGTTTTTCCGAACAAAAAATTCCGGCACACTTTCCTTTGGGGGCGCATACGGATTTTGTTCTTCGGTTATATTCGTATCGATTTTTTTACCGCAGGTATTACAAAATTCCGATTCTTCATCAAGCTCGGTTCCGCAGTGTTTACAGTAAACCATGTTATCCTCCTGTCATCCGCTATTGGTAGGATGCCATGATTTTTTGACTTACGGTCAGGACGGCCTGGTTCATCCGTTCGCCCAGGTCCTTCATCCGCAGCTGGTCCTCGACGGTCCACTCGGTACTGCTCACCGCCGCCTGGGCCTTGCCTTCCAGGTCTTCTGTCTGTGCTTTTTGCTGAAGGCGGGCCATTTCATCGGCCGTAATGCTGGATTTTTTCCCCAGGTTTTCCCATTCTGTTACGTATTCTTCAAAGCCCGCCAGAAAGGCCTCGATGTCGCTGCGGGCGCCGTCCGCAAAAAGCAAATTGCCCGGAAAAGGCGGAAAGAGCGAAACGAGAACGAGAACGAGAGGAACGAGCAGAAAAACGAACCTTTGGTAATGTGAAGCAACCGGTTTTTTTGCCATATCTTTTCCTTATGCGCTAAATGTATGACGTTTTTCCATAAAAAACAACCATGTCCCGTCAATACCGCAGGTTGACAAAGCGGCCTGTTCGGTTTAGCATTTAAGAATAACATAATGACTCTCATAAGGAGGGATTATGAGTGCTACGATTGGCATAAAGATTGCCAATGGGGACTTTTGTTCCATTCTGGAAGAGAATACTCAGGTTACCAGGCGGCTTGTTCTTACCACCGTTCACGATAATCAAAAGAGCGTTCAGATCGATCTTTACAAAAGCGCTTCTCAAACTATGGCCGATGCGCTGTATATTGGGAGCCTGGTGGTCGACAAGATCGCGCCCCGGCCCAGGGGCGAGCCTTCGATTGAGCTGACAATACGTTCGGGCGAAAACGGAACGATTTCCGCCGAATCGGCCGATCTGGAAAATCCCCAAAGTGAAAAGCAGGAACTAAGCCTTAGTCTAAAGTCCTTTGAGGAAGACAAGAATGATTACGCCGATTTTGACATAGAGGAACATAGTGCCGCGCGGAACACCTACGACAAACTTACCCCCGAAAACGAAGAAAAGGCGCATTTCTTTCCCTGGCTGCCGATAATCATTCTTGGTGTTATCCTGGTGCTTATCGGTCTGGGGATTTGGTTTTTCCTGGCCAACGGCGGGAAGCTTCCCTTTATCGGGGAACGGTCCGCCGCCGAACTGGATTTGCCCGCGAAAATTCCGCCGGCAGCACCGCCTGAGCCTGCGGCGCCGGTCACACCGGCTGCGCCGCCGCCGGTGGCGACAGTTCCGGCGGAGCCGCCGATACCGTCTGTGCAAAAGCCGGCGGAGGTAAAAACTTCGATGCCCCGGCCTAAACCGCCGGTGTATTCGGTAAAGGTACCGCAAACAATTCCTCCCGAAGGGGCGCTGTACACATTACGCTGGGGCGACACTCTTTGGGATATTTCGGAGGTCTATTATCGCAATCCCTGGTTATATCGTAACATTGTCCGGTTTAATGACTTTAATAATCCCAATCTTATTGTTTCGGGAACAGAAATCAAAATACCTCCTCAAAATTAATCTTCGACACGGCTTAAAGCCGCTTTTTTTCTTTTTCTTTTGCACGGTTGTCGCGTTGGGTTCCTGCGATGCCGGCGGCGTTATGGATGTTTCGCGCAAAGAAGCAAAAGACCGGCTAAAGGCCGGTGATATTGGTTTTATCATGGGCGTCGCTCCGTCCCGGATGAAAGAATTGACCAAACTGGATCCGTCCGCGCCCTTTTACGCGGGTTTGCTTACATCCGCCGCGGGAGACAAGATCCGTTCCGCCGCGCTTTTTGAAGCCGCGCTGTCAAGCCCGATCTACCGCGTCCAAAAAGAGGCGGCGGACAGCCTGGGTATTATCCTTGCCGAAAGCGGCGACAGGGATCAGGCAAAAAGAATACTTGACGCGCTTTCTAAAATAAAACCGCAAAGATTTGTTTCGCTTAAAGCCGCCGCGCTTTTTGTCCTGGGCCGCTATGGCGAAATTAACGCTTCTGCGCCGCAAACCGCTTCGACGGACGGGCAAAACGAAACACTTTTTGCGGCATTGTCGTTTCTTTCCTGGGCGCGGCAGCAAAAACCAGGAACGCTTCCGGTAAAGGAACTGCGGGAATATTTTTTTGGCGCAAAGCGGATTGACGCGGCGTATCGTTTTGTTTTTGAAAGTTTAAACCGCCAAAGCGAATACACCATGCCGGATGCGGACCGCGCCGCCATTGTAGGAAGAATAGCCGTTTCCAACAATGCCTATGCCGAGGGGCTTTCTCTTTTTGACAGCGCCCGCCGCGGCCAGAGCGCCCTGTTCCTTTCGTACCCCGCCTTGCTGGGCGATCTGGGCAGAGCCTATGTGCCGGTACAATCAAAACAGGAGGCGGGCGTTACCCTTTTTACCGAATGGGAAAGCGCCGTTCGTACCGGCAAAAACAGTCCGGTTGTATTAAGCGCCGCCGAGACAAAAGAAATACGCTACACGCTGCTTTTTTATACCGGCCGCATACGCCGTCAACAGGCAAAGCACGAAGAAGCGGTCGATTTATTTTCGCGCGCCCTTGAACTCGCCCCGGATCCTGTTCAGGAAGACGCGTGCATTTGGTACATCCTTAGTTCCACACTGGCTTCCAAAAACGGGAATCTTGTTACGGCCCTAAAAACCTACGTAACCCGCTGGAACGACGATGCCAATTTTAACGATCTGCTTGACCGCCTGTGCTCCAATTTGGTTCGCGATAAAAAGTGGAATGATTTACGGACCGTTTTTACGCTTATCCGCGGCAGCAGCGACAGCGCCATGGTGGCGCGTTACGCGTACCTTGTAGGGCGCGCGGTTTCGCTGGGGTATGTTTCGGGCGGCGAATTAAGCGCGAGCGATTATTTTAACATTGCCTATGAAGAAGGGAACACTTCGTTTTATTACCGGGGCCTTGCCGCTTCGTATTTGGGAAAATCCGTTGTTCCGGCGGAGCGGGGTTCCCCGGGCGAAGAAGACAAATCGTTTCCAAACGCGGGCGAAATGGAATTCTTTACCAGGTTTTTTGAGTATGGCGCCGCTTCGTACGCCATGCCGTACCTGCGCGCCCGTGCCGCCGATTATACCCGCGGCGAGCTTCGCGCACTGGCTCAAATTTTTGCCCACGCGGGGAACTATCTGCAATCGATACAAATTATGGGCATCTTTATGCGCCGCGAAGGCTACATACTGAATACCGCCGATCTACGGCTCTACTATCCCAAACCGTTTCCCGAGCTGATAGAAAAAAACGCTGAAGATACGGGGCTTCAGCCCGCCGTATACTACGGCCTTATCCGTACCGAAAGCGCCTTTATTCCCGCTATTGCCTCCCGCGCCGGCGCAGTCGGCCTGGCGCAGCTTATGCCCGCGACCGCCCGCGAAACCGCCGCAATGGTCAAGCGCCAGGGCGGCCCCGACTACACCACCGGCAGCATCGATCTTACCGATCCAAACATCAATGTATACCTTGGGGCGGTCTACCTAAAGAGCCTGCGGGATGATTTGGGAAGCCCGATGCTGGCCCTGCTTGCCTATAATGCCGGGCCGTCGCGGATTCGCCGTTTTCGCAGGGCCCAGGCCGATCTAAGCGAGGACCTCTTTATTGAAACCATCGAGATTGCCGAAACCCGCAGTTACGGCAAGCAGGTTATGGCTGCCGCAGCCGCCTATGGATATCTTTATTATGGTATGTCCATTCACGAAGTTGTTGCCGATATATTTAAGTAATGGATTCTTTTTTTGAACGCTCCGATTTCAAGATACGCCTTGCCGCCCTGATGGCGGCCTTTGCCCTTGCATTGGCAGGCTTTCTTTTGGGTCTTTCCATCGCCGCTTCGCTCTTTCGCTGGACATTCATCAATGCCGCGCCGGGCCGTTTTCTTTTCCAGGCGTACGGGATGCTTGCCTTTCTTGTTCCCCTGTGGCTTTTCTGGGCCGCGTGGATTCTGGGCTCCCCCCGTTTTAGGCCCGGCCGGATTTTTGCCCTTGCCATGTCGATTGTCCCCTTTATGACGCTGGCTGTCGGGTTTTCTTTTATCCGCGACTTTGCGATTCGTGAAACCGAACTGGCCTGGGTCCGCAGTCTTGGACGTACCGGCCTGGGTTTTGTGGCGCTTACTGCGGGCTTTGTCGAAACGGCGGCGATTGTGGTGCTCCACACCCTTTGTTTTTCCCAAAACGAGGTAAATCCGGATACGCCAAAGCAAACATCGTCACTGGCAAAAATTCTGGCGGGCATCCTGGCAGAGGCCAAAGCCGTTCCCGTTCCCGTTCCCGAGGGTACTACCGGCGACAAAGCAGACGGCAAAACCGTTCCGCAGGGTAAAGCGCCCGGTCGTGACGTGGTCCCGGATAAAAAGAGCTTTTCCCTGCCCGACTGGAAACCGCCTGCGAGCCCGCTGGTACTGCGGGACCTTGAACAGTTTGGCGATTTTACTCCCGCTGACGAACTTCCGCCCGAAGATGAGGAAGATGCGATTGAAGAAATAATTGAGCCGGAAGACGAAGCGGATGATACCGAGTCCGAAATTCCCGAAGTTGAACTGGAAGATGAACCCGGCGAAGCGGAAGACGCGGAACCGGAAGATATGATAGATAAACTCGAAAATATGGAACTGGAAGATGTAGAAGAACGCGAGGATTCCGAAGTTAGAGAAGCCGGAGAAGCTGGAGAGGTTAGAGAGGTTAGAATCGAGGAAACAGTCGACCCCGAAACCGAACCGGAAGGGATAGAAGAAGAGATAGACAACGCGATAGAAAAAGATACGATAAAACTCGAAGATGCGATAGAGCTTGAAAATACGATAGAATTCGAAAGAGAACCGGCAGACGATGATTCAGATGATTCCGCGGACGGACCTGAATTTGAAAACCAGCCGGTCAAACTTTTACCTGCCGGGTATTGCGAAGACGAAGAATTTGGTGAAACCGTAATTACCGGCGAAATCGCGGAAACCGGCGAAATCACCGAAACCGAAGAAATCGCGGAAGCCGAAGTGGAAGTAGAAATAGCCGGAGCGGAAACCGGCGAAATCGCGGAAGCGGAAGAAGCCGAAGCGCAGGAAATAATTGAACTTGTTGAAGAGCCTGTTTTAACATTACCGTCTTCGATCTTTACGCCGTACTCGCAGGTACATCAGGTACATATCGTACAGGATGAAACGTATTCCGGCCAAAAAATTCCCGCCGCCGAGGCGGACCATTTACCTCATCACAAGACAAAGAAAAGTAAAACCGCCTATTCGGTACCGGTAGACGGAATATTGAGCCAGTATGCCGACGGTCAATACTGGATTATTGACGAGGATACCAACAGGGCGGCGAAAACCCTGCAGGAGACGCTAAAAGAATTTGGCATTCAGGCAGAAGTAACGGGAATACGCAAGGGCCCGGTAATCACCATGTTTGAAATTCTTCCCGCGCCCGGAGTAAAGCTTTCTAAAATCGTTAATCTTCAGGATAACATCGCGCTGCGCCTTGCCGCTTCCAGCGTTCGTATTGTCGCGCCCATCCCCGGCAAACACGCTGTCGGCATCGAGGTTCCCAACAAAAAACGAAACATTGTTTCGTTCCGCGAAATTATCGAAAACGAACTGCACCGGGACGGCAAAAAACTGGAAGTACCCGTGGTATTGGGCAAAGACATTACCGGAGAAGCGCTTACCGCCGATCTTACCCAAATGCCCCATCTGCTTATTGCCGGTTCAACAGGATCGGGCAAATCGGTCTGCGTAAACTCGATGATTCTTTCGATTCTGTATCAAAAACATCCCGCGGAATGTAAACTAATTTTAATTGATCCAAAAATTGTGGAGCTTAAATTATACAACGATATTCCCCATCTTCTTACGCCGGTAATAACGGAGCCAAAAAAAGCGTTTCAGGCGCTGCAGTACTGTATCTTCGAAATGGAACGGCGTTATGCCTGTCTTGATTCAATGGGAGTCCGCGACATAAAAAGTTATAACCGCCGCATAAAAGAACGCGGTATTGCCGCCGAATATATGCCCTACATTGTCGTGGTAATTGACGAGTTCGCAGACCTTATGGCAACCACGGGAAAGGAGCTGGAATCAACGGTGGCGCGTCTTGCCGCGATGAGCCGGGCGGTCGGCATTCACCTGGTGCTTGCTACCCAGCGTCCCAGCATTGATGTGATTACCGGCCTTATCAAGGCAAACATTCCCAGCCGTATCGCGTTTATGGTCGCCAGCAAAATGGACAGCCGTATTATTATTGATATGGTCGGCGCGGAAAAACTGCTTGGCAAAGGCGACATGCTCTATGCCGGCGCGGTTGATCCCTTTCCCATCCGCCTGCAGGGCACCTTTGTCTCGGAAGAAGAAGTAGAAAGAGTAGTGGACTATGTAAAAACACTGGGCGAACCGGAATACATTGATGATGAAATTTTTTACGAGGAAGAAGAAGAACCCAGCTCCTCAATGTTTACCGAAGGCGACGATCCCCTTTACGACAAAGCAGTGGAAGTGGTAATGCAGCAGGGAAAAGCCAGCGCCAGTTATATACAGCGCCGTCTTAAAATTGGCTACAACCGCGCCGCCCGTCTGGTAGAAGAAATGGAACACCAGGGCCTTGTTGGACCCGCGCAGGGTTCAAAACCCCGCGAAATTTTACGCGGTATATAAGTGGAGATACATGAAAACCCCTGAATCGGTTCTTGTCGCGGGAGCGGGCGCAATCGGACTTCTTGTAGCCGATTCGCTTTACCGCTTTGATCCTGCGTGCGTTTCAATTTTAGCGTCGGGCGAGCGGCTGCTTCGTTACCGGCGCGGCGGACTGTGGGTTAACGGCAGCCGCGTGGACTTTGCCCTGGCAGACGCAGAGACTCCGCCCCGGACAGCACCGGATATTGTTATTGTCGCCTGTAAAAATTATCACCTTGATCTTCTTATAGCTGATTTAAAAAAGTATATCGGTCCTGATACCGTTATTGTTTCGCTGCTTAACGGCATTGTAAGCGAAGAAATAATCGGCGCGGCCTACGGAAAAGAACGGCTTCCCCTGGCAATGATTGTAAGCACCGACGCGCAGTCTTCGAACAACAGGGTAACTTTTACCTCGCGCGGCGTTATCAATTTTGGCGATTTGCGGGGTAAAGACGCCGCGCCAAAAGAAATTGAACGGGACCAGGCGCTGGCCGGTTTTTTTACCAGGGCGGATATTCCCCATAAATACCATCCTGACGACATGAAGCAGACACTCTGGTACAAGTTTATGGTGAATGTAGGGGCAAACCAGACATCGGCACTTTTTAAGCTTCCCTACGGCGTTTTTAAAAAAGGCCCGATGGAAATTCCGGAAGCAAAAGAAATTCTTGAAAGCGCCATGCGCGAAGTAATTGCCGTTGCAAACGCCGAAGGAATTGCCCTGCGGGACGGCGACATTTACCAATGGTACAACGCAATGAACGTTTTGAACGATACCAGTTATACTTCCATGTGCCAGGATATAATGGCAAAGCGTAAAACCGAAGTCAACGTGTTTTCGGGTACGGTGATCGAGTATGGAAAACACGGCATTCCCGTACCGGTAAACACGTTTTTAAACCGCGCCATTAAAATTTTGGAAAAACAATATAAACAGGCGTTAAGTTAAAAACCCCTTAGTGTTTAAAATGGCGGGTTCCCGTAAATACCATCGCGATGCCGTGTTTGTCGCAGGCGGCGATTGAGTCGGTGTCTCTAATGGAGCCGCCGGGCTGAATGATGGCGCGAATGCCGAAGGAGGAGGCCGCTTCAACTACATCGGAAAACGGAAAGAACGCGTCGGACGCCATTACCCGCGCGTCCGCGCCGGCTGTGTTTTCTTTGCGCGCCTCCACGGCTTTGGCGCGTGAAAGCGCCTGTTCCGCCGCCCAAATGCGGTTTGTTTGTCCGCCGCCAATACCCAGCGCGGCGCGGTTTTTTACGACAACAATGGCGTTGCTTTTTACCCAGCTTACCGCCCGTATGCCAAAGACCATGTCGCCAATGTCGTTTGTTTCTACCGGCGTTTTTGTTACGACTTCCCATTTTTCAAAAAGGGTATGATCTGTTTCCTGAACCAAAAGGCCGCCGTCAACGCTTATACATTCATATTTTTCGCCGGGCGAACGCGGCGCCTTTATAATGCGCAGATTTTTTTTCTTTTGCAGTATGCTCAGCGCTTCGGGGGTAAAATCGGGGGCGACAACAATTTCCAAAAACAGTTCGCCCAGTTTTTCGGCGCTTGCGGGATCGACCGTCGTATTTACCGCGACAATGCCGCCAAAAATCGAGACAGGATCGCAGTCGTAAGCCTTAAGGAAGGCGGAAGGCAGATCGGGCCCCAGCGCGATACCGCAGGGAGTGTTGTGTTTTACCGCGACACAACACACTTTTTGAGTTTCTTCGTACGAAAGGTCTTTTAAACTATCCGTGTAAGCAGGGGCGCCAAAAGAACAAACCGCTTTCCAGGCAAGGTCAAGATCGCGGATATTGTTAAAGCCAAGTTCTTTGCCGTGAAGCTGCCGCATACCGCCAATCGCTCCGGGGCGATCGGTGTTTAGATACAGCGCGGCGCTTTGGTGATTATTTTCGCCATAACGAAGGTTCTGCGCCTTTTTGAGCGAAAGCGGCCAGTAAAGCGGGAATCCGGCGGATTGTTCCGGGTCCGGGTTTTCGCCGCACGATCCGGCCAAAAGATAACGCGCGACGGCGGCGTCATAAGATGCGGTTAAATCAAAAACCTTTGCCGCCAAATATTTGCGGAACGAAAGCAAAACGCCGTCCGGATTTTGCAGCGCTTTGATCACGGCGGGGTAATCATCGCTGTCGCTTAGAACCAGTACATCACGAAAATTTTTTGCCGCGGAACGGAGCATCGAAGGCCCGCCAATGTCAATAAACTCAATGGTTTCTTCCAGCGGCAGATTGGACTGTACTTTTTCAAAAAAGGGATACAGATTTACGGCGGTCAAATCAATCGTTTCCAGATTGAGCGTTTTTAGGGTTTCCAGGTGGGACAAAAGATCCCTGCGCGCAAGAAGGCCCGCGTGTATCGCCGGGTGAAGGGTTTTAACCCTGCCGTCAAGGCATTCGGGAAAATTAGTTACCGACGACACGTCAATAACCGCAATATTATTTTCGCCCAAATACTTTGCCGTTCCCCCGGTAGAAATAATCTCCCAGCCCGCGCCGCTTAAAAAGGAGGCTAAATCCAAAATACCCGTCTTGTCATAAACGCTTATAAGCGCCCGTTTGTTTTGTTTCACTTAAAATCTCCCGAAAGCTTTTGTATCATCATTACCGCCGCTTCGACAATGGCGATATGTTCTTCGTGGTGTATACGCGCCGAAAGCGTTTCTATAGTGTCGTTCCCGAGCACCGGAACACGGCGCTGCAGCAAAATCGGCCCGGTATCTGTTCCCGCGTCAACAAGGTGCACCGTACAGCCGGATTCGCTTTCGCCCGCGGCAAGAACCGCCGCGTGCACCCTGTCGCCGTACATTCCCCTGCCGCCGTACCGGGGAAGCAGCGCCGGATGAAGGTTAATAATCCGGCCTTCGTATACCGATATGATTTCTCCGGCAAGTATGGAAAGAAATCCCGCAAGAACAACAAGGTCCGTGTTATATTCCTGCGCCGCGCAAAGAATGCGGTCAGACAATTCCGCCTGCCGCTTGCCGCCGGAAAGCGAATCCGGCTCTTCAACACGTGCGGGAATACCCGCCGCCCGCGCCCGCTCCAGGGCAAAAACATTACGGCGGTCGGAAACAACGGCGGCGATACGGCCGTTTAAAAGCCTCTGTTCTTTTTGCGCGTCAATAAGCGCCTGTAAATTCGTGCCGCCGCCGGAAACAAGTACCAGTATGTTGATGTTATGATTCAAAACAAACCGCGCCGTTTCCCTGTACGACGGTTCCTATTTCCCGGGCGGGAAACCCCCTGTCGTCCAGATATTCAATGCCGGCTTTTACATCCGCCCTGTCCAGCGCCAGCACCAATCCTATTCCCATATTAAAGGTGTTAAACATTTGTTTTCGCAGCGCCGGATCTTTTTCCAGCAGTTTTGCCCCTGTCTTGCACGCCGCGCTGCCAACGGCTGTTTCTCCCGCGACTCCTGCGGCGATTCGTTCAAAGATCGGCGGTACGCTCCACGAGGCGCGGTTGATACGCGCGTCAAAAGCGCGGCTGCCGGAGTTGTCCCCAAAAAACAGGCGCGGAATATTTTCGTAAAAGCCGCCCCCGGTAATATGGGCCATGCCGTGTATTCTTCCGGGCAGCGCCGACAGCAGGCCCAGCACCGCTTTTACATAGATCCGCGTTGGTTCCAGCAGCGCCAGGCCCAGTTTCATGCCGCCAAAGTCTTCGTCTAAATCGGGCAGCACGCTACGGATAAGGCTAAAACCGTTTGAGTGAACGCCGGAAGAAGAAACGCCAAGCAGAACATCGCCTTCGCGTATTGCCCCGCCGTCAATAATCGCCTCGCGATCCACCAGACCCAGGGCAAAACCGGCCAGATCATATTTACCGTCGTCATAAAAGCCGGGCATTTCGGCGGTTTCTCCGCCCAAAAGAACACAGCCTGTTTCACGGCAGCCTGCGGCGATTCCCCGGACAAGGGCGGCGGCGGTATCGGCCTCAAGTTTACCACAGGCAAGGTAGTCAAGAAAAAAAAGCGGCCGCGCGCCGTGGCAGAGTATATCGTTGACACACATGGCGACGCAATCAATGCCGACCGTGTCAAATTTTTTAAGGCGAAAGGCGATATCCAGCTTTGTTCCCACCCCGTCGGTTCCCGAAACAAGCACAGGGTCGGGTAAAACATTCGCGCCGCCGATCAGTTCCTTAAGGGAAAACATTCCGGCAAAACTGCCAATCCGGTTAAGCACCGCCCCCCGCAGCGCGCCCAGGGTGCCTTCGGCAAGGCCGCGGTATTGTTTGACCGCGCGGTACCCTTCTTCAATATTCACTCCGGCGTCCAGATAATTCATATAAAACAGAGTGGCCTAAAGATCCGGGTAAGTCAATCGGGTTGTGTTGACGCAAAATACCTGTCTGCTCCATAATTTTGACACAATTGTATGCTTTCGTTAGTATCGGGATTTTATGAACAATAAACCGCTTGTACTGGTTGTCGATGACGAACCGAAAATTCTGGAACTGATAAAGTCGTATCTTGACGCAAGCGGCTTTCGGGGGATCTGCGCCGGAACAGCCGCGGAGGGAATAGCCGTTTTTGAGCGCGAGACACCGGCGCTTATTTTACTGGATTTAATGCTGCCCGATTTGAGCGGCGGGGAATTCTGTAAAAAAATCCGCCAGGTTTCGGCTGTTCCCATCATCATGATTACCGCCAGGGCGGATGAAGAAAGCATTATCCACGGCCTTGCCATTGGCGCGGATGATTATGTTACCAAACCATTTAGTCCCCGGCAGCTTATGGCCCGTGTCAAGGCGGCGTTACGGCGCGGCGGCGGAAACGCGGAAGGAGCTTTATTAAAATCAGGCGGTTTAACTGTCGATACCGATCAATGCCGCGTAAAACTGCACAACGCCGATATTACCCTGACAAGGGACGAGTATAAAATTTTAACCCTGCTCATGTCCCGACCGGTAAAAATTTTTACGCGCGATGAAATTATCGATCATGTCAAGGGCGGCGAATACGACGGATTTGACCGCGCCATTGATACGCACATAAAAAAAATTCGGCACAAAATCGGGGACGATCCAAAATCGCCCGCGTACATACAAACGGTTTACGGAATGGGATACCGCTTTGTCGGCGCGGAAGGGTGAACATGGGCTCAGGAAATTTCGCCGGCCGCAAAAAAAGCGGCCTAAGCCTTAAAAACCGCTTAAGCCTGACCTACGCCCTTTTTATCAGCATCGCCCTTTTAATACTGACTCTGGTTATTAATCATTTTGCGTTCCTTATGTTTTCGCGGCTGGTGCGGAATAATATCAATGAACGAAGCGGTGAAATTGTCCGCGCCGTCGCGGAACAGTATAATCCCCTGGGAAACGTTTTTGACAAAGGCGCCCTGGAAGCGATGGGAATGCATTTTGTCCACGAAGGCTACATTGTGCGTGTCGAAAGCACGCGTGGCGCCGTTATCTGGGACGCGCGTTCCTGCGACATGCAGCAGTGCGCCGACGTTATTAAAACAATCAGCGACCGAATGGAGAATCAATACCGGCTGGACGGAAAATTACAAAGCCGCCTGTATCCGGTAAACTTTCTGGGAAAAACCGTAGGAAATGTTACCATTGAAACCTACGGCCCTTTTTTTTACAGCGAAACAGAACTGCAGTTTTTATCCGGCTTAAACCGGCTCCTTCTTGGCGCGGGAATTTTCTTTACCTTGTTGAGTGTTTGTATTTCAATTCCAATCGCATCGCGTATTGCAAGGCCCATACTCAGGGCCGGAGAAGCCGCGCGGCATATCGCGCGGGGGAATCTTTCCGTGCGTATACAGGAATCCTGTAAAACACGGGAATTAAATGAACTTTCCCGGTCAATTAATGATTTGGCCGGGGCGTTGGAAGAAGGCGAGCGGCGGCAAAAACAGCTTACCGGTGATGTGGCCCACGAACTGCGTACGCCGCTTACCTGTCTGCAGGGGAATTTTGAAGCGATGATCGACGGCGTATTAACGCCGGACCGGGAACGGCTGGAAAGCTGCCACGAAGAAATTATACGGCTTGTCCGTTTGGTCAAGGATCTTAATCTGCTTTCAAATCTGGAAGGGGAATCGGAGTACCATAAAAGCGATTTTGATCTGGCAAAACTTGCCGAACTTACCGCCGGCCAGTTTACGGGCGAAGCGTTAAAAAAGGGCATATCGCTTGTGCTGGATCTAAACGCCGCGCCGCTTAACGCGGATTATAACCGCATAAAGCAGGTGCTTATCAATCTTATTTCCAACGGCCTTGCCTATACCGACGCCGGAAGCGTTACCGTATGCGTATCGCCCCGCGAAGGAGGAGCCGAACTAAGCGTTCGTGATACCGGAATCGGCATTAAGGCAGAGGAACTGCCCCGTGTTTTTGAACGCTTTTACCGGAGCGATAAATCCCGAAACCGCGGCACCGGCGGGGCGGGCATAGGCCTTGCCATAGCGGCGGCCATCGTCAAAGCCCACGGGGGAACCATCACTGCCGAAAGCAAAGGAATCGGCGGCGAGGGCAGCGTTTTTCGGGTACGGATACCCGCTTTACCGGTTAAATAGCTGGTTTGTCAGGCGTTATGCTAAATGGCGGCTAAATATTCAAAGGCCTATGACTAAAAAAGGCTTCATTTCAAACAACCGGAATGTTATGTGCGCTTTTACCTTTTTACTCCATTTAAATCCGCTCTCCACTCAAAATTTTTCCAATATCCATCTTCACCGGTCAAGTCTTTATAAAGCTTATCTGTTTTTACTAAATAATCTATATCATCACCAAATCCTGATGCCCAGAAAACCCTCCCCATATAATAATCATATCCAAATTCTTCCCATGACCGATACGTTGTCTGTATTCTTCCGGCAAGTTCCATAATTTTTTCCCAGGCTTCTTCCTCAGTCAAAAAACCCACGATATAACCCCATCTGCATAAAGCAATCGTTCTTCCCAAATCCCACGCCAAGATAGTTCTGTTGTTAAATTGGTTCCAATTGATAACTGTAAATTTTAGGTAATTATAATATCTTGGGCTTAAATGATATTTGTTAAAAACGGTTACTATTGAGAAGTCGCTCCGCTCATCCATTATTTCCTGTATTATTTGTTTAATAAACCGCAAAGCGGCAGCATGACCGTCGTTCTCTGTCCTTTGAATTGCTTCCGATAATTCTTCCCGGTTATTTATACTCCAGTCCCGTCTTAACAATTCCAGATAGCTGTTTCTATTATTCTCGTTGATATCATCGAAACCCAATAAATCGTGTTGACCGTTATTTGCTATTGTCAAGAAACCAGTTAACGCCAACGCCCATAATCTGTTTTCTGGCAATTTTTCCATCGGCGGCACATATTGGGTCAGCGACTCCATCACTGAGTCAAAAAAATCGGTAGTATAGTCGAATTTAATAACATCCGAGTCTATCAGGAACATCCGTGAAAATTTTGTAACGCTTTCACCAATTACCAATACAACCTGATATCTGACATTTCTTTCAGTCTCGCCTATTTTCCATAACCTTCCGTCCTCGTATTTAAATTCATCGCCAAAAATATCGCCAGATAACATATGCCAAACTCGCAGACCCTCTTGCCCGGTAACTGCGACCATGCAAAGCTCGCCATTAAATTCCTTGGGGATATTAATTATTTCTACGGCAATGGGTATATTAATACTTTCCGCAATCCTGTTTATCGGTAATCTATTTGCTGCCGGCGTATAATGGTTCACCGACTCCGTCACGGAGTCAAAAAAATCGGTAGTATAGTCTAATTTAATGATATCTGACTCTATCAAACATTTTCGCGAAAATTTTTTAATCATCCCGTCATTTCCGCCGAGGTCATTAATTATCAATATAATCTGATATCTGGCATTTCTTTCGGCCTCGTCTATTTTCCACAAACTTTCGTCCTGGTATTTAAATTCACCGGAAAAAATATCGCCGGATAACCTGTGATGGACTTGTGGACTGTTATCACCTTGACCGGCAATTCCGGCTATGCAAACATTATTATTATACTTCTGGGGGATATTTATTATTTCCACAGTAACAGGCGTATTAACGCTTTCTGCGACAAGGTTTAAAGTTATGGACAAAAATGTTATAACAAACGACACCATTCTTTTCATAAATTGCCTCCGTTTGAGAATATTGTAATACCGCGTATTTTTTATTTTGTCAATCAGGCAATCATAAAAGCGCGCATTGTTTCGGACAAACAGGCCTCGCCGTCTAACGGCGGCCCGGTTGCGGTTTGCCTTAAGTCATTGCGCTGTGCTCCATTCCCACGGCAAATCTTCGCCATTTTGTTCCGTTCCGCGAGTTCTTGACATAAAAACCTTTTCCGTATATAATCCTTAGGTATTCTGTGTTTGCGACAGGCGGTCTGCTTGTTTTTCATGGTTATTCTGAGATTGTAAAAGAAATATGACCAAATTGTGTCAAAAAAGTGTTTTTTGCAATTTTCTTCCCAAAAACAAGGCAAGGAAAATTTAATTGACCATTGTAACTTATTTTTTTGATGTTCATAATTTAATCACAATTGGGTGTTATAGTTCCATGTAAAATATAAGGAAGGATGGTTAAAGGGGATGGCTATATGAAAACGGCGGCGCTCCGTATCGGCGGCATGAGTTGTATAAACTGCCAAGACCGCATCGAAAAAAAATTAAAAAGCACCGTAGGGGTCGAAGATGTCCAGGTAAGTTACCGCAAAAGCACCGCCGAGCTGCGCTACAACGCGTCGGTAACCAGCCTTGCGGAAATTGTTCGCGCGGTAGAAGAACTTGGGTACCAGGTGCTTGAAGACGGCCGCGGTTCGCCGGCCCGGGCCGCCGGAACGCTCATCCTTATCCTTGCGCTGTATGTGCTTGTGCGGCACTTTGGCTCAAGCGGCCTGGCGGCCTTTCCGCTGGCCGAGGCCGGCATGGGCTACGGTATGCTTTTTGTCATCGGCCTTGTTACTTCGGTACACTGTCTTGTCATGTGCGGCGGCATTAATCTGTCGCAGTGTATTTCCGCCCCTGTTCCGGCGGAGCCGGCGTCTCCGGTATCCGCATCCGCGTCCGCTCCCGGTAAAAAATATTCGGTTTTGTTTCCTTCGATCCTCTACAACGGCGGGCGGGTAATATCCTATACATTTGTTGGGGCAGCCGCCGGCGCGCTGGGCTCCGTACTTACCGTGTCGGGGCGTTTCCAGGGTGTCGTACAGCTGGCCGCCGGTGTGTTTATGGTTGTCATGGGAATCAATATGCTTGGTTTCTTTCCCGCGCTGCGGCGTTTTTTACCGCGCATGCCAAAGCGGTTCGCGCGTAAAATTGACAAGCAAAAAACCTCGGCTAAAAATCCCCTGGTTATCGGCCTTCTTAACGGTCTTATGCCCTGCGGCCCCCTGCAGGCAATGCAGCTTTACGCGCTTTCTACCGGCAGCCCCATCGCGGGCGCTGTCTCCATGCTGCTCTTTGGCGCGGGTACGGTTCCGCTCATGTTCGGCGCGGGCGCGTTAAGTTCCTTTTTAAGCAATGCAGGCGGTCGGGTTTTTACGGCGCGGGTCATGAAAGCGGGGGCGGTCCTTGTGTCGGTTTTGGGGCTGGTCATGTTTTCAAACGGCTGGTCGCTGGCCGGGTTTACGGTTACTTTTTTAAATCCGGCGTCGCTGTTTTCGCCCGCCGCCGCAAACCGGCGGAATGTTTCCCAGGTCCAGGAAGCGCCGCTGATTGAAAACGGCGTACAAATTATCAACAGCACCCTGAGCGGCGGGCGGTATCCGGCGATTACCGTGGAGCAGGGTGTTCCGGTCAAATGGATCATTACCGCGCCGCAGGGAAGCATCAACGGATGCAATAACCGCATGATTATCCGGGAATACGGCATTGAACACCATTTTAAAACCGGCGAGAACATAATTGAGTTTACCCCGCAAGCGGCGGGCAAATTTTCCTATTCCTGCTGGATGGGAATGATCCGCAGTTCCATTACCGTTGTCACACCGGGCGTAATTGAAGCTCCCGCTTCCGGTCTTGACCCGGAACCGGCGGGAGTCGCCATAGCGACAGACAGGATCGTACTGGCGCAGATTGCCGGGGATTTCCAGACCGTAAAAATTACGCTGCGCGACGACGGTATTGACCCCGCGATTATTGTCGTACAAAAAAATCTGCCCGTCGTGTGGACCATCACCAATGATTCCCTTGATCCGGGAAACAGCGGCATTCTTTTTCCATCGTATTATTTTCGCGTCGCTGTTGAACCGGGCGATAATATTATCCGGTTTATGCCTTTGGACGATTTTGATTTTTCCACCAAAGACAATGTATTTTACGGATTTGTAAAAACAGTAGACAATTTAGACAAGGTAGACATCGAGGCGGTAAAAGCAGAAGCTTCAAATCATGAAACCTTCATTTACCCCGACGCCTATTTTGAAAAAGCGGCTTATACCGGCGACAGTAACCGCTGTTGTGCGGCCTCATAGAATAAAAAGGGAGTTTACCATGAAAAAGATTGTGATTATGATTGTGTGTGCGTTTGTCATTGTTTCGCTGTACGCCCAAGCAGGCGCGCTGAATGTGATAAAACCCGCCATCGCGGACCGGGATCTGGTAATTCCCGTATCAGAAGTTACCGAAAACGCCGTCTTTTATCCGGTGGACATCGAAGGAACCCGCCTGGAGGTTTTGGCCGTAAAAGTACCCGATGGTACAATACGAACGGCGTTTAATACCTGCCAGGTATGCTACCGTTCGGGACGCGGTTTTTATAAACAGCAGGGAACCGTTCTGGTTTGCCAAAACTGCGGCAACCGTTTTAGAATGAGCCAGGTAGGCGTCCGTTCCGGCGGATGTAACCCGGTGCCGATTTTTGCGTCCGATAAAACGGTAACCGGCACATCCATTACCATTTCAAAAGATTTTCTTAAAGAAGCAAAAGCCATTTTTGCCCAATGGAAAAGGGGGTAACATGTCAACAGAAGCTTTGCGCATGGGAAACATAACCATTCCCGTAGGCGGCATGACCTGCGCGGCCTGCTCCGCCCGTGTCGAAAGGGCGCTCAATAAACTTGAAGGCGTAGAAACCGCAACCGTAAACCTTGCCACCGAAAAGGCGACAATTCATTACAACCAGCAGGCGCTCCGCGTATCGGTCATTAAAGAAACAATAGAAAAGGCAGGGTACACCGTTCCCGATTTTTCCCAAAAAGGCGCAGTGGATGAAGACAAACTGCGCAAAGAAAAAGAAATAAAAATTCTGTGGAAAAAATTTATTGTTGCCGTTTCGTTTGGACTGCCGCTGCTTTATATCGCCATGGTCCCCATGATCAAGGTGTTTACCCTTCCCTTTCCCGCAGCTCTGGCCCCGATGAATTTTCCCCTTGTTTACGCGCTGGTCGAGCTGGCGCTGGTAATTCCCGTTATTATCGCCGGCTGCCGCTTTTATACCGCCGGCTTTAAAAACCTGCTCCGCCGGAGCCCCAACATGGATTCCCTTATCGCCGTCGGAACCACGGCGGCGGTCGCGTACAGCATGTACAACCTGTTCCAGATTGCAGGCGGTAATTTTAACGCCGTTGAATCGCTCTACTTTGAAACCGCCGGAGTAATCATTGCCCTAATCCTTCTGGGCAAATCACTCGAGGCGGTCTCCAGGGGAAGAACCAGCGAAGCCATAAAAAAACTCATAGGCCTTGCCCCCCGAACCGCAACCATCATAGAGAACGGCGCGGAAAAAGAAATCCCCATAGACGAAGTAATTCCCGGCGACAGTATTGTTGTAAAACCCGGCGGCAAAATTCCGGTCGACGGCATCGTTACCGAAGGCGCAAGCGCCGTCGACGAGTCCATGCTTACCGGAGAAAGCATGCCCGTAGATAAAAAACCCGGCGATGCGGTGTATGGGGCGACCATAAACGCCAACGGCCTTATTCGTTTTAAGGCAACCAAAGTAGGAAGCGATACCGCGCTGGCGCAGATCATCAAACTTGTAGAAGACGCCCAGGGCTCCAAAGCGCCCATCGCCCAATTAGCCGATATTGTGTCAGGCTATTTTGTACCCATCGTCTGCCTTATCGCGTTATTCGCGGGACTCACCTGGTTTATCGCCTCCTACGCCGGAATTGCCGCCCTTCCCCCGGGAAAATCCGCGCTGGAATTTTCGCTCACCATTTTTATTTCGGTACTCGTTATCGCGTGTCCCTGCGCGCTCGGCCTTGCCACACCAACGGCAATTATGGTAGGAACCGGCAAAGGCGCGGAAAACGGCATTTTAATTAAAGGCGGCGAAGCGCTGGAAACCGCCCACAAAATTAACACCATCGTGTTTGATAAAACCGGAACCATCACCGAAGGCAAACCAAACGTTACCGATATACTATTGGCGGGGGGGGAAGCCCCCCTCGCTGCAGCCCTGCTTCGCAGTTCTTCCGCTACCCCCCCAGCGGGGGGTGCCCCCCCCGCAACGCCCCCGCTTTCGCTCCCTGACGCGCTCCTGCAAATTACCGCGTCTGCCGAAAAAGGCTCCGAACATCCCCTGGGACAGGCGATTGTCCGGGGCGCGCGGGAAAAGGGCCTGGAACTATTCGCCGTTGAAAATTTTACCGCCCTTGCCGGACGGGGAATAGAAGCGGACATACAGGGCATAAAAACCCTTATCGGAAATAAAAAGTTAATGGATGAACGGAACATTTCGCTCGCCGAACTACAGGCCGATTCGGACCGGCTTGCCGCCGAAGGAAAAACCCCGATGTATGCCGTCCTTGACGGCAAAGCGGCGGGAATCGTAGCGGTAGCCGATGTCGTAAAAGCTTCCAGCAAAGCGGCCATTGAAAAACTCCACGCCATGGGCATCGAAGTCGCAATGATCACCGGCGACAATAAAAAGACCGCCGGCGCAATAGCCCGCCAGACAGGAATTGACCGGGTGCTTTCCGAAGTGCTCCCCCAGGATAAATCCAGCGAAGTAAAAAAACTCCAAAACCATAACGCCGATCTGTCCGAAAAACGAATTGTGGCAATGGTCGGAGACGGTATTAACGACGCGCCCGCGCTGGTACAGGCGGACATCGGCATCGCCATCGGCAGCGGGACAGACGTGGCGATAGAGAGCGCCGACATTGTGCTTATGCGCTCCGATTTAATGGACGTTCCCACGGCGATTGATTTGAGCAAGCGGACCATACGTACCATCAAGCAAAATCTTTTTTGGGCGTTTGGCTATAATGTGCTGGGTATTCCCCTTGCCGCCGGTATACTCTATCTTTTTGGCGGCCCCCTGTTAAATCCGATTTTTGCCGCCGCCGCCATGAGCATGAGTTCCGTATCGGTATTGACAAACGCGCTGCGCCTTAAACGCTTTAAAGCGCCGGGCGCGCAGCGTTCAAAAACAGTCAAACGCGTCATAAAAACAGCGCTGCCGGCGCTTTGCGTCATTGCGGCAATGGGAACCAGTTCCTGCAAAAAACTTGACGTAGTGGGAACCGGTTCGGTAAAATCATTTGGTCTGGTTCTCGCCCAAATACCCGCTCTTGCACCCGGCGGCGAGGACAGCTGGACGCTGGAAGCGCCGGATGCCGGCGCGCGTTTTATCTGGAGTAAAGACTTTGCCAAAAGCCCCCTTTACGATGTGATGATAGAATTTGACGCGGAACCCTTTATTGCCGCCGGACTTGACCCCGGCAGGCTCCCTCAAAATTTTACCTTTCGCGAAGGAAAACTGATAACCGGAAAAAAGCTGGGGCAGGAACAGTTACAATACTCCGGCGAAGCGACAGCCCTTGCTTCGTATGAACAGATTGTAAACCTGAAACGAAACAGCATAGGTTATCACGGAGCGATGGATCACTACGGGGTAAACCTGGGAGGCGGCAATATGTTTGAATGGGCCAGGGATATGGACGCCAACGACAAGGACCTTGTCTTTGTGCTCAATCCGGCCCCCCTTATTGCCGCCGGTATGGACCCCGCCATCGTTGAAGGCTGGGTCTTTGCCGACGTACCGGTAGACGATGAAAACGGCAAACCCGTCGAAGTAAAAAAACTGTTAAAGCCCTTTAATTTGCGGTAACCCGCCTTGACCTTTATTGCCAAAAATGCTATCTTTTTGGCAGCAACGCGGGGTAGAGCAGTTGGCAGCTCGTCGGGCTCATAACCCGGAGGTCACAGGTTCGAGTCCTGTCCCCGCTATACGTTAATTCCTTATGTTATAAGGAATTAAGACAAGCAAGCCAATACAGCCGCCCGGCGGTTCTTGCAGTTTTTCCAACGTTTTACACAAATAACCGGCAATTGCTTTCATCGCTTTCATTGCTTTAACCGTCATATACATCGCTGGACTACAAAACGACCATTTAACGATAAGCAAGAATTATGGTAAAATATGTTGACAATTATGTGACAATATTGTATCATGGCTGCGGGTATGTTATGAAATTTATATCTGTCAGGGATTTTAGGACAGCTTCGGCCAGCATTTGGAAGAAATTACCGGCTGAACGGGAAATGATTGTGACAAATAACGGAAGGCCGATAGCATTACTAACCCCCTTGAGCGATGAAACATTGGAAGATACTGTTTCCGCCGTCAGAAGGGCAAAGGCAATTAATGCGGTAAAAAAAATGCAGGAAATTTCTGTTGGTTTAGGGAATGATAAAATGCCGCGTGAAGAAATTAACGCGATAATTTCTGGTGCCAGGAAAGACAAAAAACCATGAAAATTGTTCTTGATACAAATATCATGGTATCCGCCTTGATAAATTCCAACGGGATACCCGGTAAAATAATGGCGCTGGTATTAAACGGCAAGATAAGGATATTATATGATAATAGAATTATCTTTGAATACATTGATGTTTTGTCACGGAAAAATTTTGGATTTAATGACGAAATAATATATGACGTGATAAATTATTTTAGAAATGATGGCGAATATATAAATTCCGGCTATTCAAACAGTAAATTTATTGATGATACAGATAAAAAATTTTATGAAGTTTTTAAATCAGGAGAAGCAGAATATTTGGTAACAGAAAATATAAAACGTTTTCCCAAAGAAAAAAAAATAATAATTCCCGGGGAATTTATTGAAAAATATAAATAAAAATCGGGGCGCCGCACATAAGGTCTGTATATGATTCGCCTCCAGCAGGTCGCTGTGCTCCCACGCCCAACTCTACCCGTTTTTTATACACTATCGTTTTTTAAGAATTCGGCAATGGTTTTCGTTTTCCCGTAAATGTTACCACTTCCATTTTATAAACATTTACAGATTTTAATTGATTTTCGGGATATTGATATTTTATATCTTTTCCCGTCTGATGTTTCATTATTTGATCCAATCCGTAACTTTTTTCTTCATTTGTTTCGAGAAATGTTATTTTTCCAAATCCTATTATGCTTTCAAACGCAAAACTATATTTTGCCGGTTCATCCGCTTCAATTAAAGCATGGTTACAATCAATTTCAAAACAAACCTTGTCATTCTTTTTCAATATATCTATTTTCATGCCTTCATGGGCTCCATGAAAATATAAATTCAAAATGCCATTTTCATAAAAATATCCAAAATTTAACGGAATAACATACGGTTGATTATCATCAGCCATTGCGAGTCTGCATACTTTGCATTTATCAATAATTTTTATTTTTTCGTCAATATCTACAATTTCCTTGTCTTTTCTTCTCATTTGTTTTATTTCCATATTCAACCCCCTTTAAAAACAGACTATATATGATATACATTGTTTTATAAGTAATGTCAATACTTTAGGTTAACGGTCCTGTTAGGCGCAAGTTCCTCCCCTATTTATATGCATCTTTTCTATCTTCAATGTTTATTATAAAAATAATTAATTCATTTTCATCAACTTTATAAAATAATCTATAATCACCTATTCTAAATCGATACATTTCCCTATAGTCCCCTTTTAATTTTTTTATGTTTGTACCAAAAAAAGGATTATTTTTAAGAATTGGATATACGTCTCCAAATATTTTTTTGTATAGATGTTTGTATTTTCTCGTACTTATTTTCTTTGAAAAAGTTTCCGTTTCAGCAATTTTAAATTTATCCAATTATTTTATACCGTCCCTTTTTTATGTCCTCCATTCCCTTTTTCATGTCTTTTTCAAATGTAACAAGTTCATTCACTTCATTATCATCAACAACATTGCTATTAAATATATAATTGAGCCGGTTCCAAAATTGGTTATTTTGTAACCGGCTCTTGCAGTTTTTCGCCCTATGGGCTGCAAAACTGCGGTTTTCATAGGTTGCAGTTCCAAAATCTGACATTTTGGAACTGCCT
>JAIRYT010000062.1 GCA_031267675.1 Treponema sp. | reverse complement strand
AAAACAGAGCGTTTGTTTTATCATCGTGATCCTCCTAACAGCTGCCAGAGGGCAAAGATATCCGTTCCGCTTGCATGAAAAAAAAGAAATTACGCAGAGGCGGTTTCTCCTCCGTTTTCCGCTTCTTCGTCCAGCACGCGGAAGGGAAGATCGGTGTCCTCTTCGGGGAGCATGCCGAACACCTCGCCCAAAATATGGTTGCGGATTTCAAGGGGCATGGGATCGGCCTCGATATGGAGCAGCGAACGGTTCTGCGCTTCATCATGTTCAAGCGAACGCACCGTTCCCGACATACAGATTGGCGTACTGTTCAGGATAAACTGTATCTTTACCCTCATTCCCTGGGCGGCGATTCCCCCTATGGTAACGGCGGCGCCTGTATCGGAAAGATCCTCCACAAAGCTTTTAAGGCCGGGACTCATTTCGATATTGTACGAAGGTTCATCCCCCTCGAGCTTATAGAGAAAGGCCTGTTTGTGGGTTTTGATACGTATCGAACTGCGCTTTTGGGTGCGAAACAGCGACTCGCCGTGGTTGAGTTTAAGCGCCGAAGTTCCCTTGGAAAACACTTCGTCCTGAACGTCGGTGTCGAACACATACCCCGCGTCGTCATCGCGCCAAAAATATACCGAAAGCTTTAGCCCGGTCCACGAAAAACTTACAGGCAGTTTGGGATTATTGGGCCGGGCGATTGTCAGGTACTGGCCGGTATTTTTTACCACTTTTGACGGATACACGCCCTTGCCGTCCGCCAGTATACGAAGCGTTTGGCCTTCTTCAATCTGGCGGGTATCGGTAATGCCGTTCTTGATATGGGGTTTTTCCATCTCGATCTTTTTGCGGTAGTCGTACAGTTTGGAAAGAAAATCCTGGGTTGACTGATCCCCGCCGCCGGCAAGGCGCGTACTGCGGACCATGTTTCGAATGCAGGTATCCAGCTGAATTTGGGACCAAAAAAGGGAACTGGGATCATCCAGCGAACACTTTACCGCCAGACGGCGCAGTAACTCAATTTCCTTAAAGCTAAACCCCGCATCCTTGCCCTTGGCAAAAAACTGCAGCCAGCTTTTCTTTTTGTCCTTGCCGGATTGGGAAAGAATTACGGTAACAAAACCCGCGACAACGATAACTATTATTAATACGGTAAACAGCATTACACCTTACCTTCTTCTCTGTTAAACTGCCTATACTATGGATAATATACCAAAACGGAAAGCTGTTAAAGACCTGGTACAGGCGCTCGCGCTTTTTTTTATCCTTTTTTTCCCCCGCGCCGGAACGGACACGTTAAGCCTGTCCTCCACGTTCTTTTTCCGGCTTCCCGCGTTCGCGCTGCTGGTCCTTGCCGAAAACCGCCTTTGCCTGCGTCCGTACCGCCGCGACATCCTGGTGTGCGGAGCGGCCTTTACCGGGCTGGTCCTTATCGGGATCGCCGCCTCCGCCGCGGCCGCGGTTGCCGCGCCTGTCGCCGCGCCGCACGGCGCTTACCGCTGGACGGCAGCTCTCGCCGGCCTTTTTTGCGCGGCGTATCTGGAAGAAGGCTACTTTCGGGTATATCTTCCCGGCTGCCTGGGCGCTGTCGGCGCAAAAACAGCATGGTCAGCCTGTCTTGCCTCCGCGTTGATCTTTGCCCTCTGCCATGCCTACGAAGGCCCCTGGGGCGTGGTAAACGCCCTGGTATCGGGCGTTTTTCTTTCCGCCGTTTATATGCGCGGCAGATCCTTTCACGGCATCGCCCTTGCCCACGGCCTTTACAATACCGCCGTCCTTGTGTACGCGGCTATTTCAAAATGATCCGCGCCTCAAAGGGACCCAGCGCCTGTGTTATTCCGCCTTTTTTGTCTGTCCAGCGGGTTTTATCGCGGCTAAAATTAACAAGGCAGATCATGCTTTTTTTACCCTTTGAGCGTTCAACGGCAAACACCGCCGCCGGAGCGTCCAGCGCTTTCTGGGTACATTCGGGGTCAAAAAGCTCCTGCGACGCGCGGTACGCCAGCATCTTTTGAAAGCCGTTATACACCAGACGGCGGAATGAACGCTCGCAGGCCAGTTCCGCCTCTACGCGGGAGACGTCCGGTTTTTCGCGGTTAATCGCGCGGTTGTAGCCAAGTTTTTGCGGACCTTCCGTCCAGGCTTCGGAACCAATCCAGCTGTGAAAATAAACAGCCGGAAGTCCGGAAAGAAAAAAGAGCGCCGCATACGCGGCAAGAAACGCCTTTGCCCGTAATTCCACCGGGCCTAATTCTTTTGGCGCGACAATTGACGCGTAGGAACAATTTAGCTCGTAGGGAACGTCTCCATCTGGTCCCGATTTGCAGGAAACAAGCGCGCCCCGCTGTTTTGCCTTTTCTACGGTGGCGGCGAACGCGGCGGGATCAATTAAACCCTGCGCGGGTGTCAGTCCGACACCGTCGTGGCTGGCAAGAAAATTTAAAAAATACCGGCCCTGAGCCCTTGCCGGGAGTGTTTTTGCCCATTCACGCAGCGGGCCGGCGTCGCCGGAAAGCGAAGCGTGCAGCACTAAAGGCGGCAGCGCGAAATTATAAACCATGTGCGCTTCCAGACCGTCCAACCCGGTAGTGCCCGCGCCGAAATAGGAAATATTTTCATCATGGGGAACATTTGTTTCGGTAAGAAGGAGTACGGGCAGTTCCAGATAATCGATAATGGCGCGAAAGAGTTTGACAACGGCGTGTGTCTTTGGATGATGGAGACAACGGGTGCCGTCTTCCTTCCACAGATAGGCAATCGCGTCAAGGCGGATAATACCAGCCCCCCTCCGCGCGTAATCGAGCAGCACCGTTATAAATTCAAACAGTACCTTTGGATTTGAAAAATCATAATCCGCCTGATCGGCGCTGAATGTCGTCCACACCCAAACCGGTTCGCCGTTTTCTTTTTTAAATTCGCTTAAAAGCGGATGTGTGCGCGGCCGAAACACTCCTCGTGAATCATAATTTTTATCCCGGATTATATAATACGACGCGTATTCTTTTGTCCCCGCAAGAAATTCCCTGAACCATTTACTTTGTACGCTGCCGTGGTTCACCACCAAATCAAACGCAAGGCGAAGTTTTTCTTTTCCGGCCGGAATGGTCTTTAGTGTTTCCAGATCGTTCCAGCCGCCAAAACGCCCGTCAACCTGCGTATAATCAATAACCGAAAAGCCGTCGTCCGAAGAATAGGGATGAAAGGGAAGCAGATGAAGATATGAAAAGCTGCCCTTGTTAAAAGCGGAAACAAAACGCGCCAGCCGCGACAGGGCGGTTTCGCCGCCGGAGCCGGAAAGCATATCGGCGTAGGCGATTAAAAACGCGTCCCGGCAACTTATTTTTTGCTTCCTTCCCCGCCGGGGAACAGCCGCGCGGCGCGCGTCAAGAAGGCTGTTCAACTGTAAAAAAAGATCCTCGCCGCAGCCGCGGCCGTAGATAAAAGAAAGAAGATCTTTGATATGTTTCATCCGAGCTCCGAGGGCGGGATTTTACCGCGCTGCCGGGTTAGTTCCAGATAGGCGAGTTCGGCAAGGCCAAAGTCTGTTTTCTTTGTATACTCTTTGGCATATTCGTCCCAGAGCATATCTTCGTATACTTCGCCGCTAAATCCCGTGTCGACCAATTTTGATTTTATGACGGTTTTTCTCATGCCCGAAAGCATGTTTTTTACCAGAAAGGTTTCCAGCGCTTCGCACTGTTCGTACAATTCTGAATTTTTATCAATGACAGCCTTTGTTCCCGCTTCATTTGCCCCTGAATTTACCTGGGCGGACTTGTTCCGAAAGCGCGTAACTATGTCGTCAAATCCGCCGCGCGCGTCGCCGATTACCTCGCGTCCGCGCGAGCTGTTACCCTGCAGCGGAATAACTCCCGCGCTTACCGGATTAATTGCAGCCATTATTCACTCCTAGCGTTTTAGGGTAGTCGCCGTACCCAGCATATTGTCCGAAGTTTGAATGGTGCGCGAATTAAATTCATAGGCGCGCTGCGCGATAATAAGGTCCACCATTTCGCGTACCACGGATACGTTTGACATTTCAAGCATACGTTCGGCAATTTTACCCATGCCAAGCTGTCCCGGCCGGCCCGGAATGGCGTCGCCTGAGGCGTTGGTAACTTTAAAAAGATTTTCGCCTACCGCTGACAGGCCGACCGGATTGGGAAAACGGTATAATTCAATCTGGCCGACCACGACCGGTTCATCGGGATTGATTTCGGGCACTTTGACCGAAACGACCCCCTGCGGGGTAACGCTTATCGATTCCGGTGAAAAGCCTTCGGGCATTACAATATCGGGAAGCAGCCAGTACCCGTTGGCAGTAACCATGCGGCCCGTATTGTCGACAAGAAAATTGCCGTTGCGGGTATAGGCATAGGAACCATCCTGCAGTTGAACCCTAAAAAGACCCTCGCCGCTTATCGCCATATCGGTGGGATTACCGGTATTCTGCAGATCCCCCTGACTAAACATGCGTTGGGTATCCGCCAGTTTTACGCCGTGGCCCATCTGGGTGCCCACCGGCACGACGGTATCTTCGGTAGCGGGGGTTCCCGCCGTCCTAATCGTCTGATAGATCAGATCTTCAAAATCGGCGCGGACTTTTTTATAGCCGGTCGTATTGACGTTTGCCAGATTGTTTGAAATCGTGTCGATATTCGCCTGCTGTCCGATCATGCCGGAAGCCCCGTTCCATAAACTTCTAACCATGTTTTACTCCTGCAAAGGCGTCAGCCGTTGTAACGCGCGTATTGATTGATCAAGGTTCCCAAAAGGGAATCGTGACTTTGAATTACTTTGGAATTTGCCTCGTAGGCCCGGTTTACCTCGATCATTTGCACCATCTCGACAACAGGTTCGACGTTTGCCGCTTCGTTAAACCCCTGAAATACCCCGGGCATCGCCTCGACGGGAATTTCCAGCGGAGGCCCCGATTCATTATTCGCGCCGTAAAAACTGGACCCCTGTTTTTTAAGATACCTCGGTCGTTCAAAATCAACTATTTTAAGCGTATCCAAGAGGACTACTTCGCCCCATTCGTTATCAAGGCGCGAAATCATGGTTTCAGGCTCATCGGCGTATTCCGCGTTAATCCAGACATTGCCTTCTTTGTCAACCTTAAAGTTATTTTCCTGTACGCGGATGGGACCGTTAAGCCCCAGCACGGGGTACCCTTCCTTTGTTTCAAGGTAGCCTTCTTTTCCCCGCTGGAACGAACCGTTTCGGGTATAACGCTCCCCATAGGGAGTCGCTACCGAAAAAAAGCCCTTGCCGTAAAGCGCCAGATCATAGTCGTTTTCTGTTTCCTTAAAAGCGCCCTGCGATAAATCAACGTACAGTTCGTTTAATTCTACGCCTGTTCCCAGTTTTCCTATGATGGGCGCGGCGTCTGCCGAACCAAAGGGATTTAGATAAACCCCGTCGTCGCTGGTTCTGCGAAGAAGCATTTCGGGGTTGGCCTTAAAAGCAGCCTGTTCCCGCTTGTATCCGTCTGTATTAATATTCGCCAGATTATTTGCTACCGAATCAAGCCGCCACTGCTGGGCCCGCATTCCGCTGGCCGCGGTATAGATGCCTTTGACCATTTCACACTCCTGTGTACAGTATCGGCGTTTTGGGAGCGGCGCTTAGCTTTTCTTGTCCGCGAGTCACCGGGATCAACCGCTCCAGAGCCGCCGGGCGGCCGGTTTAGGTCTTTGCGCGCTTGTTGATACCGCTAAAATTCCGTTATACTAAGCCATGGTTTACGAAACCAACTTTAAACCATCCCCTCAAAGTCTTTTACCAGCTAAACCGCAAATTCCGGGCCGTGGAGGCGTTTTTTTTGACCGCAAACGCCGCCCGGAGCGCCCCGCTTATTAGAAAACTGGCAAAAAAAGGCCGGGGAGGAAATTGAGGGTATGCAATGAAAAAGGCGTTATTTTATATCTGCTATTTAAGCTTATTTTCAATAATTAGCTGTGGAGGAAAAGATTTTGATAATGAGCCGGCTGAAATGGAGAACGAACAGGAAGTAGATATATTACGACTGCTATTTCCTTCCAAGAAGGATAAGTTTAACCGTGGTTTCTATTATGCCGTCTATAGACGGGATTATCCCCTGGTTGAATCTTTCCTGGAAAGAGGCCCAAATCCGGATTTTTGCCGTGGGAAAGCGGGTTGGGTCGACTCAAATCCGCTTAATGTTGTTGCAAGATCATTTTATTATACTTATTACACATTACGTCTTGATGAAACCATTCCCAACCCGCCTCCCGATATCGCGACTTTTAATGTACTTGTTAAGGCCGGTGCTGATATTAATGAAAGGCCATATATTTGGGAACGTGTTTCTATGTGGGATAATAAAAGCCTGGAATCAGAAAAAGAACAACGCGAATTAAATAATGAATCGGTTGATGAAAATGATGCGGATTTTAGATATCATATGCAGAGTTTTATCGCCGATGTCAACCGTGTTCTGGAAGTTTTTTTGGAGGCTGGCGCTGACCCCGATAAATTGAGCCACCCATACCCTTTTGGTTATGAAGCGGTGCAAAAGAGAATAACGGACAAAGAAGCAAAAGAGTATTTCCTAAACGGTACCCGGGCGATAAATGAGGCAATAAAAAAAGGTGTTTTTTGGGAAAGCCAGGTTGATTTGTTGTTAAAATATACCGAACTCGATGAAAACTCGTTAAAAGCGGCCGAAGAATCAAATGATCAAGCCATGATAGACAAAATTAACGTTTTATGGAACGAACAGATTGCAAAAGGCGGACATTGAAAACCACGGCCGCGGTGTCAAATTTAAACTTTTACCTTCGGTTGGTTACGGCATTCATAATTTGCCATAGTTTCACCAAAATTGGCAACAACCAATTCCCCGCGAAAAATGTTTCGAGCACTACAAACCGGTAAAAAAACAACATTTGCAGGCCGGAATGCGCTAGCAAATTGCTCAATCTGAAAAAGCGGTAAAATAGCAAACGAAAAAATGACAGAAGGGCAAAATTAAAGAATACAGTTTCACTAACGGTAATTCTAATCGTTTTAAAACCCTTCTTGTAATTAATTAAGAAATAAAAAATATTTATGGCAAAGGAAATACCCCAGAATAATAAAACATTTTTCTCTTTTCGGTAGAAGAAATACACGGAATAAACAGCTAAAAGAGCAATATAGCCAGCGGCTAAGAGGAATATTGTTTTTTTATTACCTGCCATATTGTTTTCCTGCGGCAATTAATACCCTCCTTTCTTTCTCCATTCGCGTTAATTAGCGTAATTAGCGGACCCCTTTCTTTTTTTCCGCGAATTACACGAATGTCCGCGAATAATTCTCTTTCAATTTTCGCCCTGGCCGAGCAGCGCCGCTAAAGCGGAACGCTTTGTCCGCCGCCTTCCGGCGTCCTGCCTGCGGTTCCCCGCACGCATTCCGCGCCCGTGACCGGACCCGCCGACAACCGGTCACCGGGCCGGCGCTCAAAAGGCCGCGGTAAAAGTACTGTTCCTGTTCTTCCCGCCCGAAGCTCTCCCCCTTCCCCTTCCTGGCCGATGCGGTGTTTCCGGCCAGTCGCCGCGACACCGGGCGAAAATATTGTTTCATGGACCTTTCACGCTGTCAAGCGCTATGGACTTTTTTTAAACGGCGGCTTACTTTTTTTTTAAAAAAATGCTATTTTTCTAAAGGCTCTAAAGCAAGAACGTACCTATTGCCATATATAGGTCAGGGAGGAAAGGATGGCAAAAGTGACAGAAGAAAAAACAAGGGGGAATCCCCTTGGATCCGGCGATGAAAAAAAGAAAGCCCTGGAGGCGGCCCGCCTTCAAATTGAAAAACAGTATGGTTCCGGCTCGTTTATCAGGCTTGGCGACCATACAAACGCGGCGGGCATAGAGGTAATTCCCTCGGGGTCCATGCTGCTTGACGAGGCGCTGGGAGTAGGAGGCTACCCCCGGGGCAGGATTATCGAAATCTACGGCCCGGAATCGGGCGGCAAGACGACGCTGGCCCTGCACGCGGTGGCGGAGGCGCAAAAGCTTGGCGGTATCGCGGCATTTATCGACGCCGAGCACGCGCTGGACCCGGTGTACGCAAAAAATCTGGGCGTAAACATTGACGAATTATGGGTATCCCAGCCTGATTCGGGGGAACAGGCCCTGGAAATCGCCGACAGTCTGGTTCGCTCGGGCGCGGTGGACGTGATTGTTGTTGACTCTGTCGCAGCTCTTACTCCGCAGGCGGAAATTGACGGCGACATGGGGGACGCGCACATGGGGTTACAGGCCCGCCTTATGAGCCAGGCCCTGCGAAAGCTTACTTCGACCATTGGCAAATCGCGGACCATTCTGATCTTTATCAACCAAATACGCATGAAAATCGGCATTGTGTTTGGCAACCCCGAAACAACAACCGGCGGCAACGCGCTTAAATTTTATTCATCGGTACGGCTGGAAGTACGCCGCATTGAGACGATTGAGGGCGGCAAAGATACCGACGCTGTCGGAAACCGCATCCGCGTCAAAGTGGTAAAAAATAAAGTGGCGCCGCCCTTTCGCAAGGCGGAAATGGAAATTATTTTTGGCAAGGGTATTTCCGCGATCGGCAGTCTTCTTGACGCGGCGGTAAAACACGAGCTGATCGAGAAAAAAGGCGCGTGGTATAACGTCGGCGAAGAAAAGATCGGCCAGGGCCGCGAAAACGCCAAAATATACCTGGAGAGCAACCAGAATTTTACCGCCGAAATCGAAGCAAAACTCCGCAAACTTATTTTTGCGGATCGCGCCGGCGCTCCGGCGGCGGCAAAACCGGAGGCAGCGGCGGTAAAACCGGAAACCCCGGCCGCCGGCCCGGCCCAAAGAGGACGGCCCAAAAAAGAAGAAGCGTCGCTGGAAGTTTCCGGCGGGGAAGATTTTGTCCCGGATGAAGGGGATCTGTTTTAGGCGGAAACATGGAACGCGCTGTTCTGGGGCTGGGATCAAACCGCCCGTTTGGCGCCATGAGCCCAAAAGATCTTGTCAGTGCCGCGCTGCAGGACCTGGGAGCGGTTCTTTCTGACATAAGGGTTTCCGGACTGTATACAAGCGCGGCGCTGCATCTTACCCGGCAGGCGGCGTTTATCAACGCCGCCTGCTGCGGCTTCTACAGCGGAAGTCCGGAGGCGCTGCTTGCGGAAACACAAGACATCGAAGCGCGGTACGGAAGGATGCGCGAACGCGAAGAACGCTGGGGCCCGCGTACGCTGGATATTGACCTTTTGCTGTTTGGCTCGCGGATTGTTTCGCTGCCGCATCTTTGTATTCCCCACCCGCGCCTAAAGGAACGGCGCTTTGCCCTGCAGCCGCTCGCGGAGCTGCTGCCGCTGGCCCGCGATCCGGAAAGCGGCGCGCTTTACGGCGGGCTGCTTGAACAGCTGCAGGATCAACAGGTAGAACCATTGGCGGATCGGCTTAATTAAATCATCAGGATGTGCTACCATGGGCCGGGGGCTTCCATGAATGAATTTGTTATTACCGCGACCCGTTCCATGCAGGGGTACGCGAAACGGGTAACTGAATATGTGGCAAAGTTTCCCGCGTTTGCCGGTTTTGCCGCGTCGATTGACCGGATTGAAGCGCTGACAACGGACCGTTTTGCCGACGGCGAATGCGAAGTCGTGATCAATTCGTCAATACGCGGAAAAGACATTATTGTTTTTGCAAGCTGCGCCCGCAACGAAGCCGGCGTCGGGGTTGACGAGGCAAAAATAGAGCTGTACTGCGCCATTGACGCCCTAAAGCGGGCGCAGGCCGGGCGCATTTTTGTGTTTGAACCCTTTGTTTCCTGTTCGCGCTCCGACCGTACCACCCGCCGCAGTTCGGTGGGCCTGTGGGTTCACCTTAAAATTCTTTCCAGTCTTGGGGTTACTCATTTTATTACCTATCAGCTTCATTCGGATAAATCAAAAACAATGATCGATCCCGCCATAAGCAGCATGGACGATATTCCCGCGTTGACGCTGTTAAAAAAACGGCTTTGCGACGTCTATATCAAGGATGTCGACACACTGGTGCACAATGTCCGCCCCGCCTGGGCGTTCTGTTCCGTGGACGCGGGCGGCGAAAAACTTGCCCGGAAATTTTCCAATTCATTCGGCGTCCCGCTGGTCGTCGCCCATAAGCAGCGGGATTATTCAAAATGCAATACCGTTGAATGTATCGATATTCTTTCGTCAGAACCTATCGAAGGTAAAATTCTGTGGATTATTGACGACATGGTTGATACCGCCGG